>JBCCEL010000314.1:0-6816 GCA_039030315.1 Pseudomonadota bacterium
CGGGGCCGTTTAGCCCGGCATCTTGGAGCAGAACTGCAGGGTCAGATCGGGTGGCCTGAGGGTGGTGCCGTGGGTCTTCCCGCGCATCGCGGCCGTCCCCGTTGAACCTGGGACGCCGCCCTTGCCCAGATCCAGTTCAGTGAATCTGGCCGGCTGATCCAGGCTATGGGACATCGCACGCTCCGTTTCGACCTTGTCGATGTTCTCACCGCCGAACGCATAGCCCTGTTTGCCGTTGCCGCCGATCCCGACCAGAAAACGCCCGGCAGCCCCCGTGGCCGGCGCCCAGCCGTCGGGACAGGACTGACCGGAATAGAACGTCGAGACCCCGGACTGAACCTCGAAGGTTTCGGGTGTGCCTTCCGTCTTGCCGCAGGCCAGCAAGGCGACGAAAGGCAGAACCGGCTCGGTGTTGTGGTTGGTGTGGGAAATTATCATCCCGGTTCCCCGGACTTTGCCGCCTTCAAAATCGGGGCTGTAGTAGGCGTAATCCTTCTTCGGGGCGGGAACCCCCACCTCGACGTGCTTTGTCTTGCCCCTGGTGATGGTGAACCGGTGAGAGGTGTGGGTGTGGGCTGGCTGCTGAAGGTTGCTCCAATGGGTTGCGGTGGCGCGGCCCACAATGCCTTTCAAGGTGGCGGGCAGCAGAAACCGGCCATCGGCCTGGGTTTCAGGAGCCCAGCCGCGCGGGCACGATGTGCTGGCAAAAAACGAGATGGAGCCGACCGGAAACCCGTCTGGTGCTCTTGGGTTTTCAGGTTTCCCGGAAACACATACGAGGAACTGCTGGAACGGCAGATTCGGTCCGGATCGCCCGGTCTTGCCGGAGATCTGTGCGCCGCTCTCGTCTGTTGCGATCGCAAGCTGCCGGTCCCCGCCCGATGGCATGATGCCGTGCGGATCGCCGGCGGGCATGACGGCCCAGCCGTTGAAGCTGTGATCATGCAGGGGCGGCTGCCCGTCCGCCATTGGCTCGCCGACCGTTTTCTTCACATGATCCGGGTTGACCGTCCCCAGCAAGAGGCGCCCTTGCGCATAACCGGCTTCCTGCCAGTTGTTCGGGCACACGCCTGCGCCATCGGTGGTGTAGAACGCGACCATCTTTTCCGGTGGGCCGCCGGCCAATGCGGCGGCCATGCCGGCCAGAAGACAGAGACCGGACGTTCCGACAACTGCGCTGCGTCCGCGCCTGGAATAGGATTTCATCATGTCATTCGTCTCCCGTACATGCCGACAAGGACCGCTTCAGGTCCGATAGTCCCAGTTGTAGATGCCCTTGGCCGCTGCTGTGCCGAAGTTGAGTGCATCGAAGATGAAAAGCAGGGAAAATCCGGCCAGCTTGGCGGTGGCGCCGCCGTCGCTGGTGAGACGCAGCGGCTTGGCGAGATTGGACACCATGGGGAGTATCGAGCCGGCGACCCCGGTGATCGGGATCGACGGCGGCCGTGTGTCCTTATCGTCTCCCTCATCATCCTTGCTGTGGCGATCCTTGAAGAAGCGGACAAGCTGCAGCGTCCCGATGGTGATGGCGGCCGCCACGCCGAGGACAGCGGTGCCGCATGTTGCCCAGGGCAGGAAGGTCTCTTCGGCAATGAACTCTGAGCCGGCGAGCGTGTCAGACATGCCGGGCAGCTCGATGAACAGCAACGGTAGGATCGGCAGGGCAAGGCCGATAATGTCCGGAATGATGCCGAGAAAGGAAATTGTCGAGTTGGAATCGCCAAGCGCGATCCAGCTCCAGCTGTCCCAGGCGATGCTCATACCCCACGCCAGTATTCCGATGGCGGAAGTTGGCAGAGTGGCCCAGCCCAGCATGGTCTCTTCGTCATCGACTGCGAATGCGTCCGCAGCGATCTCGAACGGCACCAGAGTCAGCCACACCGTTCCGAGCAAGATCGAGCGTGAGATGCGCGACGGCAGCGAGAGCCGCGCAGGCTGGGGCGTGTCGTCATTGCCCTGGTTGCCTCCGGATCCATTAGCCGCCAGCACGCGGCCGGTCACCGGTGCCTTCATCCGCTCGTAGCCCTTGAGGACGCTCTCTGTCGTGTAGTTCTCGACGCTGGAAGGATCAGTGCGATACTTCTTTTGCCGCTCCGTCGATCTGCTTGCCGCCTGGCTCCAGACCGAATCCGGGCCGGTCGCAGCCGACACCTGGGCGGAGGTGAACGGCGCTTTGCCGCCATCGACAATTTTCTGGAAGATCGTGGCAGGCGCAGCAACCAGCAGGCATAGCACATCGGCGATCGAGAGATCGTCGCCCACAATTTGCCTGTACAACCAGGAGATAACCGGAATGTCGATCGTGGCCGTGATGAACTTTCGGAATGCCGTGATCGCCTCTCCCGCCAGCAGAAGAAGGACCTCCAGAATGGCCTCGATCAGGTCGAGCGCCAATAGCAGGAGATCCTTGGTGGCTTCGAGTATCTCCAGGATTGCCACATCAAGAAAACTCGTCGGGTCCTTAACCTGCCCTGCCCAGCCCAGCATTTTCGAAAAAGAGCTCTGGAAGGCCTCAAGGTCGAAGGAGTTGTTGAGGATTTGCACCAGTCTTTGCGCCAGATCCCCCGAGCTGCCGCTGCCCCCGCGTGCGTGCTTGTGGAGATCAGAGCCAATGTGTTTCAGCTTGCCGGATGCTTTCTTCTGGACGAAGTTGGATTGCACAGCCCCCACCGAAAAGGATGACTTGAGCCTGCCCCCGTTCAAGGCGGAGGTTCCGCTGCCGATAAAGTGCGGTCCGTTCTCAGGCGGAGTGCCCATCGACGCGAGTGTGGTGCCGGCTTCAAGCTTTGCTTCGATCTCGTCGATGTAACCGGTGATCTCCTTCTTGATCTTGCCGAACTCCGCCGTGATGAAGGCAGGACCGTCATCCGTCAGCGTATTGCCGATGAACGCCAGGCTGCTGGTCAGAACGTGTTTGAAGACATCCTTGGTCTTCACGATGTCCTTGAATTCCAGGAGATAGCGCAGCCACTTGATCAATGTCGTGATGACGTTGATCACCTTTTTCATGAAACTGGCGATCTTGCTGAAGATGGCCTCGACCGCATTCAGAACCTGGCTGGCCGCCTTCAGCACCATCTCCGTGCCGTCGATCACCAGGGTCACCAGGCCGCCTTCCACCTTGAGCGCAATGTCCTTGACGTCCTTGGCCAGGGCCTTGGCCTTATGGATGATGTCACCGGCAACATCTTCAGCGCCGTCTTTCAGCCTGTGGGCGCCCTTGGTAATGTCGTGGGGCAGTCCTGAGAGGGCGCCTGTAATGTCACCCAGGCTGAGGGCCGCTGCGCCTGCGCTGGACGGGGCCGGTTCGACAAGCTCGGGATGGCTCATCTGCAGTGCCGCCCGCCCGAGCTTCCTGATCTGGTCCGCTGCTGCATCCGGATCGGCGTTCTTGTCGCTCATTTGCTTGGGCCAGAGGCCGTTCTTTTTCAGCGAAGCGCCATCGACGGGAAAATCTGAGTCCTGGCCGGACAAGCGCAGCTGTACGCGGCCGTCCGCGGTGAAACTCTTTTTCAGATCGGTGCCGACGGCTTCAACATGGATCGCCGGCGCGCTCAGTCCGTGCGCCTCGAGTGCGACGGTCACCCGGCCGAAGTCGTCGCTGACGACGGCGGCAGGTTGCGAAGGGCCGGTGTGGTACGACAGTTCGTTTATGAGCAGCACCGATCTGGTGGTGGTCGATACCTTGACCTCCCGGTTGGTCAGAACGTTGCCGTCCTTGTCCCTCAGCGTGATCTCGTGGGTGAAAGTCGAGGTCTTTTTCGGCGCAGTTCCGTTGGCGCCGCCCTGGGTTGGGGTTTCCAGGACGGAAGGGTGCCACACGCCGGTGTCCAGGTCCTGGCCGAGGTGGCGCACCTGGGCCTTCAGATCGTAGGCATAGAGTTCCGGACCGGCAATCATTTGCGGCGGGCAGGCAATCTCCGAGAACGTGTTGCCGAGCTCGGACCAGGCATCGAAGGCAGGATTGTCCGCGCCCACTGACGAGACGGACTGCCGCAGGATCTGCAGCCGGTTGGTCGATTTTTTCCGTCGCGAACACCATCCACCGGTTCCGGCTGTCCAGACCCACCGAGACGCGCTCCACCGCCTCGGGCTGGCCGGCCCCGCCGGTCATGCGGGTGGCCTCGACCTTGTCCGTCAGATAGTTCCCGATCTGATAGAGGTCGCCGCCCTCGGTCTGCAGCAGAAAGTGGCTGTCGTTCGACCTGACCGGCAGAGGAAAAACCTGGCGTGAGGACAGGGACCCGAGGCCGAAGTTGTGCGTGACCGGCGTGAAGTTCGGTTGAAACTGGCCGCCAAAGTTCGTCGCACCATCAAAGCTCGCCTTCGGACCGGTGATGGTCATGATGGTCATCTGGTTGCCGTTCAGTCCCGGCAACAGCCTGTAGCTGGTGTCCGGTTCGGTGATGGCCTGTTCCCAGATCACGCTCCACGGCAAATCATGCCCCTGGCCGGGATTCTGGTTCTTTGTCAGAACGACGAAGCTGCCGTGTGCAGCGGTCCCCTCCATGAGAGCTTCGGAAATGCCGTAGACGAACCAGTTCCCCTTGGCGTCCACGAACATGTCGGTCTGCCGCATCTTTGAAAGGGCATTGTTCAGATTTGGATCCTTTTCAAGATCGAGGGCTACCCAGCCCTTTTCGGTTGTCCGCTGCATGGTGATGACCGTGTGCACGCCGCCGGAGGCCCTGTAGTGGACGAACACGTTCAGCGTTGTGCCCTCGTAATAGGCAAGCAGCTTGTCAATCTTCAGCGGCTGTCCGCGCCCGCCATTTCCGCGTGGAGCACCATCGACATTGCGCTCTTCGCTGTTCCAGCCGGAATTGGAGTTCTTGTCCGGAAAGAACCGGAGCAGATTGTTGCCGGGGCTGACCGTGATCAGTTCTGTCACGGGCTGGCCATCCGCTTCATACTGGAGGCTTAAAAAACTGTCGCTGATGTTCTTGGCGAGAGGTCTTTTTTTGACCTGAAGGTAATCTTCTATCAGATTGTAATTATGATCGAAGGATGCAATTTCTGTTTGCATGGCTCACCCGGAGTATTTTTTCTGTATAAAACCATTGCTGTATTCAGTAATCAATTTAATTCGGCACTGAGCTGAAGCGGTCACGACACAAACTGTCGGCGGAACTCTGCAGCTCAAGGTCTGAAATGGTGCCCGCTCCCGGATTCGAACCGGGACGTTCCGGTTTTTAAGACCGGTGACTCTACCAGTTGGCCTAAGCGGGCTTGCATGACCTTCGCGGTATATGGTGCACATGCGCGGAGAACGCCGGATCGCCAGGGCTTTCGTCGTTTCTTTGAAACGACTGTCGCCTTGGGGACTCGGTACAGAACGGTGGACGTTTCCGTGCGGTAAACGTTTGTGGTGCGCGCACCGGGACTCGAACCCGGAAACTCTGCCCCCTCAAGGCAGCGACTTTACCATTTTGCCCATGCGCGCGTTTGGGTGTTCCCGAAGCTGGCGGGACGAATGCCCTTTCGCTTCGCGAAATTTCTGTGGTGCCCCTCCCCGGATTCGAACCGGGAAAACTCTCGGTCCTGAACCGAGCGACTTTACCAATTTGCCCAGAGGGGCGGGCCACAAAACAGTTGGCGGATGGTGCAGGGATCGAACCTGCGCACCCCCGTTCAAAGGGGCTCGCCGCATTAGCGGTGCGGTGCCTTACCACTCGGCCAACCATCCGTTATTCGATCTGCGCTTTCTTTTGTCTCTTTGCCGGAGCGGGTGGTCGCCCCGGCCATTCCTATCCTTTCACGTTCACAACCTGGCGCAGGGAATGCACCACTTCGATCAGGTCTCCCTGAGCCGCGATGACCGAGGAGATGTCCTTGTAGGCCGCCGGGCTTTCGTCGATCACCGCCTTGTCCTTGCGGCACTCGATGCCGTCGGTGGCCCGCCGGTGGTCCTTCAGCGTGATGCGCTGCTTGGCCTGCGACCTGGACATCGCCCGTCCTGCGCCGTGGGAGCAGGAGCAGAAGCTGTCCGCATTGCCGCGGCCGCGGACAATGAAGGAGCCGGTGCCCATCGACCCCGGGATGATTCCGAGATCGCCCTTGCGCGCTCGCACGGCACCCTTGCGGGTGACCCAGACGTCGGCGCCGAAGTGATGCTCCACCACCGCGTAGTTGTGGTGGCAGTTCACCGCCATGTCGCCGACCTTGAAGCGCGGCAAGTGCCTGCGCAGCACCTGCAGAACCGCGTCCATCATCGCCTGCCGGTTTTCCCAGGCGTAGTCCTGAGCCCAGTTCAGCGCATCGACATAGTCGTCGAAATGCTCCGTGCCTTCGCTCAGGTAGGCCAGGTTCTTGTCCGGCAGGTTCGCCCGGTGAGCCTCCATGTCCTTCTTCGCAAGCTCGATGAAGTACCGGCCGATGTTGTTGCCGGGACCGCGCGAGCCGGAATGAAGCATCACCCAGACGGCATCGGATTCATCGAGACAGATCTCGATGAAATGGTTGCCGGTGCCGAGCGAGCCGAGCTGGTGCGCCGGCTGCTTGTGGGAAATGCGCGGGTGCCTTTCGACAATCGCTCGGTAACGGTCCTCAAGCTCCAGCCACCTTGCGCCGGAGCCTTCCGGGATCTCTTCCCAGCTGCCCTTCCGCGCAAGCCCGCGGGTGGAGACGAAGCCGTGCGGAACCGCCTGCTCGATGTCGGAGCGGATCCTCGCGAGATTGTCCGGCAGGTCCTTCGCCGACACGGTCAGCTTCCAGGCCATCATTCCGCAGCCGATATCGACGCCGACAGCGGCCGGGATGATCGCGCTCCGTGTCGGGATCACCGAACCCACTGTGGCGCCGATCCCCCAATGACAG
>JBCCEL010000315.1:0-6803 GCA_039030315.1 Pseudomonadota bacterium
CAACCAGTCTGCAAAGCTTTGAACGAATTCGATCGGAGGAGGCACTTCCCCTGTCTCGTAGCTACAAATGTCGCTCGGTCGGCACCCGAGAGCTGATGATTGCTCATGTAGGCACTTGTCAGCTCGCACTCGATGCAATCGAGCCATTTGGCCAAATTCATTCAATGCATGTTGATTCATCTTTCCTCCCTCAGCTGCATCCACTCGTCGAGCCGCACGTGTCACACTTCAAGCACGTGCCGTTCCGCACCATCGTGAAGTTGTGGCATTCGGGGCAGGATTCGCCTTCGTAGCCTTTCATGCGGGCTTCGTGGCGGAGCGCCGCCTTGCTTTTCTCGCCGAGGGCCTCTTCGACCGCAGCGACGACGCTGGCTTCCAGCGCCTGGTGCACTTCGCCGATTTCGGTGATGGCCGGGGCGTGGGCTTCGGCGAAGCCGGCGACTTCGGCCTGCAGCGCCGCGACCGGACCGCCGGTGTCGGCCAGCGCCAAATTGGAGCCGGGCATGACCACGATCTTCTCATCAACCGTCTGACGTACGAAGCCTGAGCTCAGAACCTTCTGGGCCTGGACCGGGGCAGGGGCCGCTACGCCGCCGCCATCGCCCCCTTCCGGGGCCTTACCTTCCTCAACGCCCTTGCCGAGGCTGTCGAACTGTAGGTCCGCAGGATCGACATGCGCCAGATCGGAGCGGCCGACATAGGAGACGGCGAGCTCGCGGAAGACGTAGTCGAGGATCGACGTCGCGTTCTTGATCGCGTCATTGCCCTGGACGATGCCGGCAGGCTCAAAGCGCGTGAAGGTGAAGGCCTCGACATACTCTTCAAGCGGCACGCCGTATTGCAGACCGAGAGAGACGCCGATGGCGAAGTTGTTCATCATCGCCCGGAAGGCAGCGCCTTCCTTGTGCATGTCGATAAAGATCTCGCCGAGGCGGCCATCGTCGTACTCGCCGGTGCGCAAGTACACCTTGTGGCCGCCGACAACGGCCTTCTGGGTGTAACCCTTGCGCCGGTGAGGCATCTTCTCACGGTCGCGCTTGGTGACCTCGACGATGCGCTCCACCACCTTCTCAGTGACCCGTTCCGCCGCGATGGTGGCGCGGGCTGCTGCCGGGGCTTCCAGCAGCTCGTCGACGGCGTCCAGATCGTCCTCGTCGTCATCGGAGATAAGGGCGGCGTTCAGCGGCTGCGAGAGTTTGGAGCCGTCGCGGTAGAGGGCATTGGCCTTCAGAGCCAGCTTCCAGGAGAGCTCATAGGCTTCCTTGCAGTCCTCGACCGTTGCATCGTTCGGCATGTTGATGGTTTTGGAAATGGCGCCGGAGATGAACGGCTGGGAGGCTGCCATCATGCGGATGTGGCTGTCCACGCTGAGGAAGCGCTTGCCGATCTTACCGCAAGGATTGGCGCAGTCGAACACTGGCAGGTCCTCGTCCTTGAGGCCCGGCGCTCCTTCCAGCGTCATCGCCCCGCAGACATGAACGTTGGCCGCTTCGATATCGGCCTTGGAGAAGCCCATCTCGGCCAGCATGTCGAAGGAGAAGTCGTCCAGCTGTTCGTCGGTGAACCCGAGGGTTTCTTTGCAGAACTTCTCGCCCAGATTGAATTTGTTGAAAACAAACTTAATGTCGAAGGCCGTGCCGAGGCCGTCCTCGATGGCTTTCAGCTGGGTGTCTCCGAGGCCCTTGGCCTTCAGGCTCGCGTGGTTGATGCCGGGTGCACCGTCGAGCGAGCCGTGGCCGACGGCATACTTGATGATGTCTTCGATCGCATCCTGCTCATAGCCGAGGACGCGGAGGGCTTCCGGTACTGCCCGGTTGATGATCTTGAAGTAGCCGCCGCCGGCGAGCTTCTTGAATTTCACCAGGGCGAAGTCCGGTTCGATGCCAGTGGTGTCACAGTCCATCACAAGGCCGATTGTGCCGGTCGGGGCGATGACCGTGGCCTGCGCATTTCGGTAGCCGTGTGCGGCGCCGAGTTCGACAGCACGGTCCCAGGCGGCCTTGGCGTGGTCGATCAGGTGGGCTTGCGTGCAATTGGCGTGATCCAGCTCCACCGGATTGGTGTTAAGGCCTTCATAGCCGCCACGCTCGCCATAGGCCGCGCGCCGGTGGTTGCGCATGACCCGAAGCATGTGCTCGGCGTTCTTGGCATGGCCGGGGAAGGGGCCGAGTTCCTTTGCCATGAGGGCAGAAGTCTCGTAAGCGACGCCCGTCATGATCGCGGAGATGGCGCCGCAGATGGCCCGACCTTCCTTCGAGTCATACGGAATGCCCGAGGTCATCAGCAGGCCCCCGATATTGGCAAAGCCGAGACCCAGCGTGCGATACTCGTAAGAAAGCTTGGCGATCTGCTTGGACGGGAATTGCGCCATGGTGACGGAGATTTCCAGAACCATGGTCCAGAGCCGCGTGCAGTGCTCAAAGGCCTCCACGTCGAACGTGCCATCGGCGTTCTTGAACTGCAGTAGGTTGAGCGAGGCGAGGTTGCAGGCCGTATCGTCGAGAAACATGTATTCCGAGCACGGGTTGGAGCCGCGGATCTCGCCGGACGCCGGGCAGGTGTGCCAGTCGTTGACGGTCGTGTGGTACTGGATGCCGGGATCCGCGCAGGCCCAGGCGGAATAGCCGATTTTGTCCCAAAGGTCCTTGGCCTGGACTTCCTTCACCGGCTTCCCGGTAATGCGGCCGATCAGCTCCCAATTGTCGCCCTTGGCGACTGCGCCGAGGAACTCGTCGGTGACGCGGACGGAGTTGTTGGAGTTCTGGCCGGAAACCGTACGGTAGGCTTCGCCGTCCCAGTCGGTGTCGTAGGTGTCGAATTCGATGGACGTGTAGCCCTGGCGCGCAAACTGGATGACGCGCTGGATGTAGTTGTCCGGAACCTGGGCACGGCGGGCGAGCTTCACGGCGCGTTTGAGGGCCGGGTTCTTTTCGATCTGGAAGCAGTCGTCGCCATCGGCCTTGCAGTTGACGCAGGCTTTCATGACGTCGGTCATGTGCTGCTTGACGGTTTTCGACCCGGTGACCAGGGCGGCGACCTTCTGCTCTTCCTTCACCTTCCAGTCAATATAGTCTTCGATATCCGGGTGATCGACGTCGACAACGACCATCTTGGCTGCTCGCCTCGTGGTGCCGCCGGACTTGATTGCGCCGGCTGCGCGGTCGCCGATTTTGAGGAAGCTCATGAGGCCGGAGGACTTGCCGCCACCCGACAGCGCTTCGTTTTCGCCACGGATGTGGGAGAAGTTGGAACCGGTGCCCGAGCCGTATTTGAAGAGGCGGGCTTCACGCACCCACAGGTCCATGATGCCGTTCTCGTTGACGAGATCGTCTTCAACGGACTGGATGAAGCAGGCATGCGGCTGGGGGTGTTCGTAGGCGGACTTGGATTTGGTCAGCTTGCCGGTTTCGAAGTCTACGTAGTAGTGGCCCTGGCCAGGGCCGTCGATGCCATAGGCCCAGTGCAGGCCCGTGTTGAACCATTGCGGGGAGTTCGGCGCCACCTTCTGGGTCGCCAGCATGAAGCAGAGTTCGTCGTAGTAGGCGAGGGCGTCATCTTCTGAATCGAAGTAGCCGCCCTTCCAGCCCCAGTAAGTCCAGGTGCCGGCAAGGCGTGAGAACACCTGGCGGCTGTCGGTTTCCGGGCCGAAGCGCTCGTCTTCCGGCAGGCCGGCGAGTGCGGTTTCGTCGGGCACCGAGCGCCACAGCCAGGATGGGACGGTGTTTTCCTCAACACGCTTCAGCCGGGATGGGACGCCGGCCTTGCGAAAATACTTCTGGGCAATGATGTCGGAAGCCACCTGGCTCCAGTTTGCCGGCACGTCGATGTTTTCCAGACGGAATACGACCGAACCGTCCGGGTTGCGTATCTCGGACGTGGTCTTCCGGAACTCAATCGCGTCGAAAGGTCCCTTTCCGGCTTCCGTGTAGTGGCGTTCAATCCGCATTTGTCTTTTTCGTCCCTCAATGACCCAAGCCGCTTGCCGCAGCGGCTGCCGGGAGTATTGCTTCAAGCCCCGAAAGGCCCCCAAAGATCCCCGTGCCCGGACGCGACACGCCGCGCGGCCGGGCAATCGTTGCCTCGCTTCGAACCCCTCATGGCTCCGCCGCCGTAATGACGGCCCTGCCGGACTCGAAAGCACACACCAACCCTGTCGTCCGGATGAGCGCCCGCATGGGCAGGCCCCGCATCACGGAAACTGCTTCTGATTGTTCTGATGGCGGGTACAGAACCCGCGTTTCAGGCCGCCCCGGGAGTGAGAAAATCTCCCGCCCCACGGCCAAGATCCAAATTGCCCCAGTTCGCCCGGCCCGTCAACACCTAGTGTGTTAACGAAGCCTGAATACCATATATTGTGTTGAGGAGTTGACAACCTGTGGACAATGCACACAGTCGTGCGATTCGCAGGAGAGATTCAAGGAATTCCGCGGATCGCTGCACAGGGGCCTCCGGAGGCGGCGGCGGAACTGAACACCGTTCCCGTTAACCTCTTGGCAGATGTTCCTAAGCCGGCGCCAATTTTTTTGGTTAACAAAGCTCAAATCTCTACCCGCACACGTGGTGCACGTCATGTGAGCACCACCATATGTGGGGATTTCGACATGGGAACGTCACAAATTCTGGGGTTATGATTCGACCATGCGGCGTCAAGACCGCGCCATTTCCGATAACGCCTTCGGAAACACACCCGCTGAAGCAAGAGCGATCAGTGAGGCAATTTCGCGCCACACCTCACCCAGACGTTGCCACTGGCAAAGGCTTCGAGCACGTTCGGGCGCCGGCCGGCCTCTGTCGATCTGCGCATGACGGGTGCAAGCCGGACTGCAACCTCGTAGGGCGCCGCCGAAGTTATGGAGGAATACCAACGGACGCGATGTCTGTTATCCGTTAGCCGCCGCCTGCTGCCCGGCGACCACTTCAGACCGATCTCGCTTTCGTTCGGATACATCACGTGTCCGGGCACCAGGGTGTGGGGCAGGCCGAACAGGTGGCCGAGTTCGTGCGCCAAGCGCCGGGATGTTTCGGCGCGGCTGCCGGTTTGAACCATCGTCGCGCCGACCACCGGATTGGCAAGTCCGCGGACCGGGCCGTGGGCCGGCGATACCCATTCGCTCGATGACAGCAGGACATAGATGTCGCTCGTTCCGCGTCCCAGTATCTTTTTCATCTCGACCGGCCATTTCCACTGGTCGGCCAGGCGATGGGGATAGATGTGCTTGATGGTGAAGCTGACGCCGTGGGGGCGGAAGAGGTCGTTGATGTCCCCGACAGCTGCCCGGGCGTTCGCCGGCGTAACCTGGTCAAGGCCAATGGACAGACTGACGGGCCGAACTTCCCCCGTCTCGCTTCTTCGGACCAGGGCACGTCGCAGGCGGCCAATCACCTGGTGCTTGACCAGATTGTTTGCCGGCTGCGGGGCGTAATCCTCCGGTTTCCAGCGCCGTTCCAGGCTGTCGCGCTTCAGGAAATCGGCCAGCTCGCTCTGCAAACGCGCATTCAGATCCCGGTCAATGATCGCGTGGTCGATTACGGCAAGCCCACGCCATCCGAAGGAATACACGCGGTTGCTGGCGGGCTCGCCTGGATAGGGACCGGCAGGGCTGTAACGGCAGCGCCCGGCGGAGAGCGCGATGACGTAGTCAGGCCGGCTGCGGAACCCCGTCTTCAAGCCGCGGAGAAAGTCGTCCCGCGTCGCATGGAGAGGAATCTTGATCCTGACGGCCGGTTCGGCCAGCCCGACCGTCACGCGATAGGGTCTGAGACGGCGATTGAGATCCTTGAGCATTCCGGCAACCCGGCCGGCAGTATAGCGGTCGCCGTCAATCGCGATGCCGACACTGAGGTGCGGATGACGTTTCAGATAGGTCTTCACCGCCGCCCGTCTGGCAATTGCTCGATGGGCAGGTTCGGTCAGACTGGAGTAGTCGGCGGCCTTGATCAATCGAGCCATCCGAACGATTTCCGGTGCATTGGGATCAATCCGCGCAAGGCTCTCCACTCTCTGATGGAGCAGGTCCACATGCCATTGGGTTGCAAGCTTGAACAAGCCGTTTGCACCCGCGTTTGCCGCATAGAGACCCGTCAATATAGCCAGGCCCAGGCGCAGGCGTTCCTTCGACGTACGCCTCGGCCCCGTCCTCTGCCAGGGCCTCTCCAGTCTGAGCGTGGTTGTATCGCCATTCGGCACATTACTGCTCCGGCGTCAACATAGCGGGCAATGTACATCCTGGCGCCCCCTGTCCGCCAGAGCCGCAGCAAACCAGTTTGGAGCATCACTCTGTTAGCTGCTTCAGCCAGTGACGCGCTTTCAGGAGGAGCTGCATCCACACCTGCAATTGACACCATCTACCGTGAGCCTATGGTCAGGATACTCCAGAACAGCGGGAGGGGACCACCATGGCCGGCGCCAACACATCACTCGGCACGCCCGAGCAACTCCGCGATCCTGATTACACCCCTCCGCTATCCTCGGCCGTTCCATTGGGCATCCAGCATGTGCTGGCGATGTTCGTCTCCAACGTCACGCCGGCCATTATCATTGCCGGGGCGGCCGGCTTCGGCTTCGGCTCGAACTCACCGGACTTTCCCGAACTGATCTACATGATCCAGATGTCCATGCTGTTCGCCGGCGTTGCAAGCCTGCTGCAGACAATCGGGGCAGGGCCCGTTGGCGCCAGACTGCCGATCGTCCAGGGCACCAGCTTTGCCTTCCTGCCGATCATGATCCCAATCGTCGCTGGCAAGGGCGTGGGCGCAATGGCCGCGATCACAGGGGGCGTGCTCATCGGCGGCCTCTTCCATGC
>JBCCEL010000316.1:0-6802 GCA_039030315.1 Pseudomonadota bacterium
AGCGCTACTCCCGGGCCTACATACGACACCTCCTGGTGACCAACGAGCCGACCGCGGGCCGCGTCATCACCCTGCACAACCTGGCCTGGCTGGCCGATCTGGTGGCGCGGATGCGGGCCGCCATCGTGGCCGGGACCTTCGCCGAGCTCCGGGCCGAGGTGTGGGCGACGTGGGCCCCCGGCGAGGTGCCGACGCCCGCTCCGGCGCCCTGAATCGTCCCCGGTGGGACGACCGGCCGGCAGCCGTCGTCGAGCCGCTGTTTGACGGTTGGGGGTAGGGCTCGACCGCGGCACCGGAACCGCACGTGGAGCCGCTACCGTCTCCTGGCTGGAGGTTGCGGTTGTGGCAGAACTACTCCCATTCGTACTGATCGCCGTGTTGCCAGACGTCATCCACCGTCTTCCGCAAGTCCACGGTTCCATCGCTCGGTGGCGGCGCCCTGCCCACACGGCAGGGCAGCATCGGGATTCATCTTGCCAGTTTCGCCGACCCGGCCGCCCTGAGCGTTGCCTGGCGTTCGCTTCTTGCATCCGAAAGTGGAGCTTTGTCGAAACTTTCACCGTTCGCACGGGCGGTTACATCTTCGAGCGGCGACGTCCTGTACCGGCTCGTGGCCGGACCGTTCTCGTCAGAAACCGAAGCCCGGCGCGTCTGCCAGCATCTCAAGTCGAACAACCGCTTCTGCAAGATTTCAACGAAGCTCGGCACCCCCCTCGCCCAGACGCTCGCGACCAACTGAGCGAGCGGACAATGGCGCGGTACAGCCCGCCGGGCGATGCTCTAATCCGTCACCACGCGGGCGTCGGGCATCCCCTGATCGCGGACGATCTCGGCAATGTCATAGGCTGATCGCGTGTCCGCGAGCGGACCGACCCGCACGCGGTAGAACGTGCTGTAACCGACCGTTACCGGGCTGACGACGACCGGCCCGATCGCCCCCAGTCTCAGCCTTGCACGCTCTGCATTGTCGGAACTGGAGAACGAGGCCGCCTGCACGAAGTAGGTTCCGCTCGAGTTGGCTGGAACCACGACAGGGGACGTTCCGTAGTCCACCGGCGTCTCGGCAAACTGCGTGGCCGGCGGCGGAGCACCGTAGTTCATGGCCGAAGCCACGTTGTAGTAATCACCGCTGCGCAGATGTTTTTGGTTCATGGCGTTCAGGTGCGTCCCATCGTGGGCCAGCGGCGCGCGGCCGATATAGACGACGCGGACCTTCTGGGTTCCCTTCCCCTTGAAGCCGAGGATCTCCGAGGACCGTTTCGACAGATCGATGATGCGGTCATGGGCGAACGGCCCGCGGTCGTTGACCCGAAGAACCGCTTCCTTGCCGTTCGCAAGGTTCGTGACTTTCACATAGCTCGGCAACGGCAGCGTCGGATGGGCGGCGGTGAGATCGTTCATGTCGAACCACTCGCCGTTCGACGTCATGCGCCGGTGGAACTTCGGCCCATACCAGGAGGCTACGCCGACCTTCTGATAGGACGACACCTCCTTCGGATGGAAGGTCGCGCCGTTGATCGTATAGGGCTTGCCGACATGGTAGCGGCCGCCGCCTTTGGGCAGAGGCCCGCTGCCCTTGTATTTCGGGCTTCCCTGCCCTGCGAACAGATCGGCATTCTTCTTGCCGCTCTTGCCGGCACAGCCGGCGGCGACCAGAGCGGCCGAAACGCAAACGACCAGAGGAACGGCCTTCGCTGCAAATTTGAGCTCGTCTGCCGTCGGCAGTCGCAATTGCGGGCGGAATCGAAACGGACTCATTATACTCTACTCACACGAAACAGGGCCGGCGCGCAGACAAGGGCGCCCAGCGTTTCCCGAAGCTTTGCCCCGGCTGGTAAACAAGTCATTGACGGAACATCTAAAATGCAGGCTTTTGGTAAACGGCCTCAGAATCTCGAGTAAACTGAAGACATGCGCATCGGCAGCTCCCTCACAGCTGAGCTGATCAAACTCATCCGCGAAAAGCAGGTTACCGACGAGGACCTGAAGCAGGCGGGGCTGTTTACGCTGGATGCGATCGCCTGCATTGCCGCGGGCCGTAACACCGAGACCGGCAAACGGCTGACCCGTTGGGCCGAAGTGCTCGGCGACGGCACGGGCGGCATGAACGGGCTCGATCCGGCCAGGCGCGCCTTTCTGAGCGGGGCGTTCGGACACCAGCTGGAACTGCACGCAACCCACAAGGCCTCCGTCAGCGCGCCGGGCTGCGCCGTTGTCCCGGTCGTGCTCGCACTCGGACAGGGCCTGCCGGTCCGCGATGTGCTTACGGCGGTCCTGCACGGTGTTGAGGTTGTCACCCGGATTGGTGCCGCCACCGGTGATACCCAGTTGAAGCTCTGGGACAACACCTCGGTGGCAGGGCCGTTCGGTTCGGCGCTGGCCGCCGCCAGTCTGCTGGGCCTGAACCCCGAGCAGACCGTTGCGGCCCTCGGCAATGCCGGCACCCAGGCCGCCGGGCTCTGGGAGTTCATATCATCAGGCACGGACACAAAGACGATCCACGCGGGGCGTGCGGCCGAAGCCGGACTGGTGTCCGCGACGCTGGCAGCGCTCGACATGAAAGGCCCGCTCCGCATCCTTGAGGGGCCGCGCGGTCTCTTTCCCGCAATCTGCCCGGACGGGCGAATTGAAACGGTGCTGGATGACCGGCGGGCGCCCTGGAAGATCCACGATATCTCCTTCAGCGTCTGGCCGTTCAGCCACCTCACCCACCCGACAATCTCCGCCACCTTCAAGGTGCGCGAGCAGATCCTGGAGAAAGGGCTGGATCCCACCAACTACACCCGGATGGAGATTGAAACCTATCAGGCGGCCGCCGAGCGGTGCGACCGCGTGGTTCTCAGCACCGCCCGCAGCGCGCGCTACTCGCTGCAGCATGCTGCCGCTTGCGCCATGTGGGACGGCGAGGTCGATCTCAACAGCTTCAGTGAAGAGGCGCGAAGACGGCTCGCTCCGAAGCGTGAAAGAACCGCGGTGTCCGCGACACTCGACTTTTCCATGCGCTATCCCGACGCCTGGGGCGCCCGGGTCACGGCGCACCTGCCCCAGGCGCAGCCTTTCACGGCCATCGCCCAGGAATCGCGGGGAGATCCGGAGAAACCGCTTAGCGAGGACGCTCTCCTGGAGAAGGTGGAGGCGCTCCTGGCCTATGGCGATTATGCCGGCTCTGAAGCTCTTGCGCTGCTCGCGGAAGACCCCACGGGCAGGCAGCCCTTCGAGGTTTCGGTGTTCTGAGAAGCGGGCGAGTTCACAAAGCTTGCGCGCCTCCTTCGCTGCGAATAGATAGGCCCATCATCACTCAGGGATAGCGGGTAAAAATGGCGGACGAGGCGGTACGGCTGGGCGTCGATATCGGCGGCACTTTCACCGATGTGGTCCTGGAGAAGGGCTCTGAACTCCACTCCATAAAGGTTCTGACGACGTATGATGCGCCGGAAAATGCGATCCTGGACGGCATCGCCCAGGTTTGCGCAGTATCCGATGTGTCTCCGTCGGAGATTTCCATCATCATCCACGGCACCACCCTGGCGACCAACGCGCTGATCGAGCGACGCGGGGCCAAGACGGCCTTGATCACAACCAAGGGGTTCCGGGATGTTATCGAGATGCGGACCGAGAGCCGCTTTGAGCAGTACGACCTCAATCTGAAGCTGCCCGAAGCCCTGATCGAGCGCCAGCACCGGCACGTGTTGGACGAGCGGATCGCCGCGAGCGGCCAGGTCCTGAAGGCACTCGACCGGGCCGAGGTCGAAGCCCTCGCCGACCAGATTATCGGTGCAGGATACGAGAGTGTCGCCGTCGGCCTTATTCACTCCTATCTCAACGACGCGCACGAAAAGCTTGTGCGCGAAGTGTTCGAGGAGAAGGCACCGGAACTGACGCTGTCGCTCTCCTGCGAGGTCTCCCCGCAGATGCGTGAGTACGAGCGCTTCAATACGGTCTGTGCGAACGCCTATGTGAAGCCCCGCATGAAGTCCTATCTCAACAGGCTGACGGGACGGCTTGCGGAGGCTGGCGCCAGAGCCCCGGTCTTCCTTATGCATTCCGGCGGCGGGATCATCTCTCTGGAGAGCGCGGCGGAGTTTCCTGTCCGGCTGGTAGAATCGGGTCCTGCGGGAGGCGCGATCTTCGCAGCCCACATAGCCGGGCGCTACGGACTCGAACGGGTCCTGTCCTTCGACATGGGTGGCACAACGGCAAAGATCTGCCTGATCAAGGACCAGTCACCCAAGACGTCCCGTGTCTTCGAGGTTGCCCGGACCTACCGTTTCAAGAAGGGCTCCGGCATGCCCATCTCGATTCCCGTCATTGAAATGGTGGAGATTGGCGCCGGCGGCGGTTCCCTTGCCCACGTGGACAGCATGCGGCAGATCCGCGTCGGTCCGGAAAGCGCGGGTTCAGAACCGGGCCCGGCTTGCTACCAGCGCGGCGGCGACCGCCCTGCCGTGACGGATGCGGATCTGGTGCTCGGGCGGCTTGATCCCGACAACTTTGCCGGCGGATCGATCAAGCTTTCAACCCGGAACTCCGCAGCCGCTCTCGATGCGCACGTAGGCGTACCGCTTGACCTCGACACCAACGGCGCCGCCTTCGGCGTCTCCGAAGTGGTGGATGAGAACATGGCCAACGCGGCGCGGGTCCATGCGGTGGAAAGCGGCGAGGATCTCGCCGGATACACCATGATTGCCTTCGGCGGCGCGGCACCGCTTCATGCGGGCCGGCTGTGCGAGAAACTCGGAATGGACCGGGTCATTGTGCCTCCAGGCGCAGGGGTTGGCTCGGCCATCGGGTTCCTGCGGGCGCCCTTCAGCTTCGAGGCCACCCGCAGCACGATCGTGCGCCTCAGCGATTTCAGCCCGCCTCTGGTTCGGGACCTGCTGGCAGAACTTCGCGACGAGAGCGCAGCCTTTGTCAGGTCCTGCCAGCCGGACGCGCCGCTTGAGTTCAGGTTCCGCGCCTTCGTCCGCTATATCGGCCAGGGCTGGGAGATCCCTGTCGACCTCTCAGCCGAAGACGCCGCAGCGCCCACTGGCGAGCTTTACCTCAGCCGCTTCGAGGAAGCCTACGCAGCCCTGTTCGGACGGATCGTTCACGGTCTTGACGTGGAAATCACGAGCTGGGCGGTGAACGCGAGCACCAAAGTTCCGGAAGCCGAGACGGTCACACCTGCCGAGGCCTCAGGCCCGGCGGCAGCGAGCGGGAGCCGTGAGGTGTTTTCGCCGGCGACAGGTTCATTCGAGCAGGCCGAAATCGTCGAGCGGTTGGATGTCAGTACAGGCCAGACCGTGGCCGGACCGGCAGTCATTACGGAACAGGAGACCTCGGTCATTCTGCCCCGGGGTTTCCAGGCAATCCTGCAGCCGGACGGTTGTCTGGACATCTCTCGAACCAACGTCGAATCGGAGCTTGCCGCATGAGACAGCAGCCGCTGACCACCGTAACCAACCAGGTGATGTGGAACCGCCTCATCTCGGTTGTCGAAGAACAGGCGCAAACTCTTGTCCGGACCGCCTTTTCCACGTCCGTGCGCGAGGCCGGCGATCTTTCGGCCGGGGTCTACGACCTGAACGGCAAAATGCTGGCCCAGGCGGTCACCGGCACGCCCGGCCACGTCAACGCCATGGCCGAATCTGTCGCCCATTTCATGCGCGAAATCGGTGTGGACAACATGTATGAGGGCGACGTCTACATCACCAATGATCCGTGGATGGGCACCGGTCACCTGCATGACATCACCGTGGTCAGTCCGTCGTTCCACAAGGAAAGGCTCGTCGGCTATTTTGCCTGCACCGCGCACGTCGTCGACATTGGCGGCCGCGGCTTTGGCGCCGATGCCAACTCCGTCTACGAAGAGGGCCTATGCATCCCGATCATGAAGTTCGCCGAGCGGGGCGAGGTCGACATGGGGCTGGTGAAGATTGTCCGCAACAACGTGCGCGAGGCCGATCAGGTGGTCGGTGACATCTATGCGCTTGCGGCCTGCAACGAAACCGGCCACCGTCGGCTTGTCGACATGCTGGACGAGTTCGGGCTGGATGATCTGGAAAGCATTTCGGCATTCATTCTGGAAAACAGCCACCGGGCGACCGTGGAGCGCATCGCCGCCCTGCCCCGCACCACCGTCACCAATGAAATGACCGTGGACGGTTACTCCGATCCGATCCGTATCTGTGTGCGTCTCGATATCGAGGAGGATCACATCAGGTGCGATTTCAGTGGCACCTCCGGCGTTGACAAGAAGGCGATCAACGTCCCGCACGTCTACACGATGGCCTATGCCTGTTATGCGCTCAAATGCGCCATCGCTCCGGAGATACCGAACAATGCGGCCTCGCTTGCGCCTTTCCGGATCAGTGCGCCGGAGGGCTCGATTCTCAACGCCGAACACCCTGCCCCGGTCGCACTGCGTCACGTCACCGGACACATGATCCCCGATACGGTCCTTGGCGCGCTGCACGAAATTCTCCCCGGGACGGTTCCGGCGGAAGGGGCAGGATCGCTCTGCAACTTCCAGCTCTCCATCCGGCCAAGCTCCGACGGCAACGCACCGCCGGACGCACGGCGGGCAGAGGTCCTCATGTTCAACTGCGGAGGCTCGGGCGCAAGACCGACGCTGGACGGCATGAACGCGACCGCATTCCCCAGCGGGGTCATGACCATGCCAATCGAGGCAACGGAGCATACCGGTCCGGTTGTGATCTGGCGGAAGGAACTGCGCCCCGACAGCGGTGGCGCAGGCGAGTTCCGGGGCGGGCTCGGCCAGTATATGGATATCGGCACGCTGGACGGCTACGAGTTCGAC
>JBCCEL010000317.1:0-6791 GCA_039030315.1 Pseudomonadota bacterium
CCACAGCCGTCCGAAGTGCTGGATCATCTAATGCACACCGCCCCGGCAGCACATGAGCGCATCTGCCTGAGCGGCAACCACGAGAAATCTTTGCTGAGGTATCTCGAAGAGCCGGAATTCCTCATGCGGTGGAGCCGCTTCGGCGGCCTCGATACGCTGAGCGCCTATGGCGTCGAAGTGGACCAGCCATTGACCGAGGAGGCCTGCCGGACGGCGCAGCACAAGTTCGCCGCCAATTTCCCGGCGGACCAGAAGAGCTTCCTGGAAACACTGCCGCTGTCGGTCTCCTTCGGGGACTACTTCTTCGCCCATGCCGGGGTCCGGCCGGGTATCCCCCTGGAAGAGCAGGATCCGCACGACCTGGTCTGGATCAGGCATGAGTTTCTGGAATCCAGGATCGAGCACGGCAAGCTTGTTGTGCACGGACACACGCCGAACGATGATCCAGAGATCAGGCCGAACCGGATCAATATCGATACGGCAGCATTCGCGACGGGCGTCCTCACCTGCCTGATCCTGGAAGACGACCGGCAGAGCCTGATGGCGACCGGTTAAGGTTTTGGACACCTTTTTCCGGCGTACTGTTTGACGAAGCTCTGCCCGCAACGTTGCGGGTGGGGCGGTTAGTCCTGCGTATCCCGTCTGACAAGACGAGGAAGTCTGAGTATGCCGCGTATCTTCCCTGTCAGAACGAGCACCCTGATGGCCACAGCCGGCCTCGCCGTGACGCTCTCGCTCGCTGGATGCGTCGGCTCAGGCAACGAGCCTCTTCTGGACGGAAGCGACCGGACCCTTCAGGGCCACAAGATCGAACCCGCAGCTTCAGGCAGTAATGTCGAGTACCGGCTCGGCACCGGCGACAAGCTCCGTATCATCGTCTACGGCGAACCGGACCTTTCGGGCGAATTCGTCATTGATGGCGGCGGGGTCGTCGATCTGCCCCTGATCGGCAAGATCAAGGCCAAGGGCTCCACACTCCGGCAGTTTCAGGAGCGCGCCGTCGCCTCATACCGCAACGGTTATCTCAACGACCCTAAAGTCTCCGCCGAAGTGCTGAACTACCGGCCGTTCTTCATAACGGGCGAGATCAAGCAGGGCGGCCAGTACCCCTACCGCAGTGGCCTGACGGCGCAGGACGCCATCGCGATTGCGGGCGGTTACACCTACCGGGCCAACGTGGATAAGATCTATATCCGCCGCGAGGGACGCGACAAGGAGGTCGCGGTTTCCCTGAAGCGCCGTGTCATGATCGTTCCCGGCGACAACATCCGCATCCCGGAGCGCTTCTTCTGAGTTCGGCAAGTTGCGTTCGTCGTAAACAGATTGCGAACGATTTTACTCAAATTGAATCAGTTTTTCCGCTGAAAGCGGCCGTTGGGGCCTGAATCCCGAATTGGGCCAATGTGCTACCCGCGGTTAGCCACGCCCCTAAACCCCCACTTAAAGCCACGTCCCCTAGAGTTTTTGAAACAACAGGGAGCGCCCGGACACCTGAGTTCTGAACACAGGCAAACGGGACAGGGTGGACAGGACGGCTCGGCAGCCGCTCAAGAAGAAGGGGCAACCAGCCGTCCACCACTGAACTTGAGGCTCGAAGAGCCGGAAACTGGTTGGGTACTGCGGAACGTGTGGGGACTTTCTGCGATAGGGCGCTGGGCCAAACGGTCTGCCCTTGCTTCGATGACGGCGGCGGCCACCTTCGCCGGCGCCCAGGTTTCGCATGCGGCCAGCCTTGATGAAGATTATGCCGTCAGCATCCTCAACGTTTATGACGCCCTCAATTCAGAAGATGATCTGCCGAATGTCGGCGACAGGCTGAAGGGCACCGGAATCCGGCACGGCCAGTTTTGGTTCATTCCTGATGTGGAAACCGGCCTGCTTGTCGACAGCAACGTTCTGGCGACGCCTGGCAATGCCGTCGATGAGCTTGCGTCCTACCTGAAATCGTCTGCCCAGGTCCGGTCCGATTTCGGACGCCACGAGTTCGCCGCAGAGGTGGCGGTCAAACACGTGGAGTATTTCGACCGTTCCAGCGAATCCCATACCGAGGCCTACGGCAAGGCGCAGGCCCGCATCGACATCATGCGCGATCTCAACGCCTATCTGGACGTGCGCGGCGGGACGTTCATCGAAGAGCGCGGGGACGTGGTGGCAGCGACGTTCGCCCGCAGCCCGATCGAGTATCAGACCCTCGATATCGGCGGCCGGCTGGTGAAGACCTTCAACCGGCTGAAGCTGTCAGGCGGCGTGAAATACTCCATCTTCGACTACGAAGACGCCCGAACCTTCGCCGGCGCGGTCGTTGACCAGGATTTCCGGGACTTCGGCCGTCTCGAGATCGGCGGACGGGCGAGCTACCAGATCATGCCGGGGCTCGGCCCCACACACGGCAACGGTACAAGCGTGTTCGCCGACTTCCGCTATACGACCACCGACTATGACGGGCCGACGCCGACGAACCGGAGTTCCGACGGCTTCCGCATTCTGGGCGGCGTGGAGTTCGAGCTTGGCCGCCTGCTCTATGGCGAAGCCGGCATGGGCTATAACTATGTGGACTACAAAAGCGCGCTGTTCGGCGCCCAGTCATCCTATTCCTTCGTCCTGGGCCTGGTGTGGAACCCGACACCGCTGATGACGTTCAATCTCGACGCCCAGCAGCGCTTTGAGGCGTCCACCTTGCCGGGTGTATCGGGTTCAGACCAGAGCTACGTCAAGCTGAGCCTCGATTACGAGGTTCTCCGCCGCCTCGTGGTCTCCCCGCACGTGCGCCTGGTTTATGACAACTTTAACGACTCCTCCGTTAAGGGTTACACCTTGGGGGTCGGCTTGCGAGCGGAATACGAGATCAACAGGCACCTGAATTTCGGGGTCAATTACCTCTTCACTGACCGCGATTTCACGGGCAGAGCCCTGGATTTCTCCCGACATCAGGCCGGCGTTTTCTTGAGGGCGCGTTTCTAAGGTTCTTTCGGTAAGAACCGGGACAGTTCATGCCGAACCGAAGTCTTGACTCCAATCCGATGCCGCGGGCCGAACGCGCCGTGAGCATTGAGGATTCAAGCTACGACGACGTCGGGATCGACTTCCGCGAACTCTTCGCCATCGTCCGCCGCCGCGCGGTGATGATCGCCACGGTCACCATACTCGTTGCCCTCGCCGGCCTGATCTATGCCATGCAGCTGGTGCCGCTCTATACGTCCAGCGCCTCGGTGCTGGTCGACCCGCGCCGGACCAGCGTGGTGGACACCAAGTCAGTGGTCAGCGGCATCGGGAAGGATTCCTCGGCCATCGACAGCGAAGCGGAACTGATCAAGTCCGCCTCTGTGGCCAGGCGAGTGGTGCAAAAGCTCGATCTTGCCGACGAGTTCGGCCGGGATACGCAGCGGGCACCGACCATCATGGAGAGCCTGATCCGCACGGCACGGGATATCCTCTCCCGCGATCCCGTCGAGCGCAACTTCAAGGGCCGCAACGCCCTCGTGAACGACCCGGTGCAGCGGGCGGCCATGGTTCTCAGAAACAATGTCAGCGTGTCGCGCAAGGAGTGGACCTATGTCATCTCCGTCAGCTTCACCGATGCCGATCCGCTGTTCGCCGCCCAGGTCGCGAATGCCTTTGCGGACGAATACCTGGTCGACCAGTTGGAGGCCAAGTACGAGGCCACCCGCCGGGCCAATGCCTGGCTGTTCGGCCGCCTGGAAGAATTGCGCACCAAGGTGCGGGAATCCGAGCGTGCGGTCGAGACCTTCAAGGCCGACAACAACATCATCGCTGCAAAGGGCACCGATCTCAACGACCAGCAGATCGCGAAACTGAGCGAACAGCTGATCCTTGCCCGCGCCGAAACGGCGCAGAAACGCGCCAAATTCAAGCAATTGCTCGAGGTCACGAAGAAGGGCGGCGAGACGAACTCCTTTGCGGACCGGCTCCAGTCGCAGGTCATCGGCACGCTGCGGACCAAGGTCACCGAGCTGCGCCGGGTGCTGGCGGACCTGCGCGCCAAGTACGGCTCGCGCCACCCCAGAGTACAGAGCACACGTGCGCAGCTTGCCGATGTGACGGCGCAGATCCGCGCCGAGGCAAAACGCGTCCTCGCCGCATCCCGCAATGACTACAATATCGCGCTCAGCCGCGAGCAGTCGATCGAAAGCAGCCTCAACGACCTGAAGGGCGAGAAGACCGCCAACAGCCCGGCCTCCATCCGGCTGCGCGAGCTGGAGAGGGAAGCGCAGGCCGACCGGCAGCTGTTCGAAGCGTTCCTGACACGCTTCAAGGAGGTTTCGCAGCAGCAGAGCCTGCAGACCGCCGAATCCCGTATCATCGAACGCGCGTCCGTGCCCAAGGTGCCGAGCAAGCCTAAGAAGCGTTCCATTGCCGGCTTCTCCCTGATCCTGGGGCTCGCCATCGGCTGTGCCTTCGCCTTCATTCTGGAGAAGCTGGATTCAGGTTTCCGGACGCCGGATGCCGTGGAGAGGGCCCTGCGCGTTCCGGTGCTGGCTTCCGTGCCGCAACCGTCCGAGGATCTGCCCCTTGGCTGGCTGGCCCGCTTCTTGACGCGGCTGCTCAACGCATTGTCGCTCCAGCGATGGCGCTCGTCCAAGCGATCCTTGAAAAAACGCGCGGAACTTGCGCGGCTGGCCATCGACCAACCGCTGACAACGTTTGCCGAAGCGATCCGCTCGCTGCGCATGGAGATCCGCTATCTGACCGCGGATGACCAGCTGAATGTGCTCGCGGTGACGTCTTCCCTGCCCCAGGAGGGCAAGTCCACACTCGCCAGCAACATTGCCCAGCAGGCGGCAGCCTCGGGCAAGAAAGTGCTGCTCGTCGACATGGATCTGCGCCGTCCCGCGCTGACACCCATCTATGCCCCGACCGCGAAGGCGGGGGTCGTCGAACTCATCCGCGGCACTGCCGAGCCCAGGGACGTTTTCGTCTTCGACCGCAACACCGGTCTCTACTTTGTTCCGGCCGTGCGCAGCCTGTCCGCGTCCGAAGCCTCTGAAGTCCTTAGTTCCGAGCAGACCGGCGCCATGCTGGATTGGGCCCGCCAGGAATTCGATCTGGTCATCATCGACACCGCTCCCCTGCTGCCGGTGGTGGACGGCCGCGCCGTTGTCTCCCATTCCGATGCGGTGGTGATGGTCGTGCAATGGGAAAAGACGGACCGTGCCGCCGTTCAGGCCGCCCTTAGCCGGACACCTGGGATCGAGGAAAAACTGGCCGGCGTGGTGCTGAACAACGTGCTGGAAGACCAGGCCCGTTACTACGACTACTACAATATCGGCTACCGGGCCGCCCACACCGCCTAACCCCCTGCCCGCGCAATGAAAACTTAACCGGATCGGTGGCATAATTCTGCCTGAATGGGCGCGCGCCCGTCGCAATTCCGTCTTTCTGTCAGACACGGGAACCTGGACGCCGAAGTTGGGCGGCGTTTGAGCGGATTGGGATGGGCCGGCAGGGGAGGCCAAGCCATGGTAGCACCAATCCCGGACCGGTCCTGGACCACAGGCGTCCGCGGAGGCACCGGGGAAACGACCGGTTCGAGACGACCGTTCTACACCCGCATCCGCTTTCAGCTTGCGGGGGCGCTGGTCATGGCCGTGTGCCTGCCGCTCCTGGTCAACCTCAATATCGACTGGACCAGTCTTGCCTCTGTGCTCGCCTTTCTCAGGGCCGAGAGCACGCTGAACTCCGCCATCGGCACGACGCTGGCCGTGTGTGCCGGCTACTACTTCCTGCGCCATTTCGCGAGCTACCCCGGAGCGAAGGCGACGGAAGCGATCATCCCGACCTTCGCGCTGGCCTATGCGGCGCTGGTGCTGGCATTCTTCTTCTTCAGGCTGGACTATTCGCGCTACCAGATGCTGGCTAGCTTCTACCTCGCCGTGGTCTGGTTCTACGGCGTCTACCTCTATGCCGACAAGCGCATCAAGCCGAAGCTGGCGCTGGTGCCGGGCGGCGACACCCGCAATGTGACCGAGCATGGCGATGTCACCTGGGTGCGGCTGCAGGCACCGGATATATCCACGCTCAACTGCAATGCCGTGGTTGCCGACCTCCGCGCGGATTTTCCGCCGCACTGGGAGCGCTTCATCGCCGAGTGCGCGCTCAAGGGAATCCCGGTCTACCACGTCAAGCAGGTCGCCGAATCCCTGACCGGCCGCGTCGAGATCGAGCACCTTTCTGAGAACAATTTCGGCTCGGTGCTGCCGAACTACTTCTATGCCAGGCTGAAATATCTGCTTGATTTCATCGTCGCGGTGATCGCCTTGCCCGTCGTGCTCCCGGTCCTTTTCGTCGCCGGCACCGCCGTGCGCATGTCCAGCCGCGGCCCGGTGATCTTCAAGCAGCGCCGCGTGGGATATGGCGGTCAGGTCTTCATGATTTACAAGCTCCGCACCATGGCGGACCGCCGCTCTGCGCACGGTGACAAGCCGGAGATCACCCGGGATGGCGATCCGCGCATAACCAGGATCGGCGCCTTCCTGCGGCAGTACCGGATCGACGAACTGCCCCAGATCTTCAACATCCTGCGGGGCGAAATGAGCTGGATCGGGCCGCGGCCAGAGGCGCTCGAGCTATCGGCCTGGTACGAGCGCGAGATCCCCTACTACGTCTACCGGCACATCGTACGCCCGGGCATCAGCGGCTGGGCGCAAGTGCATCAGGGGCATGTGGCGGATGTCAACGAAGTCACCGGCAAGCTCCACTACGACTTTTACTACATCAAGAATTTCTCGCCCTGGATGGACATGCTGATCGTGGCACGCACAGTCCACACCATC
>JBCCEL010000318.1:0-6781 GCA_039030315.1 Pseudomonadota bacterium
CCACGTCCACACCCTACAGCCTGCTGGCCGCCGATCTTGCCAAGTTCGGCGAGAGCGGTGCCCTGCAGTATGCCGGCCGCGGCAAGGTGCGGGCCGAAGTGGTGCGCGAGAGCGCGGAGACCCTCTCGGTGACGCTGAAGATTGCGCCGGGCTGGCATGTGAACGCGCATGAAGTGGCGAACCAGGATTTCATCCCGACCTCGGTCGCGATCGGGACGCGGACATCGTCCATGCCGGCAACCGTGAACTATCCGGAATACAAGAAGGTCAAGCTGGGGTTCTCGAACGACGTGCTCTCGCTGTTTGAGGGCACGGTCAGGATCGCGGTGAAACTCACCGAACGCTCCCTCGGTGCAGAGGTCGTCCAGCTTGAGGCCCAGGCCTGCAGCGATGAAATCTGCCTGCTCCCAGAAGTACTGACCCTCAACATCCCCCCGGTGCCCGCAGAGGGCTAGCGTTCCCCGAAAAAGCTGCGGAAAGCGGTGAGGACCGCGTCGGGGTTCTCTTCGGCGAGGTAGTGTCCGGCGGCTATCCCTTCGCCCTGCACCGGACCTGATGCATAGCTGCGCCAGATGGCGAGGGCGTCGTACCATTCCTCGATCCTGGCCCCTGTGCCCCAGAGCACGAGCAGCGGGCAGCGGATTTTCTCCCCGGCCGCCCGGCTTTCGCGGTCGTGCTCCAGATCGATCGTGGCCGCGGCACGGTAGTCCTCGCACATGCCCTGGATCATGGCCGGATTTCTCACTGCAGCCAGATAGTCTTCCAGGGCCTCGCGATGAAAGAAATCCAGATCCTTGGGCTCCCGGGAGACATGAGCGCGGAACCAGGCATCGGGCGCAGCATTGATGACATTCTCCGGGAAGGGATGGGGCTGCGCGAACCAGAACCAGTGATAGTACCCCATGGCGAAGGCCATATCCGCCCGTTCGAAATGTTCCAGCGTCGGGATGATATCTAGAATGGCAAGTCGGCTGACCCGTTCCGGGTGGTCGAGCGCCAGCCTGTGCGCCACACGGCCGCCTCTGTCATGCCCGGCCAGGGCGAAGCTCTGAAAGCCGAGGCCCTCCATGAGCGCCACCATGTCTCCTGCTATCTCTCGCTTTGAGTGGGGTGCATGGTCCTGCGATGGCGCCGGCTTGAAGCTGCCGCCATAGCCGCAGAGATCGGGACAGATCACCCGGTGGGAGCCTGCCAATTCCGGTGCCACGGCATGCCACATGGCATGTGTTTGCGGATTGCCGTGCAGCAGAAGAAGCGGCGGCCCGTCCCCGCCGGCCCTGAGGCGGATACTGCCGCGGGGCACTTCCATTTCGGTAATTTCGAAACCATCGAAGAACATGGCCTGTCTCCTACCACATTTAGGCTGATTTTCCTGAAAATCGTGAAGGCTTTCGTGCCGCTGATACATTGGCCGCACAAAGATTCGGAGCTAATGTCCCGGTGGGGTTGAGAACGCAACGGAGCGGGAGAAGAAGACGATGAGCGTTCTGGATGAGATCGAACGCATGATCGAGACGAAAGGGTCGGACCTTTATGGCAGCGAGGCCGTGACCCAGAGGCAACATGCGCTGCAGTGCGCTGCGCTCGCAGAACAGAACAACGCGCCGGCGTCGCTGATCGCGGCCGCATTGCTGCACGATATCGGGCATCTGCTCGACAAGGATTTCGAAGCTGCACTGGAGCGCGGCGAGGACCGCTTTCACGAGAACAGCGGGGAAGCATTTCTGAAGCTTCATTTTGGACCGGAGGTTACCGAGCCTGTGCGCATGCATGTGGATGCCAAGCGGTATCTCTGCGCGACCGACCGAGACTATCATGACAAGCTGTCGCCGGCGTCCAGGCACACCCTGCGGATCCAGGGCGGTCCGATGAGCGAAGAGGAGGCTGAAGCCTTTATCGGCCAGCCCTACGCCAGCGACGCGGTCCGTCTTCGCCTCTGGGATGATCTCGGCAAGGATCCGAAAATGGAGACCGAGACGGTCGGCCACTATCTCGCTTACGTCAAGCAGTGTCTGTAGAGTTCGATTGATACAGAGGCGTCCGCGAGACCCTACTTTCTAAGTCATTCCCGAGAAGGCGGGAATTCTGGAATTTATCAATCAATACAGTATGTTGCCGCCCTGGACACCTGCCTTCGCGGGTGTGAGGAAGATGGGGCTGAGATGTTGAATTCCAACCACTACAGCGTTGTGCACGAAATCTGTTGCACCAGATTTCGGGGAAAGCTCAACTGGCTGAGATCTCGCGATCTTGCTTTGTTTTCAATCTGAATCAGATTGAAAACAGAGCCCTCCAGGTCAGCGGTATCTGAAGACGCCGCGGCGGCTGAAGGGTTTCTTCTGAACCTTGTGCTCGCGGCGCAGGACGAACATGCCGGAGCCCATGATGATTGTCACGCCGATCACGGTCCAGACATCCGGGTATTGGGACCAGACGAAGGCTGAGAGAATGCTGGCCCAGATCAGCGTGGTGTATTCGAAAGGTGCGATCCGGTTGGCCTCGCCTGAGCGGTAGGCCTGTGTGCCGATCGAGAAGCCGATCGCCGAGATCAGGCCGATGACGCACATCATCGCGAACTCAAGCGGATTGGGCATCACCCATGGCCGCGTGAGGAACGAGATGACCGGGCTCGACGTCTCCGGCGATCCTGCAACGGCGAACACTGCCCACATGGCGCCGCCGACAAGGATATAGGCCATGTTCGCATAGAAGCTCATGACGGTCGCCGATTCCGTGGCGCCGGCCTTGCGCGCCGCCACCTGTGAGGCCGCGTAGAAAAATGCCGAGCACAGTGCCAGCAATGCGGCCGGCTCGAAGGAACCTGTCCCCGGCCGCAGCATGATCAGCACGCCGGCAAACCCCGCCAGCACGCCGGCCCAGCGGCGGAGGCCCACCTGCTCGCCCAGCACCGGAATTGAAAGCGCTGTGATGAACAGCGGCGCGGTGAAGAAGATCGCAATGCCCGTGGTGATCGGGATCTTCGCGATGGAGAGATAGTAAAAGATGAAGGCCCCGAACATGGCGCCGCCGCGCAGGAAGTGAAACCACGGGCGCCGCGTCTTGAGAGAGGCCAGGCCCTGATCATAGTGGATGAACACGAGCAGGATCGGCAGGCCGACCACGCCGCGAACGAACACGAGCTGATGTACGGGAAAGGTGCCGCTCAGCAGCTTGATGATGACGTCCTGGAAGGAGAAGATGAACTTGCTGGCAACCAGCAGAGTGACGGCCCAGGCGAACCCTTCGCCGAATACAGCCATCCCTTTTGTTGACTTGGCGGTATCGCTCATACCGGCCTTGCGCCTCTCAGCTTCTGAACAAGCTGAGGCGCGAGCTTAGACCGATTTCCGAGGCTGAGACCTGCAGAATACGCAGACTGGCCATGCGCGGAACGCATGGCCAAGTTGCAGAGGACCCGGTGTCAGACCTCTCCGGAATACTCGCCGCGGGCCGGGTAGTTCTTCTCGATGGCGAAGTCCAGCGCGCCGACGAGTTCGTTGAAGTGAGGGCGCACGAACGGCATGGTCTGGACCGAGCCGTAATAGAGGGTCTGCTCCGGCGTCACCATGAACAGGCCGGGCTCGGAGAACAGGGCCGGTTCTTCGATCCCGATGGAGGTCGTGCCGCGCGAGGTGGAGATGTAGAGACCCCATTCCTTGGCCTTGTCCAGCGGCAGGTTATAGGCAAAGCGCAGGTTCTTGGCTTCGATCTTGTCCGACATGGCCTGCGCCCGGTCTTCTTCGTCTGAGGACACGGCGATGGTGGTGACGCCGCGTTCGTTGAAGTCTCCGGTCCGCTTTTCCAGCTCCGTCAGATAGTTGGCGCAGATCGGGCAGTGGAGGCCACGGTAGAAGCACACGACGGTGCCACGGTCGGAGCCTTCGGTGCCCAGGTCGAAGGTCTCGCCGCCCAGCATGGGCAAGGTGAGGTCGGGGGTTTTCTGGCGGGGCATGAGCATGGTGGGAATCTCCTGAATATGTGCCATGTGATCCGAAGGCCGTCCTATAGCCCAGTTGGCTTTCGGACAACCGTGCACAGATGATCAAGAATTCGCGACGTCAATCTTTTTGGCCACTCTGACGCAGAGTCGCGAATCGTGCGAGACCGGGCGCTATTGTAACAATTGTTTGCGTGCGGCCGCCCTAGGTAGGCGCCGGCATCTGTGGTGAAATGGCAACCCGGGTGGCCGACGGCGCACCCCTCTAGATTGGACACAAGAAATGACCCTCTCCACAGTCGATCCCGATGGCCTCCTTGAGTATTCGGTGGTCTTCACCGACCGCTCGCTGAATCACATGTCCCAGTCCTTCCAGGGGGTCATGCGCGAGATCTCTGCAGGCCTGAAAGCCGTCTACAATGCCGATGCGGCAGTGTTGGTGCCGGGCGGGGGAACATACGGCATGGAGGCCGTGGCCCGTCAATTTGCCAGCGGCGCAAAGTGCCTCGTGATCCGCAATGGCTGGTTCAGCTTCCGCTGGTCGCAGATCTTCGACATGGGCTCCATCCCGTCCGAAGAGATTGTCCTCAAGGCGCGGCAGACCGGGAACGACACACGCTCGCCCTTCGCACCGGCGCCGATTGATGAAGTCACGGCCCGCATCGCTGCCGAGAAGCCGGACATGGTCTTTGCCCCGCACGTGGAGACCTCCAGCGGCATGATCCTGCCGGATGACTACATGAAGGCGGTTGCCGATGCCGTCCACGCGGCAGGCGGGCTCTTCGTGCTGGACTGCATTGCGTCGGGCACCATGTGGGTCGACATGAAGGACATCGGCGTCGATGTTCTGATCAGCGCGCCCCAGAAGGGCTGGAGCGCGTCGCCCTGCGCGGGTCTGGTCATGTTGAGCGAAGCGGCCCGGGAGCGGCTTGAGAACTCCCAGAGCACCAGCTTTGCTTGCGATCTCGGCAAGTGGCACCAGATCATGCAAGCCTACGAGAACGGCGGCCATGCCTACCACGCCACCATGCCCACCGACGGCCTGGTGAAATTCCATGCGGCGATGAAGGAGACCGAGGCCTTCGGTCTGGACCGGGTTCGCGACGCTCAGGCCGAGCTCGGCCGTAAGGTCCGGGATCTTCTGAGGTCAAAGGGCTTCCAGAGCGTCGCGGCAGAGGGTTTCGAAGCGCCGGGCGTGGTGGTGTGCTACACCGACGATCCCGACATCCAGACCGGCAAGAAATTCGCCGCCCAAGGCATGCAGATCGCCGCGGGCGTCCCGCTGCAGTGCGATGAACCGGCGGACTTCAAGAGCTTCCGCCTCGGCCTCTTCGGCCTCGACAAGCTTGGCGATGTGGACGCCGCGGTCGGACGCCTGGACCAGGCGCTCTCCTCCGTGCTCTCCGCGACCGACCGGGAAAGCGCGTAGCTTTCCGGCCTTCCGCAATAGCCGGTCAGGAGGCCTGCAGCTGCATGTCAGGCAGGAAGTACTGATCCGCGAGAGTATCAACGATGCGCTCGGCCGCCTTGCCGTCCCATTTTTCGGGGATGGCTGACGCGTAATCCGTCGCGGCATTGGCCCTGGCGAACGCTGCAATGATCGCCTCCGGATCGCTGCCGACCAGGGTGTTTGTGCCTTCGGTCAGCGTGATCGGGCGCTCGGTGTTTTCGCGCAGGGTGATGCACGGCACGCCGAGGATCGTTGTTTCTTCCTGAATGCCCCCGCTGTCCGTGAGGACCATGCGGGCATGGGAATTGAGGCTGAGGAACTCCAGGTAGCCCAGCGGGTCGATCATCCTGATCCGGCCGGAAGAGAAGTAGTCCCCGAGCCCGAATTTCATGATCGCGGACCGCGTGCGGGGGTGGGCGGGAAAGATCAGCGGCACCTCTTCGGACACCCGGGCAAGCGCGCCGAGGATCCGCTTGAACGTGCCCTGGTTGTCCACGTTTGACGGCCGGTGCAGCGTCAGGGTGGCGTAACCGCGTTCCTCGAGTCCGAGCTTCTTGTGAAAGGCGAGCTCTGCGGCCTGTTGCCTGAAGCTCAGCAGCGTATCGATCATCACGTTGCCGGCGAAGTGGATCTTGTGCTCGGGAACGCCCTCTTTCCGCAGGTTGTCATCGGCAAGCCGGTCCGTGGTGAAGAGGTGATCGGAAATGGAATCGGTGCACAGCCGGTTGATTTCCTCCGGCATTTCCCGGTCGCCAGAGCGCAGGCCGGCTTCCACGTGGGCAACGTCGATGCCGAGCTTCTTGGCGGTGAGCGCGCAGGCCAAGGTCGAGTTCACATCGCCGACGACGAGAACCACATCAGGCTGGTACTCGCGGCAGACCGGCTCGAAGGCCAGCAGTACGCGGGCGGTCTGCTCTGCATGTGTTCCGGAGCCCACTTCAAGGTTCACATCCGGTGCCGGAATGCCGAGATCCCGGAAGAACGACGAACTCAGGAGGTCGTCATAGTGCTGGCCCGTATGGACCAGAATGTGTTCGAAAGCTGCGCCCCTTGCTTCAAGCGCCTTCACGATGGGCGCGACCTTCATGAAGTTCGGCCGCGCGCCGACCACGCTCAGTATTCTCATGGCCCCCCACTCCCTCTTTGCCCCTATGAGCAAGTGCCTCAAGCCTTGCCAACATGTCCTGCGCCAGCTGGACCCGATCATAGGCCGGCGCAGATGCCAGGCAGTTTGCCCGCAATTCCTTGCGTAAACGTCTATTTTGGCTGAGCTTGAGCAGGAGACCGGCCAGTTCATCTGCATTTTCCGGCTCAAACGAGAGGCCGGCATTCGCCTGCCGGACGATCTCGGCGCTTTCGCCCTCCACGCCGTGCAGCACCGGCAGCCCCATGGC
>JBCCEL010000319.1:0-6755 GCA_039030315.1 Pseudomonadota bacterium
CATCATCACCCTCTCCGCCGCGCTGCTCGACGCTACGAAAACGTACACGCTCGAGTTCCGCCAGGAGAAGAACATCGCCTACCAGTGGGGCGTCACCGACCTGATCATCGAGGAAGTCACCGACCCCGGCGATCCCCCGGCCGATACCGTGGTCACGCTGACAGTGGATGATGTCAGCGGTCCGGATACCACCGAGTACGGGAACAACTACGGTGCCGATACCGAGGCTGGAGACGGCATCGCCCGGTTCGATTTCGATGCCGGCGCCGGCACGCAGGACATCATCCTGACGGCCACCGGTTTCGACATCGATTCAAGCTTCAACAGCGGGATGGAGGTTCAGGTCTTCCTGAATGACACAGCCCTTCAGATCGGTGGCTCGGACGTCTTCCTGGACACGACAGCGAACGGCGCCGAAGGCCCGGAAGGCGGAAACTATTTCGTCCTCGACGATGCACTGCTGAGCGCGGGGACCAACACCCTGAGCTTCCGTCAGCTTGGCAATGTGGATACCTTCCAATGGGGTGTTACAGACGTCATGCTGACAACGCCGGTCGATCTGCTGCTCAGCGATCTGCCGACGACGGACAACACCGACACCACCGAGTACGGCAGCCATGACGGCTCGTCCGGGGTGTTCGGCAGTGTCTCGAACGCCCATGGCTACCAGTCGTTCGAGTTCGTCTCGACCGGCAATGACATGACCCTGGATGTCGACGGGTTCGACGTCGACGCGACCGGCGAGATCGACATTATCCTGAACGGTGATGACAGCTTCGGCACGCTCGGCGCCGGAACGGATAACGACCTGCGCGCCGACTACACGATCCCGCTTCTGGCAGCCAGCCTGAACGCTGTTGGCGAGACCAATATCATCACGTTCAGACAGGACCCGACCTTCACCGACGACTGGGGTGTCACGAACCTGGTTCTGGAGGACGTTGTCTGACGGCGATCTGCTGCACGCACAGACGATGAACAGAAGCCGCCTGGGTGCACACTGCGCCCGGGCGGTTTCACTTTCAGGCCAATGGTCGGGACCCGCCACCGCCCTGCCCCGAAAAAGTTGACAGCTGTCAACTTTTTGGCGGCAGCTGTCATGTGGCCTGTATCCAGTGCCGTCCCCGGCTCTCGTAACCAGTGCCCTTCTCCGGCGCCCGGACGGCGCGCTGCAGGCCCGGCGGAACAACCGGTCTCAGTCCAGATCTCTCCTTGCTGCAAGACGAACAGGCGACCGGTGAAATGGCTGCCTGGACATTAGCTCTTCGCAATTCAAGCTGTTAACGTCCTTCCTGGAGGAGGACAGTTCTTGAGGCGCAGTCTGGCAGCGATACTGGTCGCCGACACGGTAGGCTACTCCAAGATGATGGGCGCGGATGAACAGGCAGCGCTCGCCAATTTCTCCGACGTGCGGCATTCGGTTTTCGAGCCGACGGTCAGCCATTTCCGAGGCGATATTGTAAAGCGCACCGGCGACGGCTGGCTGGTGGAATTTGTCTCGGTTCTCGATGCCGTCAGTTGCGCGATCGAGGTTCAGAGAAAACTGGAGTCGCACGAGGCAATTGAACTGCGCATCGGCATTCATCTTGGCGACGTTATTCACGATGATGACGGTGACATTTTGGGAGATGGCGTAAACATCGCAGCCCGATTGGAAAGTATCGCCGCCCCTCGGGGCGTTGCTATTTCCGACCAAGTCTACAACGCGCTCGACGGGGCCGGCAAAGCCGCTTTCCAGGGGGGAAAGGAACGAGACCTGAAGAACATATCCCGGCCCATCCGGGTCTGGACCTGGCCAAGCGCCATCGTGCAACCCATCGTGCAACCCATCGTGCAATCCATGGCCGCGAATGCCCCCAAAGCCGCTTCTTTTCCAACGATTCTGATGGAGCCTCTCGGCACTGGCGGTGACGAGAAGCTGGCGGTTGACGTTGCGCTGGAAATCCAGAGTGGCCTTGAGCATGCGATCTCGAAGCGTTCCGGCGTCAAGATTTCGATGTCCCCCAATAGCAATACCTTGCCGACCTACCGTCTTCACGGACGCTGTCATGCGTTGGGCAACCGATGCCGGGTCCATCTGTCCGTGACCGCACACGGGACTGGAGAAACCCTCTGGTCTGCCAAGTTCGACGGGGACCTCGATGACCTGTTCAGTTTCGTGGATGACGTGATCTGGCAAGTCAGCGCCGCGATCAGGGTTCAGCTCAATGCCCTTGCGGGCGCTGAATACTGCAATCTGCCGGATGAAGAGCTGACGGGACAGCAGCTGCTTTCCAAGGCTGCCTTCCATATGCATCTGGTCGACCCCAAGAGCATGGCGATCGCCGAGGCGTCCACGACAACGGCGGTTGCACGGGAGCCGGACAACCCCATGGCGCTGGCCATGCAATCGTACGCACTCATGCAATCTGTTCCCATGGCCATGAACTGGGCCGAGAACATCGATGCGGATAAAGTTCTTTCAATTGCGGACAAGGCTGTCGAGTCAGGCCCCAAGGTCGACTATGCACACCACAACCGTGCAAGAATCCGCCTTTGGCTGCAACGGGACCATCAAGGCTGCCGGCTGGATGCCGAACGCGCCCTGCTCGTCAATCCCGACTTTCACTTCGCAAGAGAGGATTTAGCGCTTGCCGACATCTTCGGGGGCAACACGGCGCTTGGCGTGGAAAGCCTTCTCGGAATTGTCCAGGACTTCCCGGATCATCCGACCACTCCTTACCGATTGTCGATCCTCAGCATCGGCTACACGGTGCAGGGCGACATGAAACCGGCTCTGACACATGCTCTCGACGCCTACGAGCGAAAGTCTACAATTCGACTGCATCCGCTTGCCTATGCTGCCGCAGCCTCCGGGAACGCGGCTATCGTGAAATCCACCAAGTTCCGGAAAATGATCGAGCGTTACGAATTGAGAGTGCTGGATGCAGATCGCTTCCCATTTGCCGATGAAGCGGCATCAATCAGATTGAGGACGGCACTGCGCGGAGCGGGGCTTCCTGAATGAAGATCAGAGTCTGTTTTCCATTACCGTCCCGGACATCACTGGAACGCCGGGCCGCCCCTTGCCGGAGCAGATCCCCTTAACGGCGCCTCTGACCAGGCCAAAGGCATATCGACCGGGTGGCACCGGGTGCCTTCTCCTCCCCTTTGGAGCTGCCACCGCCCTGCCCCGAGAGTGATGGATTTCAGCGCGAAGCGTGGCAGGGTATTCGAGAGACGCGATGCTTCGAAAACGCTCTGACGTCAGCGAACTGGAACCAGCATGAGCATGACGATTTCAAAGGAAGACCTCGGCGACAGGCTGGACCGTCTCCCGAGGTTCGAGCTTGCGCAACTTCCAACACCCATCCTGCGTTTGAAGAACCTCGGAGATGCCCTCGGCGGGTTGGATCTATGGATGAAGCGTGACGACCTGTCTGGTCTGGAGGGCGGCGGGAACAAGACACGCAAGCTTGAATTCCTCGTCGCAGACGCATTGCAGCAAGGCTGCGATATGCTGGTCACCGTGGGCGCGATCCAGTCGAACCACACGCGTCAGACGGCAGCTGCAGCCGCGAAGGCCAATCTCAAATGCGCGCTGTTGCACTGCGCCTGGACAAAAGATGCCGGGCCGCAATACCGCGAGATCGGAAACATCCTGCTGAGCGATCTCATGGGGGCAGAACTATACATCGACGAGACTGTGCGGCCGATCGAGGATCAGGGCCCGCTTGACGAATTCATGCGCTTTCTCATGGCGAAGGGCCACAAGCCCTATCTCATTCCAGGCGGCGCTTCCGAGCACCCGCTTGGCAGCATGGGCTACATCAACTGCGCTCTGGAACTCGCCACTCAGATGGAGCAACTCGGCACCCGGTTCGACTATCTGGTTCACACCACGGGATCCAGCAGTACACAGGCCGGACTGCTCGCCGGGTTCAAGGCTTTGGGCATGAAAACCCACATCATCGGCGTTGCGGATGACGGGGAGACAACGATCAAGACAAACCGTGTTCGGACGCTCGCCAATGCGGCTTTGCAAACCTTGGGTCTGCCACCCCTGGTCGATGCCGAGGATGTAGAGGTGATCGCGTCGAACGAGGCCGATTACGGGTTTGCAGACGATGCGATCAAGGACGGCATCCGACTGTTGGCAACCAAGGAGGGGCTGATCGCGGATCCGGTCTACGAGGGGCGGGCCATCCGGGGTCTGATCGACCTGCACGCCTCGAACCAGTTTGCGCCGCGGGAAAAAGTGCTCCTGATGCACTTGGGCGGCTCCCCGGCGATCCATGCATATGCTGGGCAATTTGGCAGTGTCGAGTTGCTACCCTTTCACACCGGCTGATCTGCAAGGCGCAGGCATGGGGCAAACAGACCGCCATCCTGACCGAAGCCGCGCTGTGATGGTCGCGGCAACCGGGTAAAGGGCGTCGAACTCAGGAGCGCCCTGCCCCGAAAAAGTTGACAGCTGTCAACTTTTTGGCGGTAGCAGCCATGTGGGCTGTATCCAGTGCCCTTCTTCGGCGCCTGGACGGCACGCTGCATCGGCGAGAGTAATTTTGGAGTGGCCCGTTCGAGCGCAAACCAATACGTCCCTGCATAGCCAATGAACGCTCGCCTGGCCGCCACGTTTCTAAACGACGCGGGCGAGAAGGTCCTTCAGCGTCGCTTTTTCGCGGTCTGAGATTGGCTCCAGGATTTCGGCGATCACCTCGGCAACGGTCTGCATGAGTTCATCCGCGATCTCGACGCCCTTGGGGGTCAAGCGGATCAGGCTGACACGGCCATCGTCAGAGGACGCCTCTCGCGCGACCAGTCCCTTGGTCTCGAGCGACCGGATCATCCGTGTCATCTGCGATTTATCGCGTGCAACGCGTTTCGTGAGCTCGTTCTGACTGATCCGCCCGGTATCGGCGAGCGTCATGAGGACGATGCCTCCCCCCGGGCCCACCGCCTCTCGGTCGAAGTCGGGAGCACGGTCCTGCAGTCCGGTATGGATGGATCGCATGAAGCGATCGACAAGGAGGGCCAGATCAGTGTCTTGCATTTAGTTGACTTAGTCTACTTTCTGATTTAGTGGACAAAATCAACCTAACGAACCGCACCCGTGGCTGCAACTGCAAGGAAACACACCATGACAAGCGCACAGAACAAAGCGCTCAAAGGCGCGGCCATCCTTTGGATCATCTGGGGATTGGTACACACGCTCGCTGGCGTCATAGTCCTGAGCAGTGATGCTGCAGGAGGGTTTCAGGCAATCGCCGATGCCATGGAACCGGCAGCGCTAGCGGCGGACTATCACCCGGCAGTGGGTGGGATCCTGAATCAGCACGGATGGAACCTTGGCTGGTTCGGCGTGGCGACAACCATTGGCGCGATCCTGATCTGGCGACAGAACATGACCGCGATCTGGGTGACGGGCATGATCGGCGGGCTCGCAGATCTTGGCTATCTTCTGTTCGTTGACCTTCCCGGATTTGTGAACGTCGTGCCGGGAACCGTCATGACGCTCGTTTCCGCGTCCGCAATCGGTCTGAGTTTCTGGGTTTGGTTTTCAGTTCGGCAAACAGCCACGTAACAAGGCGGCGCTGAACCGAACGGCCCTTCGAGGCTTTGGCTGAGCTGTCTTTCCGCGCCGCATAACCGCCTACAGCATAACGCTTGGTGTATGATGGCTACTGACAACCAGCTGGCCAAGTTTACGGCCGGGCCGCGATGCCTTTGTCTATCGCGACAGCAATTTCGGCCACGACCAGATCGTGATCGATTTCCGCATCGGCTCGGACATCATCGATTTTTGCGAGGCGGCGGATATCACCGGGCTCGAGGACCTGCGCATCACCACCGTTGGCGACAATACCCGCATCGAGGTCATCGGCGTCGAGGCCTCGATCATCGTGGGCGGTGTCGATCTGACCGGCCGCGAGGACGAGGTGTTCGCGTTCTGAAGGGGGTCCTGGCGGGGCTGGTTCACCCCCCTGCCCTTTCAAAAAGTTGACAGCTGTCAACTTTTTGGGGGCGCCTTGTCGATCAGGACTTTCAGAACGCTTGATACACATTTCTCCGTTCAGCTGCGTGAAAGTGGCCCGAAAGTACGACTTAGAGCCCGATTCAAAAGTTGCCAAAGGAGCAACTTTTGCACCTCCCACTGCCCTCTCCGGGGCCGGGCGATTTGCATCCTTATCAACCCGTTGGAAGATCACATATCTGCGCGCGATAAACCGGCATAGCGCTACCCGCTCAATTCGCCCGTCCAGGGCCGTTCGAGACCCTCAGAACACAGCCGAGCGAACTGTTTTCGCGCAGGCGGTCTGCCTGGCTTATCCCGGGACCGAATGACGGGCGTCTGTGTTCGTGCCATAGCACCTGGATGCTCCAACCCTATCTCCTCCCCCGGACTTGACCGACCTGCCTCCGATGGCAAAGACTGGGGATACGCAAGACAGATATGCCAGACGGAACCGTTCGCTCAGGATCGTTCCATCAGCGTTTCCGCAGCTTCAGAACCGAGAGCGTCAAACCGAGGTACGGTTGCCATGTATGACACCGATACGCAGTCCAAACCTGCCGCAGAGGCCCCTGCCCAATCCTCATCCCGTTCGCTGGTCACGGTCACCGAGTGCCCCGACCCCGCGGCGTTCCTGGCCGAGTACAGCGAGCCAGAGCGGCCGCTGCTGATCAAGGGACTGGCCAGGGGCTGGCCCGCGCGCGAAAAGTGGTCCAGCGACTGGCTGCGCGGGGCTTTGAAGGACAACCCGGATGTCCGCGAC
>JBCCEL010000320.1:0-6752 GCA_039030315.1 Pseudomonadota bacterium
ACATGCGGGTTCCAGATCACCCGTCCGGCGACAAAGTCCATGACGTAGAACATAGTGCCGACCACGCTCTCGTCCGCACAGAGCACATGGGGTTTCGCCACGGGGAACCCCTGGGCATGGAGCGCGGAGATAACCTTGAACTCCCGGTCGACCGCATGGGCCGACGGCAGGAGCTTGCCCGGCGGCTTGCGGCGCAGGACGTAGGAGCCGGAGGACGCGGTGATCTTGTAGGTCGGATTGGACTGCCCGCCCCTGAACTGCTCCACCGTGACCGGCCCCTGAAAGCCGTCCACCACACCGGCGAGATATTCTGCCAGCCGGGCCTCGTCGAAGCCGAGCCCATCGGCAACTGGCTTGGTGCCTTCATAGGTCTGCTGGCGGCTGTCCGTGGTCATGGCGTTCCCCCTCAGCGTCGCACCCGCGAAGGCGGGTGCCTGAGGGCCGCAGAGCTCTGAGCGTTTTGCTCTGGCTTCCCGCCCCCGCGGGAATGACGTTCAGTTATGAAGGTGATGATCATCTCAGGAAACTACATAGTCTCCCGTTCAACCGCGCGCCAGCCGATGTCGCGGCGGCAGAAGCCTTCCGGCCAGTCGAGTTGGTCAACCGCGGCATAGGCGCGGGCCTGCGCGGCGGATACGGTTCCGCCAAGGGCCGTGACGTTGAGGACCCGGCCACCGGTGGCTGTGATCGTACCATCGTCAGCGCGCGCGGTACCGGCGTGAAAGACCTCGACGTCCTCGCCGCTGCCTGCGGCCTCCAGTCCGCCGATCAGACTGCCCTTGTCATAGGAGCCGGGATAGCCCTTGTTCGCCATGACAACCGTCAGAGCCGCCTCGTCGGTCCAGCGTGCGGACATGTGTCCGAGCTGGCCGTCGCAAGCCGCCAGCAGCAAGGTCACCAGGTCGTCCTTCAGACGCATCATCAGCACCTGGGTTTCCGGATCGCCAAAGCGCACATTGTACTCGATGAGCTTCGGGCCCTCGTCGGTGATCATCAGACCGGCATAGAGCACGCCCTGGAACGGTGTCCCGTCTTCCGCCATCGCCTTCACCGTCGGCTCGATGATTTCCGACATGGTCCGCGCACAGAGTTCGTCGGTCATCACCGGGGCCGGTGAGTAGGCACCCATTCCGCCGGTATTGGGGCCTGTGTCGCCGTCGCCGACCTGCTTGTGGTCCTGCGATGTTGCGAGTGGCAATGCTTTCTCGCCATCGACAAGTGCGAAGAAGCTCGCCTCCTCGCCGGTCATGAATTCCTCGATCACGACCTCTGCACCGGCCGCCCCGAAAGCACCGCCGAAGATCTCGTCAATGGCGGTCTGCGCCTCTTCGCCGGTTTCGGCGATTATCACGCCTTTGCCGGCTGCAAGGCCGTCCGCCTTCACGACCAGGGGCGCGCCCTGTACGGCCGCATAGGCCTTCGCTCCCTCCGCATCGGAGAATCGGCCATAGGCGGCGGTGGGAATATTGTGGCGGGCGCACAGGTCCTTGGTGAAGCCCTTGGAACCTTCCAGCTGCGCTGCCGCAGCGGATGGGCCGAAGGTCTTGATGCCGGCTCCCCGGAGATCATCGGCGAGGCCCGCCACCAGTGGCACTTCCGGACCGACGACAACGAGCTTGATGGCGTTGTCCTGGCAAAATGAGATCACCGCCTCATGATCTGCCGGGTCGATGGCAATGCATTCAGCCACGTCCGCGATGCCGCCATTGCCCGGCGCGCAGAACAGGTCCGAACACATAGCGCTGCGGGAAATGGCCCAGCACAGGGCGTGCTCGCGGCCACCGGAGCCAATCACCAGAATATTCATTCGGCCTCCTTGTTATCCGCCAGCTTCTAGCAAATGATGGGGGCCGAATGACAGAGATTCGGCTCCGAATGTCCACATGTCGCCCATACGCCATACCTGCACTCTCATACGTCATGCCCGCGCAGGCGAGCACCCAGAGCGGCACTAAAAAAACCGGGCGAACCGCCCATAGGCTCGTCTGCTAGGAAACCCAATGTCCAACGATCTCGGCTGGCCCTTCGACGAAGACGAAGACCCCGCTCCCACCCAATCCAATGTGGCTGAGTTTTCCGTCTCGGAAATCTCCTTCGCGCTCAAGCGCACGGTCGAGGACACGTTCGGCTACGTGCGCATCCGCGGCGAATTGGGACGGGTCTCGCGGCCGGCGTCCGGCCATGTCTATCTCGACCTGAAGGACGAGAAGGCCGTGCTCTCCGGCGTCATCTGGAAGGGCGTTGCCTCCAGGCTCAAGGTACAGCCTGAACAGGGGCTGGAGGTCATCGTCACCGGCAAGATCACCACCTTCCCCGGCCAGTCGAAGTACCAGGTTGTTATCGATGCCATGGAGCCGGCGGGTGCCGGCGCGCTCATGGCGCTGCTGGAAGAGCGTCGCAAGAAGCTGGCGGGCGAAGGGCTGTTCGACGAGGAGCGCAAACGCGCCCTGCCCTATCTGCCGGAGGTGATCGGTGTCGTGACCTCGCCGTCGGGCGCCGTGATCCGCGACATCCTCCACCGCCTCGCCGACCGCTTCCCGCGGCATGTGCTGGTCTGGCCGGTGCGGGTGCAGGGCGAGACGAGCGGGGCCGAGGTGGCTGCCGGCATCCGCGGCTTCAATGCGCTGGAGCCGGGCGGCGAGATCCCGCGGCCCGACGTGATCATCGTTGCGCGCGGCGGCGGCTCGCTCGAGGACCTGTGGGGCTTCAATGAAGAGGCCGTGGTGCGCGCAGCGGCGGAAAGCGAGATTCCGCTGATCTCCGCCGTCGGCCACGAGACCGACTGGACGCTGATCGACCACGCCGCCGACCACCGCGCCCCGACGCCAACAGGTGCTGCCGAGCGGGCCGTGCCGGTCCGCCTCGAACTGGCCAGTTATGTGGACGACCAGGCCGCCCGCCTCCGCCGCGCAATGCGGCGGGGCCTCACCGACCGGCAACAAGCATTACGCTCGGCGGCCCGAGGTCTGCCGCGCCTGGAAGATGCTATGTCGCTCCCCAGGCAGCGCCTCGACGCCGCCGCCGGCCGCCTCGACCAGGCCCTCCGCGCCAGCACGCAGCACCACCGCAACGCTCTGACTGCGACTGCTGCGCGTCTGTCCGACCGGTCCCTGCGGGACGGCGTCCTGCGGCGAACGGATACCTTGTCGGCTTTGACCCAACGGGCGAAATTATCAGTGGAGCGCCGCCTGGAAACCCACCAACAACGCCTGGACACGCAAGCCAAACTCCTCAACACTCTCGGCTACTATGCCACCCTCCAGCGCGGCTTCGCCCTCGTCCGCGATGGAAGCGGCAAACCGATCCGCAGTGTGGCACAGGCGAAGTCGGGGATGGCGGCGGAGGTGCAGTTCCACGACGGCAGCGTCGGGGCGACGCTTCATGGTCCCGGGGCCGGAGCGAAACCAAAGGCCGCAAAGAAAGCGGTGGCGCCGAAGGACGGACAGGGCAGTTTGTTCTGACTCAAGATGTTGACCGGCAGATCACCGCAGCTTGTTGGCATTGCATGCGTCGTCAGCGCCGTTACGATTTTTTCCCTTCAGGATCTGACCTTCAAATGGATGAGCGATCGCTATCCGCTTCATCAGATCGTTTTCATTCGCGGCGTCGTTGCCATTTCCGTCGTGTTGGCCCTCTTTGTCCCGTTGGAAGGTGGGTATCGCTTATTGTTGAGCAATCGTATTCCCCTTCACCTGCTGCGCGGCCTGGCGCTTGTGGTGGGTAACATGACCTTTTTTGCAGGGTTAGCGTCACTGCAGCTTGCAGAAGGCGTTGCCATCTTCTTCACAGCTCCGTTGATCATCACCCTTCTTTCGATTCCATTTCTGGGCGAGCGCGTCGGGAAATGGCGGCTGCTTGCGGTCTTGTGCGGATTGGCAGGCGCAGCAATCGTCATGCGCCCCGGCAGCGAGGCCTTTCAGGCGGCCGCCATTCTGCCGCTGATCGCAGCCTTCGCGTATTCGTCGATGACGATCATGACACGCAAGCTCGGCACCGAGGATCCTGCGTCCGTGATGGCGTTCTACCTGCAGGTCATGTTCATCGTTTCCAGCCTGGCGATATTTCTGGTCGCGGGAGATGGCCGCTTTGCCGGCAGTGACAATCGATCGGTTGAGTTCCTTCTGCGCGCGTGGGTGTGGCCAACCGGCTTCGACCTGATGCTCATTCTCGTGATCGGCGTCTTGAACGCCTTCGGCGGATACCTGATCAGTCAGGGCTACCGCATGTCGGAGGCGAGCGCTGCCGCCCCGTTTGAATACGTGGCGATACCGCTCGCCGTCGTCTGGGGCTATCTCGTCTGGAGCGACTATCCCGATGCCCTCTCTTGGCTGGGCATCGGCATGATCATCTCTGCCGGACTTTTCGTGGCCTGGAGGGAAATGCAGGGGAGCCGAGGCGAGCGTTAGAGCTGATTTGGGCGGTGCCTGTCCGCTTTGAGATCGCCAACCACGTGGATGACCAGGCCCTCCACGCCAGTCCACAGCACGCCAACCATTCCATCGTCAGCGCCGCAGGAACTTTCCAGGCCGGGAGCGAACCTGATTGGACGGGGTTTTCCGTGAACCCGCGATCTGGATAGGTATACAGCTCGGAAAAATGTTGTAGGCTCCCTCGACCTTGGGCGGCTTAACAACTTGGCGGAGAACAAGTTGAACACTACGACATCGGGTAATCTGCTCCTCCCGCTGAAGGATGAAGTGTTGGGCACTCTCAAGTCGATAGACGCACCTGGCGCAGAAGGCCGTGACATGGTTCGTCACGCAATTTCATCGCTGAACCTCTTGACAGTCCCGACCCCAAGAGCGGGCATGCGGCCTGAACCGGTGGCCCGATATGGTGATGAACTCTGGGCGCTGGCTCGCGGCATGCCGACCGCAGGGCTCGCATCGAAGCTACTCGGCGCGGCGGAGGAACTGGTCTGGCATGATGCCGTCTCAGTCTATGGCCCGGCTGACACGCCTGACCTCCGCGCTTTCAACGAAACCTACTTCTTCACGTCGCTGGTGGCCTCACCATCCCGTGGCCGGCAAGAGGTATGGGCGAGCGAAGATGTTATGGTCGCCTTCACGTTCCAGGGGCCGGAGACGCTCTATCCAGCCCATAACCACGAAAATGAAGAATTCTATATCGTCGTTTCAGGCACCTGTGAGTGGCAGCGTGGCGACAAGCGCTGGCGCCCGATGAAGCCCGGCGACTTTCTGTTGCACGAGAGTCTTGAACCACACGCCATGCGGACGGGTTCAGAGCCACTATTGTGCATGTGCCTCTGGCGTGCCCCGTTCATTTCCACAATCAAGTACGTGGATTGAGCGGCCATACGGACGTTGGAGCAGACGAGTACATCTGCGCGTTGTCCGGTTCTCTCTTTCTGCGAGCATTAAGCTTGAATCAGGCTCCCAAGCTCTCCCGAATTTGTCTACCGATGATGTCGACTTCCTCATCCCTCAGCACATCCATAACAATAGCGAGCTTATCCCCCTCCTGAATAGCCGCGATGCACGGGGCTCCCGTGAACAACGCTTCGTTCAGCTCCGCGGCACTCATCCCCGCTTTGGCCTCATCGACCATGATCAGGAGTGCGTTGACCGGCTCGTCCGCGAAATCCTCCTCCATGGTGAAGCACTTGGGCTCGAGGGTCAGGCCGGGGAGCCCGGAGAGCCGGTCACGCAACCGCTCGACCTGCCGGGCGTAGCCGGCATACCGTTGCTCATGATCCATCTTCAGCCACTCATCCAGAGCGACCACGACGGCAACGATTGTCTGGCGGTCCATCTTCAGGGGACGACCGTATTTCAGGACGGCTCCGGTTTCGTAAGCAGTAAAATGCACATTGGAGACGGCGTTGATCAGATCACGGCGCCCCATAATGAAGCCGCCTGAATTGGGGCCGAGATAGTACTTGGCGCTGATCGTCACCAGATCGGCGCCGCGGGCGATGTAGGAGCCGATCAGTTCGGTCGGGTAGACCATGTAGGCTGCGTCGACCAGGACCGGCACATTGTGCGCGCGGGCGATTGCGACGACTTCTTCGAGCGGCAAGGTGCCGGGCTTGCCATCCAGATGCGCCGGGTGGGTGATCATGCAGACGTCATCCCCGGCCAACGCGTCGACGAACTGATCGGCCCGCGTGCCGTTCTGTGAGCCAATCTCCGTTAATACCGCCCCGGTCATGCTGACCTGGCGGTCATACTTGTAGCGATGGGCGGACTGGATGAGGACCTTCGGCTTCATGCCGGTCGTATCCGGCAGCTGCTCGGAGCGATCTCCATCCAACCCGGCCAGACACGCGGCTGTCCCCAGCATGATGGCGGCTGCCGCACCAGGCGTCACCCGTGCGGCCTCCGCATCGAACTGTTTGGCAATCCACTTACCGGTCTCATCCAGCAGTGGCCCGAGCTGCACGAAGTCCCGGTTCAGATCCAGCATGGCCTCCACCACACCGGGCGACAGCCGGGAGCCGCCGAGATCCGTGTAGATCCCGCAGGCATTGATGGTCCGCTTGATGTCGAGTTCTGAAAGAATGCCGGTCATGGTGCGGAGAGGTCCCCTGTCAAACGGCCCGCCTACTCGAGCAGAAGTGTCAAGTTCTGGGGCCCGCAAACGCGAAACCATCATCGTCACACCCGCGAAGGCGGGTGTCCAGAGCAGTAGGCTCAGGATTGTGCTGGGAGACTTCTGGATTCCCGCCTTCGCGCACTGGTGTCCGGGATTTTGTTAATGCGTTCACCAGGTCATCTCCAGCTGTGGTTTTG
>JBCCEL010000321.1:0-6749 GCA_039030315.1 Pseudomonadota bacterium
CAGTGTTTGCCAGTGCCAGCATCTCGACGCTGCTCCTGATCGCGGCGAGCCTCGGACTCTACGGCACAGCGCCCTGGCTCGCGTTCATCGAACGCATACCGGCGTCACGGGAACTCTACGAGATTCCGCAACTCTGGGAGAAGATCCCAAGCCTCTACAGTTTCCTGCGGCTGAGCGGCGCCGAGCACGGACTGGCGATCACGCTTCAGACCTGCGCTCTGGTTGTCGTTCTCGCACTGACCTGTCTCACGTGGTTCCGTGGTGGCGCATACCGTGCACGGGCGGCGATGCTGGCGGCCGGCACACTGCTCATGCCGCCCTACCTCCTCTACTATGACTACGCAGTCATCGCCGTCATCATCGCCTTCCTGGCCGCTGACGGCATGGAGCGCCGCTGGCAGCCGGGAGATCAGATCGTCCTAATCATTGCGGCAATCTCTCCGCTCGCGGGAAGTCTTCTCGCCAACAACACGGGCATTCAGCTGGGATGGTTTGCAACCGCGGCCCTCTTCGCGGTCGCCATGCGCCGGGCTTGGGTGAAAGCACCTGAAGGCGCTGCCGCTAATCCGCCAGAACCCGCTCAATCAAACTCTTAAGATCGTCGCGCGTAAACGGCTTGTCGATCGTCGGCGCATTGGATTCAGCCAGGAATTTACTGGCTGCCGGGCTAAGCGTGTCCCCAGTTATGAAGCCGATCCGTTTCTCGATGCCCGGCCAGCGTGTTGCAGCTTCGCGGTAGAGACCGGGCCCGTCGAGCACAGGCATGCGGATATCGCTCAACACGAACGCAAATTCGTGGTCGCCAATGAGCGCCAGCGCGGCCTCGCCATTCTCCGCCACCGAACAGTCATACCCAAGAGTGGAAAGGTGGTCCGCAACGGTTTCACCCACGTCGCTTTCGTCGTCCACCACAAGTACCCGCATGTTCGACGCAGGCGGATCTGGCTCCACGCTCGGCGGTGCAGGCTCGACGGCAGCACTTTCCTCGCCGCCAAACACCGGCAGCCGCATCTCGAAACGGGCGCCGGAAGAACCGTTTTCACCCTTGGGAGCGAGCACGAGGCTGCCGCCATGGGCCGCGACTATGTTGTGGGCAATCGACAAGCCGATTCCGGTCCCGGACCCTTCCGGCTTTGTCGTGAAAAAGGGTTCGAACACCCGGCCCCGCAGATCCTCAGGCACACCCGGGCCATTGTCCGAGACCGTGTAGACCACCTCCCCGGTCAAGGGAACCGATTGCACGGACACTTCCAGAACGCGCGGCTGAGAACATTCCGCGACAGCCTGCTGCGCATTGGTGATGAGGTTGGCCAGAACCTGACCGATCTGGCCTGGATCCCCGAACAGATCCGGCAAGCCGTCATGTATGGTCTGTTTCAACTCGACACCGGTCGTCTTGAGCGCAAATTCGGCAGTGGCCAACGCATCGGTCAATGGCTGCAATGCCGAAAAACCGCTCCGCTCAGGCGGCTGCTGACGCACGGTGGCCAGGAAGGTCTTGACGATTGCGGCACTGCGGTCGGCAGCGGATTTCATGCGCTCCACGCGCTTGAGGATTTTCTCATCCTCGACGATCTCCCGCAGAATGTCAGCCTGCCCGATAACCACGGAAAGCGGATTGTTGAGTTCATGCGCCACATTGGCGAGCAACGAGCCGAGCGCACTCATCTTTTCCGCCTGTGCGACCGCTTCGCGCTGACGGGTGACCTCCGCTTCAGCCACTTCCTTGGCCGCAATCAATGCGATTTCCTCGTCTTTGCGGCGCGTGATATCGTGTGAAATCGTCAGGATGCCGCTAACGGCACCGTCCGGCCCCTTCAGGGGGACCTTTGTCGTGTACCAGGTCGACAGGCTGCCCTGCAGGTCGAAGCTTGTGTCCTCAAACCCCAGCATCGGCGCGCCGGTTTCGAGAATTTGCCGGTCGCGCTCGATCGTCTGCTCGACATACTCCGGATCTGCCACCTCGGACAGAAGCTTGCCCCGCAGCTCGTCCGGGGTCGTCCCGTAAAAGCTCGCCTGGGCCGGATTGCAGAGGAGGAAACGCCCGTCCCGGTCCTTCACATTGATGATTGCCGGTGTCGTGTCGATCACGGCCTTGAGGGTCGCCTCGCTTTGCCGCGCAGCCTCCTGCGCCTCTTTCTGCTGTGTGATATCTCTCTGGATGGAAACCGTTCCGCCACTTGAGGTCCGACGATCCCGGATCTGCAGCCAGCGTCCATCGGTCAGCTGTATTTCTAGAGAGCCGCCTTCCGTTTCGCGCTGGCCGATCCGCCTCCCGACATGGGAATCCCCGACCTGATCCGCAATCAGCCCCTTGTCCAGATCGTAGCGGATGAGATCCTCGAACAGCGTGCCGGGACGGGTTTCTTCATCAGTATACTGATAGAATTCCCTGAACCGGCTGTTGCAGAGCACCAGTCGGTTCTCCAGGTCGTAGATCACGATCCCGTCGGACATGTTGTCGAGCGCATCCATGAGAAGCGCATCGGCCGCCTCTGCTGCCTGCCTGGCCTCGTGCAGCTCGTCTATCTCATTCTGTCTTTCCGTAATGTCCGTCCCGATCAGACCGATGGCGACGGAGCCGTCTGGCGGCAGGGTGATAGGGAACTTCACTTCCATGAAGATCCGGCGGCCCCCACGGGCGGCTATCACCTGCTCGCGGGCGTCCGGCACTCCTGTGCGAGCAATATGCATGTCGTGTTCGAAGAGGGGATCAGCGATCTCCTTGTCGAACAGGTCATAGACGGTCGCCCCCAGAATCTGGTCCTGCGACAAGCCGTGGACTTCCTCGAACTTCTTGTTCGCGAAGATGTAGCGGCCATCCATGTCCTTCAAACACATGATCGCCGGAGAATTGAGTGCGATGGCCTCGAAACGGGCGCGGGACTCTCTCAAGGAGCGCTCAGTTTCCACTCGGACGGTGATGTCCCGGCCGTAGATGTTCAGATGGCTGGCGCCGCTTGACGGGTGCACCTCGAAGACGAAGATACGGTCGGCAATGGTGGTGTTGACCTCGGCAGGCTTGCGATCCTTTGCGGCGCGCGCAACGGCCTCAACAAGGGGGTTGGAGGCGATGGCGGAAGCATCGTCGGCCAGAAGATGCGGAACCTGGCGGGCCGCCGGGTTGACATACAGCAACGCCGCATCGGGCGTGGCGATCATGACCGGGTTGGGATTCTCCTCAGGCAATAGAGCGAGAAGTTCACCGGGCGTTGCGTCACCCTCTGCCGCCTTGCTGTCCTCAACCCGGTCATCCATCGGCGCACCTTACCCGAATCGCAGGGCTGTTTCAGCCAGCATTTGGATCAGCCCATACCGAGCAGTTTTCGAATCTCGGCAGCCGTGTCGGCATGATCGCTCAGAACTATCTCAGCACCTGCTTCGCGCAGAATCCCATGCTTGGCCTTGTCAACGTTGAAGGCGATGAAGCCGCAGCCGTTCGACAGCCCGGCGTCCACATCCACAAGGTTGTCGCCGAGGTAAACGATGCGATCCCTGGGCATGGACGCGCCATCCGGCATCCTGAGTTCGGCGATCGTTTTCCGCAGGATCTCTCTCTTGGGGCCCCTGGCCTCGGCAAAACCGCCAACAGTGAAGAAGTCATTCAGCCCGGCGGCCCGCAGCCTCAGCTTGGCCGCCGGCATCATATTCGCGGTGGCAAGCCCCATCGTGATCTCGTCTATCTGGGTAAGAGACATCAGCACATCGCGGATCCCCGCGATAATCTGCACCTTGATCTCACCAGTCTTCAGGGCGATGTCGATGAGGGAGATATACTTGTCGGTGAAACGGTTGAGGTCCGAGGCGTTTGCTTCCCGGCCGAGGTGCGTCTCGATCAGCTCTTCCACGATGGCGACATCGTTGCGGACCTTGTAACTGTCCCAGTCCGACGACGCGCCGGTGATGCCGAAGACCAGTTCGAGTGCAGTGAAAAATGCGTTTTCCTCCGGCTCCGTCAGATGCAGGAGCACCCCGTCGACGTCGAATATGACCGCGCAGGCCTCTGCCTCGCTCATGATTTTTGCCTCCCTGGAACCCGGGCAGCACAATATCCGAAGGTGCGGACAATTCCAGACCCGAATGGATTGCGGCGCCCGCGGCTTCCGTGCACAGTCTCATGATCTCAGAGCGGGAGCATGGCACAAGAATGAGCGCGGTACTGCACTTTGAGCGAGGCGAATACGACGACCGGATCGCCCGGACCCGGGCGGCAATGGAGAAGGCCGGCATCGAGCTGATGATCGCATCTGACCCGTCCAACATGGCCTGGCTCACCGGCTATGACGGCTGGTCGTTCTACACGCACCAGGCGGTTCTTCTCACGCACGAGGGCGAGCCTGTGTGGTGGGGCCGAGGAATGGACGCGCGCGGGGCGGAACGCACGGTGTTCATGCAGCACGACAACATCGTCGGTTATGAAGACACCTACGTGCAGAACCCGGACAAGCATCCGATGCTGGATCTTGCCGCGCTGATCCGCGCACGGGGCTGGCAGGATCTCGCCATGGCCGTGGAGATGGATAACTATTACTTTTCCGCCGCCGCCTTCAAATCGCTTCAGGAAAGCTTCCCGGGAAAGGACATCAGGGATGCGACCGGGCTGGTCAACTGGCAGCGGGCGGCCAAATCGGAACGGGAGATCACTTTCATGCGCCGTGCTGCGCGGATCGTGGAGAAGATGCATGAGGTGATTGTCGAAAAAGTGGAACCCGGACTGCCCAAGAACGAGCTCGTTGCCGACATCCTGGCCACGGCAACCCGGGGCGCCGACGGGCATTGGGGAGACTACTCCGCGTTCGTCCCGATGCTTCCGTCGGGCATGGATGCCACGGCCCCTCACCTCACCTGGGACGACCGGCCGTTCAAAACGGGTGAAGCCACGTTCTTCGAGATCGGCGGCGCCTACCGGCGCTATCAGTGTCCACAGTCCCGCACGGTCTTCCTCGGCCGGCCGCCACAAAAGTATCTCGATGCGGAAAAGGCCGTCCTTGAGGCCGTCGAGGCCGGACTGGAGCAGGCGAGGCCCGGCAACCTGTGCGAGGACATAGCCAATGCGTTCAACTCGACGCTCAACAGGCGCGGATTCGAAAAGGACAGCCGCGCCGGATACGCCATCGGTCTGTCTTATCCGCCGGACTGGGGCGAGCGCACGATGTCGTTCAGGCGAGGCGACAAGACAGTGCTCAAGCCGGGCATGACATTCCATTTCATGCCTGCACTCTGGCTGGATGACGGAGGTCTCGAAATCACTGAACCGATCCTGATAACGGAGACCGGTGTGGAGTGCCTGTGCACCACTCCGCGCGAACTCTTCATCAAGGACTGACGATGTCCATTAACCTGGATTTGCAGCCGACTTGACATTCGCCGGAGCGCCCCTTAGATTTCTCTCTAGACAGAAATAAAAGAAATATGAGCTTCCGATGAAACTCTCACCATCCATGGAACGCTACATTCTCCACTGGGGAGAAATGGGTTCGCGCTGGGGGGTGAACAAGTCGGTGGCCCAGGTCCACGCCCTCCTCTACCTCAGCGGCGACCCCCTCAACGCCGATGAGATCGTCGAAACCCTTGGTATCGCCAGGTCGAATGTCTCGACCAGCCTCAAGGAACTGCAGAGCTGGGATCTGATCGAGCTGTCGCACGTGATGGGAGACCGCCGCGACTATTTCGAGGCGAAAACCGATCTGTGGGAAATGCTTCTGACGATTATCGAGGGACGCAAGCGCCGTGAGATCGATCCGACCCTTTCGGTGATGCGCAAGCTGGTCATCGAGGCAAGAGAAGATCCCGACCTGCCAAAGACCGCACGCAAGCGCATGGAAAAGATGCTCGACTTCATGGAGTCCACCTCCGGCTGGTACGACCAGATGAGCAGACTGCCCAAGCCCGTCCTGACAAAGCTCATGAAGATGGGCAGCAAGGTGTCCAAGTTCGTCAAGAAGGGGTGACACATTTTTTTGCCCAAAGATTTCTGTTTTTTCAGAAATTAAGAAAGGAAAGATCATGTGGGACATCGAAAGGTTTGAACCGGCACTGACTTCGCCGAACCGGCGCAAGCGGTTGAACCTGGACGCATGCGACCGGGTGCTCGACGCCAGGAGCCGGCCGGCAAGCGGCATGGCGTTACGCGACCTCGTTGGCGAGACAGGCTGGAGCCGGCTGGCGCATGGCATCCGGTTTCGCCTGGGCACGGAGCCTGCTCGGGGAGAACGGCGGATCTACACAGGCAGGATGCTGAAAGTGGCTCTCTCCTGGGCCGGCCGCATCATGGCGCACGCTGGCCGGCTTCTCGGCACGCCGATGGCCTGGAGCACCGGCCTTAACATTCCCTGCGATGTCCATGTCTACCGCGAGCGCGAAGATGGCCTGGTGTGGGAACGCCGGTACGATTTCGGTGACGGCCGCCCCCAGATCGCACGCACCATCAAGCGCTGCGACGGCAGCGGGCGGCTGCTGGAGTGCTTCGGAAAGCATGCGGGGATGACACTCCGGGTCTTCGAGGAAGGAGGTGCGCTGCACTTCGTTTCGGAAGACTTCTTCCTTCTGATCGGCAGGTGGAAACTGAAGCTGCCCGGTCTGTTCTCCCCCGGAGAGCTCCACGTTGCGCAGCATGACAAGGGCGGAGATCTCTTCCGCTTCACCCTGGAAGTGAACCACCCGCTCTTCGGCCGCGTTGCAGAGCAGGACGGGTTGTTCAGGGAAATGGAGGCCTGACATGGAACTGGTTCTTTGGCTGCTCGTCGTTC
>JBCCEL010000322.1:0-6742 GCA_039030315.1 Pseudomonadota bacterium
CGCTTTGCGATGCGCTCGGGTGGGGAGAGGCTTTTGGTCATGGGCTGTCCTGGTCAAGGCCCGGGTGGGCGGGTGTCGCGTCCACGAAGTGGGCGCGCAGTTGCCCCCCTGGCCGCGATGATTTAGAGGCTCAGGGGGTAACTGCGCGGCGCCTGCGGCACCGCGACACCCACCCACCCGAGCCTTTCCCGTATCGCTCTGCCCCTCGTCAGGCAACCTTTTGCTTGATCCAGCTCTGTGTCCGGGCAAGTTGGCGCCATGTTTGAGAGCCATATGCAAGCAGCCCTGCGCGAGGCCAAAGCCGCTGCAAAGCGGGGCGAGACCCCTGTCGGTGCTGTGATTGCCCGGGCGGGCGAGGTCATAGCTGCCGATGGCAACCGCGTTCGCGCGACGCAAGACCCAACAGCCCATGCGGAGATCCTGGTCCTCCGCGCGGCAGCGGCGCGATTGGGCAATGAGCGGCTCTCCGATTGCGATCTCTATGTCACGCTTGAGCCTTGTGCCATGTGTGCCGGCGCGATCAGCCTCGCCCGCATTCGCAGGCTCTACTATGCCGCGCCCGATCCCAAGGGCGGCGGTGTCGATCATGGTGCTCGCGTCTTTGACCAACCCACCTGCCACCATGCGCCCGAGGTCATCTCGGGGCTTGAGGAAACCGCGGCCGCCGCCCTCCTGCGGCAGTTTTTCCAAAGCCTTCGGGGTTGAGGGGAAGGGGCCTCCGACCTACCGTCTTGGATATGGAACGCACAGATATTCTCGTCGCCGGAGGGGGTCTTGCCGGGCTTGCCGCTGCATGCCGTCTTGGTGCCTCCGGCCATGGGGTGGCGGTGGTCGCCCCACCGGTCCCAGAGGATCCGGATCTGCGCACAACCGCAATCCTGCAGCCCGGTCTCGACACGCTGAGCAAGGCGGGCGTTTGGTCCGAGCTGTCAGCAGAGGCCGCGGCGCTTGAGGTCATGCGCCGGATGGCGATGAACCGTCCAGCATCGGACTGGAGATTGAGCGCGAAGACAAGCTCGTCTCTGAAGAGGTCGGCGCCTCGGCGGAGGAGGATACCGGGTCTGAAGAGACCGGTGCAGCGGAAGCGAAGGCGGACGAAGCTGATGGCGCCGAGCCGGAAGCTGCCGACGCCGCCGAGGAAAGCGACACGGCCGGGCCAGAAGTCGCCGAGGCTGAGGCCGGTGAAGACGCTGAAGCTCTTCACGACGACCCGGAAGCGGACGGAGAGAGCAGCGCCCAAGGCGATGATGCTCAGAACGCCGCCGAAACAGCGGCATCCGGAGACGAAGACGAAGACGACAGTGGCAGCGGGGAGAAGGTCGAATCCGTCGGCGCGGAAGATGCCATGGAGGAAGTGCCCCAGCGCCGTCGCAAGCGCCGCCGGGAATACAAGATCCAGGAGGTGATCAAGCGGCGGCAGATCATTCTGGTTCAGGTTGTCAAGGAGGAGCGCGGCAACAAGGGCGCCGCTCTGACCACCTATCTGTCCATGGCCGGACGCTATTGCGTGCTGATGCCCAACACCTCGCGCGGTGGCGGAATTTCCCGAAAGATCACCGATGCTCAGGACCGCAAGCGCCTGAAGGAAGTCGCCGGCAATCTGGAGATTCCGCAAGGTATGGGGCTGATCGTGCGCACTGCAGGCGCCAACCGCACCAAGGCGGAAATCAAGCGCGACTGTGACTACCTCATGCGGTTGTGGGAGAACGTGCGCGATCTTACGCTCAAGTCGCATGCGCCCAGCCTGGTCTATGAGGAAGGCAGCCTGATCAAGCGCTCCATCCGCGATCTCTACGGCAAGGACGTAGACGGCATCGTGGTGGAAGGCGAGCCGGCCTACCGCGAGGCCAAAGACCTCATGAAAATGCTTATGCCGAGCCATGCCAAGAACGTGAAGCCGCACAAGGATTCGCGTCCGCTGTTCTCGCGCAATCAGATCGAAAGCCAGCTCGACGCCCTCTACTCGCCGCAAGTGACCCTGCCCTCTGGCGGTTACATCGTCATCAACCAGACCGAGGCCCTGGTGGCGGTCGACGTGAACTCGGGCAAGTCGACGCGCGAGCACAATATCGAGAACACCGCCCTCAACACCAACCTGGAGGCCGCTGAAGAAGTCGCCCGCCAGATGCGTCTGCGCGATCTGGCCGGCCTCATCGTTCTCGATTTCATCGATATGGAAGAGCGGCGCAATAACCGGTCCGTGGAGCGCAAGCTCAAGGATGTGCTGAAGAACGACAGGGCCCGCATCCAGGTTGGCCGGATCAGCCATTTCGGCCTGCTCGAGATGTCCCGCCAGCGCATGCGTACAGGTGTGCTGGAGGGCTCGACCCAGATTTGCCCCCATTGCGAGGGCCAAGGCTTCATCCGCTCCACCGAAAGCTGCGCGCTTTCGGTACTGCGCGGCGCGGAAGAACACCTCATGGGCCGCAAGTCGCCCGACAACATCATCGTGCGCTGCGACGGCGCCATTGCGGCCTACATCCTCAACCAGAAGCGCGATCATCTGCATGCACTGGAATCGACCTTCGAGGTCGTGATCTTCGTGGAGGCCAGCGGGGAGTTCCGAGGCTCCGACTACAAGATTGAAAAGTCCGAAGGCCCGAGTCGCCGGCCGGCCAGACATGCGGCTGTGAGTCTGACGACCGCCTATGAAGAAGACGGGGACGATGCGGTCGAAGAGGCGGAAGACGCCATCGCCGCCGACGAAGATGCCGACCGGGACGACGACGACCGGCCCCGCCGCAAGCGCCGCCGAAGGGGACGCCGGGGCGGGCGCGGACGCGGACGCGACGAGGCCGATGGCGATGCACCTCGCGAAGCCTCCGGGGAGAGCGAGGGCGAGAGCGACGGCGAGGAAGCCGGCGACGACCAGGAAGGCGGCCGCAAGCGCGGGCGCCGGCGGCGTTCGCGGGGTAGCCGCCGCCGCGGGCGCGGCGGCCAGCAGTCCGAGCAGTCGGCCCGCAGCGACGAAGCCGGCCCGGACCAGGCCACACAGGACATTCCAGGCACGGGCGATCAGCCGGACGTGCCCCTAGGAGACCTGGAAGATCCCTGGGACACCACGCCTCAAAAGGAAGACCGCGCAGCGGAAACAGACGAGAGCGCACCGCCCGCTGCAGCACCCGCAGAGGCCGCCGACCCCGTTTCAGCGGACAAGGCCGCACCGGACGAACCGGCGCCGAAACCGAAGGCCAAGCGGAAATCGCGCGCCAAGAAGAAGGCCGCAGCTGTGCAGGCCGAGGACAGCCCGCCCGCCGAAGAAGCGGATACCGCAGAGGCAGGGGATGCTGAGCCTGAAGCCGCGGTCGAAGCCAAGCCGGCCCGCAAGAAACGTGCACCGCGCAAGAAGAAGGCGGCAGCCAAGGCCAAGGCCGCACCCGAAGGCGTCACCGACGATGCGGCTCCGGATGGCGAAGCCGCCACAAACGGATCAGGGGCTGGGGAGAAGGGCGCCGAACCGGATACGCCCGAACCCGCTGTCGAGGCGGAGCCTGTGCAGGCAGCACCTGAGCCGCCTGAAGATGCGGCCCCTCCCCCGCCGCCGGAGCCGGATCGTCCCAAGCGCCGCGGCTGGTGGCAGCGCCGTTAGCCCGATCACCACAGAGCAGCGCGCCGGCGCCATGCGGGCGCGCTGCCTTGCCGCCATTGCCGCGGCTGCCCCCGACGGGCTAATATTGCGGTGACCAACTGCAGATCCGCCGAGGCAGGCCATGGCCAACGAGCCCAACGACCCTATCCCCCTCCGCATTCCGGCAAAGCGGCCAGCGCCTGTTTCCGCGCCGGATATGCCGGCGGGCGGCTTTCCGGCAACCCGCATGCGGCGCAACCGGCGTTCCGCCTGGAGCCGGAAACTTGTGGCCGAGAACGCTCTCAGCTCTCATGACTTTATCTGGCCGATCTTCATCCGTGACGGCGACAATGTGCGCGAGCCGGTGGAGTCCATGCCCGGAGTTGAGCGTTTGAGTATCGACCAGGCGGTCGAAGCGGCCGCCGAGGCGGTCGAACTCGACATTCCCGTCATCGCGCTCTTTCCCTATACCGATCCGGCCATGCGTGATGCGGCGGGCTCAGAGGGTCTCAATCCCGACAACCTGGTGTGCACGGCCGTGCGCAAGGTGAAGGAACAGGTACCCGGCATCGGGCTCCTGTGCGATGTGGCGCTCGATCCCTATACCTCGCACGGCCATGACGGCCTGCTGCACGAAGGTGAGATCCTCAACGACGACACCGTGCATGTCCTCGTCCAGCAGGCCCTGCTCCAGGTGGAGGCGGGCTGCGACATCATCGCCCCGTCGGACATGATGGACGGGCGCATCGGTGCCATCCGCGAGGCCCTTGAGCAGGCGGGCCACACGCAGACCCAGATCATGTCCTATGCGGCAAAATACGCCTCAGGGTTCTACGGTCCGTTCCGCGACGCTGTCGGCTCCTCGGCCACCCTTTCCGGCGACAAGCGCACCTACCAGATGGATCCGGCAAATTCGGACGAAGCCATCCGCGAGGTCGCGCTCGATCTTGAGGAAGGCGCCGACATGGTCATGGTCAAGCCCGGCCTGCCCTATCTCGACATCGTGCGCCGGGTGAAGGATGAGTTTGCCGTACCCACATTCGGCTATCAGGTGAGCGGCGAGTACGCCATGCTCATGGGCGCCGTCCAGAACGGCTGGCTTGACGGGTCGAAAGTGATCCCCGAAGCGCTGCTGGCGTTCAAGCGTGCAGGCGCAGACGGCATCCTCACCTATTTCGCCAAGGACGTCGCCGCGACCCTGAAGAGCGGGTAGCGGAAAGAGCAGCAGTTCAGATCCAGGGCAAATGGCATTGCTCCTGTGCCATGGCGCTTGTTGAACACCCTCATTCCCCGCCCGTGCCGTCCTCGGCCCCCGGCTCAAGCCGGAGGGCGGCATTTCGGCTCACACTGGCCGGTTAGTCTGAACGGCGCGCGATTGAGCAGTTGACCGCATTCAGAACCGGCACGTCCCGGCTGCGCTCACCGCGCCTCCTCCTGCTCCAGTTCCACAAGCCGGGCGCGCAGGGGGGCGAGTTGGGTCCGGACGCTGGCAATGGCCCCGGGCAGAACCTGGCGGACCGCAGCACGGGTCATGCCCGGCTGCAGGTCCGGGTGGTAATGCAGGTTTAGCAGATGGATGTCGAAAAGCGGCAATCCCGGCCCGGGCCGGTTGGGATTGAACAGGCTGAGATAGAGCGCATCATCGCTGTAGAACAGGCCCATGGCCTGCAGCACGGTCCTGAAGACGCATCGGTTATACCTGGCGGTCCAGGGCTTCAGCGCGATCACGACTGAAGACTGCGCGATCTCCCCGCGCCCGGGATGGCCGCTCTGGGTAAAACTGCACCGCAGATCCGCCTTGACGCCGCGGTACTGCAGGAGCCCATCGACCGAAATCCCGGCCCGGATCATCCTGGTCATCCGCGTGGAGCGCAGGAGTTCGTGGTCCATGAGGAATATCCTGAGCTGGCCGTCTTCGGGTGTGTCCACACGCCGGATCTGAAGCGTCGGGAACAGCAGCCGGAAGGCATCAAGGAAGTTTTCCGCAGCGCGCGTCCGCCGGCCAGCCTCGTTGCTCACATAGACGGTGAACGGCTGCCTGAAGCGGGCGATGCGGTCGCCCCATTCGGTGTTATAGCGCAGTCCGGCGTCCTCGCCCCTGAAAGCGGTGGCGAGATAGCCGGCGGTGAGTTCGGCGTCGGTGAAGGTCTGCAGCTCCACCAGTTGCATGAAGTCCGCCGGCTCATGGCGCGCGGCCCGCGGGTCCTGCGGCGCGTAGTACCGGGTGCCCGCATCGATCAGAATGGCCATGAGCAGCAGGGTGCCGTATTCGACGGCCTTGAACGCCCGCTCACTCCTGGGCAGCCCGCGCGCCGCCATCTCGGCCACACAGCCGAGAAAAATGATAATCGCGAGACCGTAAATGATGCCGATGCTGACCGAAAGCAACTGAAGAAGCTTGAACGCCCCGACGCAGAGACCAACCGCCGCCGCATAGATCAGCAGCTTCTTCTTGTCCTCAAAATTACTGGCCAGTCGTGAAATATGTCGGCTTGTGGCGGTCATGGATAAGAAAAACGGCGCAAGAATATTCAAAATCTGAACGCCTCACCATTCCACAGCTTCCGTGCCGGATCAAGCGGGCGGCGCGCCGCCGGAGACGGGCAGGACCGGGGGATGCCTGCCGCTGATGTCTCCGGCGGACTTTGCAGCGCCCCCGCACCTCGCACCTCTGGCAAAGTGTTCAGCGCCCGGGAGCACACCGAGAGGGCCGTGACGGGCGCTGTTGTCCGGCGCGGACGCGGGCGGCGCAACATTTCGGCCCGGCGGCGGGCGGGCTCCCAAGCGGAGTCTGGGCCGCACACCGCCGGTCCGGCGGACATCCGCTCCGGCAGCAAGGCGCGCGCATCCTTGCGCCCGCTTGCAATCGCAGCGGCGTCCACTTAGAACCGGAGATTGAGAAAGAATGATCCCGGTTCCCCGCCCAAACGCCCGGCAAGGCGAAAAGGCGGGTCGTCACGCGAGATGAGAGGCCTTCGCCGTTTCTCGCTTTGCGTGTGTAGCATGCATCGATATTGATTGCAACAGAATTGATATAAATATGATCACAGGCCGCCAACTCAAGCTCGCCCGCATCGCGCTTGACCTGACGGCCGACGAAGTCGCCGACGGCGCACAGATCGGCGTCGCCACACTCCGGCGCATGGAAGCAAACTTCGGCGCCCCGGGCCAGAC
>JBCCEL010000323.1:0-6725 GCA_039030315.1 Pseudomonadota bacterium
GGCCGGTCCACGCGCATGGGGCCGGAGAACAAACTGCTCAAAGCCATCGATGGCAAAGCCATGGTCCGGCGAAGCGTCGAAAGCCTTATCGCAAGCGGGGTCGGAAGCATCACCGTTGTGACCGGACATGAACGCGGAAAGGTTGAGGCTGCGCTTGAGGGCCTGCCTGTCGGTTTTGCCCACAATCCGGACTATCGGGACGGTCTCTCCACGTCGCTGAAAGCCGGCATCGCAACGCTCGGAGACGGGGTCAACGCGGCGTTGATTGCGCTCGGCGACATGCCGTTTGTCGAACCAGCCCTGATCGGCAAGCTCGTATCAGCCTTCGACCCGGAGGAGGGGCGGTCAATCTGCGTCCCGATCTTTGAAGGAAAGCGCGGAAACCCGGTGCTGTGGGGCTCCGACTACTTCCAGGCCTTGGCCCGACTGCAGGGCGACACCGGCGCAAAGCATCTGCTCGCCGAATTCAGCGAAGCGGTCTGCGAAGTGGAATCATCTGAGCGCTCGGTGCTCGTCGATTTCGACACGCCCGAAGCGTTTGCCGGCCTGAAAGCCGTGGGCTAGATCGAAAAGCTTGTGCCGCAGCCGCAGGCGGCGACCGCGTTGGGGTTTTTCACCTGGAAGGACTGGCCGATGAGATCGTCGACAAAATCGATCTCCGAGCCTTCCATATACATTAGCGAAACGGAATCGATGTAGATTTTGACCCCGTCGCGCTCAAGCACGAGGTCGTCATCGGAAGCTTCGGTGGCCAGTTCGAAACCGTACTGGAAGCCGGAACAGCCGCCGCCGGAGACGGATACGCGTAAGGCCTGCTTGTCCGGTTCGGTGGCGAGAATCGCGCCGATGCGCTTTGCAGCAGCAGCGGACATGGTCACGTTTTCAGTGGTCTGTTCGGTCATGGCAAGCCTTCCAGATCGCGGGAGCGGCGTCTGAGGTGAATATCTAGAAGCGGGGGCTTAAATGTCAATTACTGATCGCGGGCACGCCCTGTCATGATGAGCGAACTTGCGCAATATGCGGCCCGGTCCGCCGACAGCCGGGGCCGGTTTTTCGAGGAACTCGCCAGCCTCGACCGGGATGTTTACCAGCGCGACCGCGACCGCATCATCCATTCCACCGCCCTTCGCCGTCTGAAGCACAAGACCCAGGTCTTCGTCTATCACGAGGGCGATCACTACCGCACCCGGCTCACCCATTCGCTGGAGGTTGCCCAGATCGCCCGGTCCATCGGGCGCTCCCTCAGGCTCAACGAGGATCTGACCGAAGCTCTGGCGCTCGCCCACGATCTTGGACACACGCCCTTCGGCCATGCCGGAGAGGAGGCTCTGGACATGGCCATGCAGCCCTGGGGTGGCTTCGATCACAATGCGCAGACTCTCAGGATTGTCACCCGTCTTGAGCGCCGGTACGCGGACTTTGACGGGCTCAATCTCAGCTGGGAAACCCTTGAGGGGCTGGTGAAGCACAACGGTCCCGTCATTGAGGAGAAGGGAGAGCCAATCGGCCGTTACGCTGAAACCGGCATACCGGCAGCTCTCAGCGATTTTCCGCAGCTCGACACGCTTATGCTGTCGTCCTTTGCCTCTGGCGAAGCGCAGGTGGCCGCGATCGCGGATGATATCGCGTATAACGCGCACGACATCGATGATGGCCTCAGGGCAGGGGTCTTCGATGTGATCGATCTGGCGGACATCCCCATTGCAGGTCCGGCGTTGAGCGAGGTGCTTACGAGCTATCCGCGGATCGAGCGGGGCCGCATGATCCATGAAACCGTGCGCAGGGTCATCTCCGTCATGGTCGCCGACGTCGTCCGGGAAACGTCAAGGCGGCTGGACAGGCTCGCTGTCTCGACGCCGTCCGACATCCGCACTGCCGGTGAACCTGTGGTGGCCTTTTCCGCGCAGATGCTGGAGAACAACCGGGTCCTGCAGAAATTCCTCTTCCGGCGAATGTACCGCCATGAGAAGGTTGTTGATATCATGGAGCGGGCCAAGCGTGTCGTGAGGCACCTGTTTGATGCCTATCTGGCCGATCCGTCCGCTCTGCCGAGAGCGCCTGGACCTGAAAGACAGGTTGAAGATGAGCACTTAAGAGCTCGGAATATATGTGATTTTGTTGCCGGCATGACCGATCGCTATGCGATGGACGAGCACAAGCGATTGTTTGACCTCGACCCGCTTTTCCGCTAAGCGCGTCAGTTTCAGGCACACACGTTGCATGGCCGCCGGATCGAGCCGGGCAGGTGTGGAGCCGAAAGCGGCACACCTCCCGGAAATCATGACGATAGCGGACCTGGTCCCTTGAACATCTTCAATCACTTTCGCTCCATTGTGGGCACAGCCATCGATTCGCTGATCCAGACCGGCGACCTTCCTGCCGAATGCGCAGGCAGCAACTTCGTGGTCGAGCCCCCCCGGGATCCCGCGCACGGCGACATTGCCACGAACGCGGCCATGGTCATGGCGAAACCGGCGAAGATGCCGCCACGGGCAATCGCGGAGAAGCTGGCCGGCGTTCTGTCGAGGTCCGACGAAGTGTCTTCGGCGGAAGTGGCTGGTCCTGGCTTCATCAATCTGAAGATCGGGGATGCGCTCTGGTATCAGGTCGTGACTTCCGCGCTGGAGGCCGGCGACGCTTATGGTTCATCGGCGCTGGGGCGAAGCGAGAAGGTCAATGTCGAATACGTCTCGGTCAATCCGACCGGTCCGCTACATGTTGGGCATTGCCGCGGCGCAGTCTTCGGTGATGCGCTTGCAGCCTTGCTGGAGACGTGTGGCTACGATGTCACCAAGGAGTACTACATTAACGACGCGGGCGCGCAGATCGATGTCGTCGCCCGCTCCGCCTACCTACGCTATCGTGAGGCGCTGGGCGAAGACATAGGTGAGATCCCGTCAGGCCTTTATCCCGGCGAATATCTGATCGCGCTGGGCCAGCAACTCGCCGCCGAGCACGGCGACAGCCTGATGGATGCCGAGGAGCCGAGCTGGCTGCCGAAGTTGCGCCGGGCCGCCATCGATTTCAACATGGCCATCATCCGGGACGACCTCAAAGCGCTCAACATCGAGCACGATGTGTTCTTCTCCGAACAGTCCCTTCACGACCGCGACGACGACGCGTCAAGCGGGATCGAGACGTCAATCGCCAAGCTGAGAGCGCGCAATCTGGTGTTCGAAGGCCGTTTGCCGCCGCCCAAGGGGCAGGTGCCCGAGGACTGGGAAGACCGGGAGCAGACACTTTTCCGGGCGACCGAGTTCGGGGACGATGTCGACCGCCCTCTGATGAAGTCGGACGGTTCCTACACGTATTTCGCTGCCGATGTGGCCTATTTCCAGAACAAGTTCGACCGCGAATTCAAACAGATGATCTACGTGCTCGGCGCGGATCACGGCGGCTACGTGAAACGGCTGCAGGCCGTCTGTGCAGCCGTTGCTGGGGAGGATGCCCAGGCCATCGTCAGGCTGTGCCAGCTCGTGAAGTTCCTGCGCGGCGGCGCACCGGCCCGCATGTCCAAGCGGGCAGGGACCTTTGTGACCCTCCGCGACGTCGTCGACGAGGTGGGGCCGGACGTTGTGCGGTTCATGATGCTGTACCGCAAAAACGAGGCGCCGCTGGACTTTGATTTCGAGAAGGTGACCGAGCAGTCGCGGGACAATCCGGTGTTTTATGTCCAGTACGCCCATGCGCGGATCTGTTCGGTGTTCCGCACGGCGGCAGAGGAGCTTGGCGCCCAGGCACCGGACCTTGAACAACTGAAACAGGCCGATCTAAGCCTATTGGGTGATCCTGCCGAAATGGCTATAATCCGCCGCATCGCTGACTATCCGCGTGTGTTGGAGGGAAGCGCCTTGAACCATGAACCGCACCGGGTTGCCTTCTACCTGTACGACCTTGCGTCGGACTTCCATGCGCTGTGGAACCGGGGCAAAGAGTCGCCGCAATTGCGGTTTATAATTGGTAAAAACTTTACTGCTACTTTTGCGCGGCTCGCGTTGCTGCAAGCGACGCAATATGTTTTGATGAGTGGCCTTCGCATTCTCGGCGTCACCCCGGCCAGGGAGATGTGAGCGGAGACCGCGCAAATGACAAAGGACGCCAGGGCATCATGAGTACGGGCAACGGCAATCGGAGCTGGCGAGACCGGCTGGGCCTTCAGGACCAGGATGACGGCTTGCCAAAGCTCTCCAAGGAGTTCGGAGATGACGCTCCGGGCGAAACGCGCACCCCGCCGCCTCCGCCACCACCTCCTCCTCCCGCACCGTCGGCCAACGGCGAAACCGGGGAGCCGCGCAGGGTTGCGCCTCCTCCGCCGCCTGCGCCACGGTCTTCCGAACCGGCTCAGCCGGAGGAAGCACCCGCCAGTCCGGCCGCAAAGACCTTTGCCGAGCGACTCCGTGCGCGCCGCGAGGCGGCTGAAAAGGCCGGCGAAGCAGCTGGAGATGATCTTGGCGGCGGTCTGCATCTGCGCCCTGCGCCCGAAGAGGTTAACGGACAGCGGTCCGCGCCGCCACCGCCACCTCCTGCGCCCAAAGCTGCGGAAAAGAGGGATGATGACGCACCACCCAGGCTGGTGCCGCCACCTGCACCGGAGAAGGAACGTGCCGGTGCCGCGCCTCCACCACCCCCGCCTCCGCCGACCCTGAAGGCCGAGCGGTCTGAGTCGGAGCCGTCCAAGGCGCCGCCTCCGCCCCCGCCACCGTCTCTGAGGGCCGAGAAACCAGATGCTGCGCCGGCCAGGGCTGCGCCTCCACCTCCACCGCCGCCGGCCCCGGAAACGCCGGCCAAGGCGGATGGCGACACGCGCGGTGCATTGCCGCCGCCTCCTTCGCCGATAGCGAGCCGGGATGAGCCCAAGCCGCTGGGCGCCGCGTCCTCTGAGGCGCCTGGTGTTCCCGCGCCGCCGCCCTCCATGCAGGGACGCGATCGCGGTGACTTTTCCTCGTTCGACCGTCCTCCGGGCGCGCCGGACTACAGCGGCGGCGTTGGTTCAGAGCCGGGCCGCTACAGCCGCGATTTGCGCGGTCTGGACCGCCCAGCCACCGCTACCGGTTCGGAGTATGGCGACTATTCCCAGAGGACGGACTATCCGACATATTCGAGCAGCTCTTCGTACGATGGCCAATATGGTCAGGACGACGACCTCTACGAGGACGAATGGTACGAGGATGACAACCAGGCGGACCAGTCCTATGGCGGAGCACACGCGCGTGCGCTCGACACCGTGGACGACGGTTACGACGACACCCGCCGGCGGCCTGAGCTCGGTCGCCCGACCGCGGATGACTATGCCGACGCCTATTACGACGACTACGAAGATGAGTATGAGGAAGAAGGACGCCGCGGCCGTGGGCCGCTGCTGCTCTTCGTCGGCCTAGCAGCCGTCGGTATTCTCGCCGCAGGGCTGATCGTTTACTATCTGCAGAGCCAGCAGGCAGCCACGCCCGGCGGTGATACCCCGCGCGTTGCCGCGCCATCCCAGGAGCCGAAGACCCGACCCCAGGTCCAGCCGCCCGCCAAGGGGACCGAACAGACCAAGCTGTTCTATGACCGCATCGTCGGCGATCAGACGATCGAAGGCGAGCGTATCCAGCCACGCGAAGAACAGCCTCTCGACCCCGGCGGTTCTGTCGAACCTCAGCCGCTTCAGCCTGTGACGCCCGACCAGCTGGATAGCGGAGAGCTTCCGGTGCCGCTGCCACCGCCGCTGCCGGGTGGCACTTCCGGCTCGCTGCAACCTTCAAACGGGCAGGGCGCCACAACGAATGTTGCCCAGACCGGCGCTCCAGCCAATCAGAGCACGGTGGCCCAGGCCTCAGGCAGCCAGGAGGCCCAGCCGGCCGGTTTGACGGCGCTGCCTCTGCCCGGCGCAAACACGCTGCCGGATGGCTCAGACGTATCGTCACCGCCGGCTGACACAAGTGCACCGGCCACCACTATTGCTGCTGCTAACACCGACATCCCACGTCCGCGTGCCAAGCCGCGTGCGGTGGTTGAAGCTGCGCAGAGAACCCGCGTAGCCTCTGTGGCACCTATTACGGCCGCGCCCACCGAGCCGCTGGCAATCACACCGCTCCCGGGCAGCGAACCCAGGACGGCGACACCCGCACCGGCTCCGGCATTGCCGCAGCCCGCTCAGCCGCTGCAGCCGTCATTCGGCGCGCAACAGACGGTTGAAGCACCGAGCGTTGGCCAGAACGACACAACCTTCCGCCGGTCCACCGGCGTCGGCCAGGACGATGCTTCGTTCTCCCGCCCGCTGACCTCGGCGAATTCCGGCCAGCAGGTCGCAGCGGTGCAGCCTTCTCAGCAGCCTGCTCCTGCGCCGGCCCCGAGCCCCACCGTCGCTGCCGGTGCTTATGTGGTTCAGCTTGCCTCCTACAAGGACCAGACATCCGCGCTGGCAGGATTTCAGGATCTGCGTGCGCGCCATCCCTCGTTGCTGGGCCGTTTCCAGCCGCTTATCAGCAAGAAGACGGTGGGTGCCTTCGGGACGTTCTATCGCCTTCAGGTTGGCCCGATCGCGAACCAGCAAGCCGGCAGCAAGATCTGCGCGTCTCTCCTGGCAGCCGGCGAAAAAGATTGTCTAGTGAAACAACGCTGACCGTCTGAATCAGTCCCGGACAGGGACAGGGACAGGGACCGGGCGCACGAGACTACTGTGGGAGGTCTCTTTCTCACTCCACCGAACAGAGGGCAACGCGCAATGCTTGCAAAGTCATTTA
>JBCCEL010000324.1:0-6698 GCA_039030315.1 Pseudomonadota bacterium
GAGGCGGCCACCCAGTTCGGCTACCGCGTCGGCAAGGACGGAAGCTTTGTCGATGCAGGCTATCATGACCACCTCGACCAGCGCACCGGCCAGCGGGCGCCGAAAACCAGCTTCGTCATGCCGCCCGATCAGCCGCCCTCCACCATCTATGTGACCTGGCGCGACAGGCGCGGCGAGCAGGCGGAGGTCTTCCCGATCAGTTTCCACCCTGGCGGCGCTCTGGCCGAGGGTCAGAGAAAGATCCTCGAGCAGCTCTGGACCGCCTGGATATCCTTCCGCGAATGGAATGGCCTGACGGTCTACTTCACCCACCTCATCAGCTACCGCTGCGCTATCCGGGAAGTCAGATATGGCCTTGGCGACGGCCCCCTCGACAAGGTCTGGCCCATGCCGGACTGTGATGGGGCCAACCCGCATGCCATCCCGAACAACGCCAAGATCTACCGGAACATCCCGCAAAGCACGAAGGCCATGCGAGTCCAGGTCACCTACTACGACGGATCGAAATCAGAGGTGCGGAACTTCAACGTGAAGTTTTGAACGCGATATGAACCGAGGTTCCTCCGGCGCGGCCCGTTACGGAACGTCTGCGAGAACCCTGTCGCGGATCTTGGCGAAATCCGAAGGCTTAGGCGAGATATCAGCTGCCGAGACAACGTGAGACCTGTCGAGATTGTAGCGTTTGGCGAGGTCTGTAACGAGCCGCCGAAGCCCATTGATCTGGTGCTTCGGATACGAGGCCTTCTGAACGTGCATGACCCCGATACCGACCGAGGTTCCGTTGTAGTGTGAGCCCGAGTGGTATGCGACGTCCGCCTCCCTGACCAGCGCCCAGACGCTACCGTCCAGGTCGACGATGTAGTGGTATGAAACCTTGTGCTTCTCGAGCAAGCGGAACTCAACGTCCAGATCGAGGACCTGCGTATCTCTGACGATAACGCGCTTAATCTTTCGGGGCTTACTGCCTTTCCACTCCCGAAATCCGATTTTGACGTAGCGCGGATTGATTTCCAATGCGCCGCGAGTGAACCGCTCTGTCACGGGACTGTCCGGTCCTCCGGATGCCGCGGGGCGGGTCGAAGGGGAGAAATACAGATACAAGGAAACGGAAGCGGCCAATCCCAGCACCACCGCAAGAGCGATATATGTGGCCAATGATGCAGGCGCAAAGCGAAACCGTTTGTTGGAAAATGCCGACGCATCCGCAGGTTGAGGCGATCGCGGTGGCCCCTTCGTTGGCTCCGGTTCGCCCGCATATCTCGCAACATCACTGAACAGTTGGCGCGCGTCCGGGGAGCTGTCCTGCAAATTCCACCGGGTCAGGTCTGCGGCATGGAGCTGCGTGAAGCCCATTGGAAGATCTACTTCTGAGCGCTTGACCGGCAAGAGTTTGCCAGCTTGCCTCGCCACATCAGCTTCTTCCAGGACATAGTGCGACGTAATGGACGACGGAGACCAAACCACAATAACGCATTTGGCTTCTTCCAGAGCGGCACCGATATGCTCGCGCCAGGTCGTACCCGCGGGGATCTTCCGGTCCCAGAAAACTCTCCAGCCCTGCCGTTCCAAGAGGCCAACCAGGTCTTCAACCCAGTCAGTGTCTTCCCGGGCGTAGCTGACGAAGATCTCTCTCATTCGGAACGAGGCTCCGTTGACTTCTGCGGTCCGTTTTTCAGCGCCTCGCAAGCGCGGGCGCTCGCTCTCACTATAATCCCAACCCCAGCTTTCGTCCCTCGTAGATCGCCATGATGGCGGTGCGCGGGGCGACGCAGTCGCCGGCATGGTGGGCGTTGAGGGCGGCAAGGTCGATCTCGTCCTGAACCATTGTGTTGGCGACATTCGGCGTGGCGGTGACCAAAGTGTCGGCGGGTATGTGATCTTCCTTGCCGTTCAGCAGGTCGATGACGGTCGCCCCGTCGCCATGCCAGTGGGTGATCGCCGCCTCGGTCCTGAACTGAACGCCCTTCTCCCGTAGCCTTCGCCGCATGGGGCCATCGGCCGCCGTGCGCTCCAGTTCCTTGCCAACGACGGCAAGCATCGTCACCACCGTCACATGATGACCGGCATCGGCAAGATGCCAGGCGGTCCCTGCGCCGCGCCAGTTGCCGCCATCGTCCAGCACGATCACACGCTGGCCCGGCCGCGCCTCGCGCCCCATGACCTCCTCGACGGAATGCACGTTGCCATTCTCCAGACCCGGAAGAGCATCGTGCTGCGGCAGTGCCCGCTGGAACGCCTGACCATCGGGCAGAGAGCCGGTTGCAAAGATCACCTCATCAGCACCGAACGCCTCAATCTCGGAGGCGTCGAGATAGCTGTTGTAGCGCACCTGGACCTGCAGCTTCTGAAGCTGGCGCTCATACCAGTCCAGCAGGTCGAGGATCTGGGTCCGTCTTGGCTGCAGGCCGGCAAGCCTGAATTGTCCGCCAAGCTTGTCGGACGCCTCCGCCAGGGTCACCTGGTGACCGCGTTCGGCCGACACTCTGGCCGCTTCCAGCCCCGCCATGCCGCCGCCGACAACCAGCACCTTCCGGGGTTGCCCCGAGGGGGCGAACCGATCACCACCCCATTCGAACTCGCGTCCTGAAGAAGGATTGACCAGGCAGGAGATCCAGTAGTCCCGATGCCGCCGTCCCCAGCACATCTGGTTGCAGGAAAGACAGGGACGGACGTCGTCAGCCCTGCCCTCGCGCGCATTGGTGACCAGATGCGGATCGGCGATCTGGCCGCGCACAATCGAAACCATGTCCGCCTGGCCGGAGCCGATCACGTAGTCAGCATTTTCCGGCGTGCGGATATGGCTTTCCGATTGCACGCGCGCGTGCTTGACCACCGCCTTCAGGGCTTCGGCGAAGGGCGGGCCGAGCTTGTCCGGATAGGGAAAGGTCGGGATGAGGGCGTAGAAGTCGAAATAGCTCCCGGTCCCGCAGGTCACATAATCGATCAGCGCGCGTTCATCATGCCAGGCAATGATCTCCTGCATGGCTTCGACCGACAGCGAGACCTCGATCTCAGGCTGCATGCTGATCGCCATGCCGATGATGAAGTCGTCCCCGGTCCGGGCGCGGATCGCCTTGCAGATTTCCGCGGAGAACCTGACGCGGTTTTCCAGCGAGCCACCCCACCTGTCATCCCGCCGGTTCGACCATGGCGTCCAGAACTGATCAGGCAGCGCATGATAGGCGGCAAAGATCTCGATGCCGTCAAACCCGCTCTTCTGTGCCCGCTCGGCAGCCCGCGCGAAAGCCTCGATCGTTTCCAGGATCTCGGCCTCGCTCATGGCGTGACTGCCGTCGCTGTCGTGATAGGACGGCAGGCCAGACGGCGACCATGAGGGTGCAAAGGAAAGATCGAAATCCCCGTGCTGGCCGACATGATAGAGCTGGTGGATCATCACCGTGCCCTGCTCGTGGCAGGCATCGGTGATGCGGCGGAATGCGGGGATGACGGCATCGTCGGAATGCCGGAAATTCCCGCGCGTCAGGACGGCGGTCTCGTGCACCGGCATGGGCTCCACGACGATCATGCCGACACCGCCCAGAGACCGCTCCAGATAGTAGCCCAGGTGCCGCTCCCCCGGCAGCCCGGCCTCGGCCATGTTGGCCGTATGCGCCCCGAAGTTGACGCGGGCATTCAGGGCCTTGCCCCGGATATTCAGGGGCTTGAAGATGTTGGGAAAGGCGGCACTCATGGCGCGGCCTCTGCCTTTTCGATGATATGCAGCGCCGTCATCAGATCGAGATGGGCCCCGCCGCAATTCTTGAAGAAGGTGATTTCGTTGTCACCGGTGCGGCCGGCATGACGGCCTTGCGCGAGATCGTAGAGATCCAGAATGTCCGCCTGCGCAAAGAGGCCGGCCTGCATCGGAATGCACACATCACCAGGCTCATCCGCAAACAGCGCATAGTCCATGAAGATCGCACCGGCCCGCCGGACCGCGTCATCATCCGTCTCCCGCATTTCCGGCGTGAAGCTGCCCACGAGATCCAGATGGCATCCTGCCTTGAGCCACGCTCCCTTCACAAGCGGCGAGGTCGCGGACGTCCCGCACGAGATGATGTCTGCCTCGCGGCAGGCGGCCTCAAGGTCATCCGTGGCAGATGCCGCCACGCCCCCATCCGCCAGTTGCTCGGCCATGGCCTCCGCCTTCGCCGCTGTCCTGTTCCAGACGTTGACCCTGGAGATGGAAGGCCGGATCGCGCAATGGGCGCGGGCCAGATAGGGCGCCAGCGCCCCTGCCCCCACGACGGTCAGGACTTGCGGATCCTGCCGTGCGAGGTAGCGCGCGCCAAGCGCACTGTCGCCGGCCGTCTTCCAGTAGGTAAGCACGGTCCCGTCAATGACGGCGCGCGGCTCGCCGGTTTCGCCGTCGAACACCGGATAGAGCGCCTGAATGGCCGGGAGGCCGTGCGCCTTGCCCGGATTTGCCGGCAACACGGTGATCACCTTCACCCCCATCGCAGCGCCCGGATACCAGGCCGGCAGGTTGAGGAAGCAGTCCGGCGTCTCCCCCTCCCCGTCCTGCGTCAGCAGGCTGCGCCCCACTTCCGGCGGAGGCTCCCGGTGCCAGTGGTCCAGGGCTTCGGCGAGGGATGGAAAATCGAGAATGCGGTCAAGGGTATCGCCGTCGATGTAGCGCATGGCAGCTCCGCTCAGGTCAGCCGGGGGCCGATAATTTCTTTCAGAAGCTTGCGGTAGATGGCGCGGCGGAAATCGTCGTAGTCGTTGGCAACCATCACAAAGCTGCCGAAGCCTCCGATGATATAGCGCTCGAAATACCGGTTGAGAGTCGGAAACTCGTTGAGGATCGTCAGGCCGTTGATCGTGATGCCGAAATGGACGAGCTGGTCGCGCACCACATGGGGCCGCCCGCCCTTGTTGTTGCGGCCATCCGACGAAATGTCGAGCACCAGACGCTCGGCAACGACCGGCGCGGTGGCAAGCACACCGGCCGCATAGCGCATGAGACCGGTGATCGATGTGCCCCCGTCGGCGAGATAGCGCGGCTGGTTCTCCACGAGCCGAGCAAACTTTTCAAGGTCCGCCTCGGTCTCGATGACGGTCCAGGGAACAGTGACGCGCTGGTTCTTGTCGTCCGACCACTGGACCACGGCAATGGCGATCCGCTTCAAGGGACCGGCCTTGATCGCCTGGAAAATCTCCGGCCGGCGCAAGGCATAGGCCGTCCCGTCCGTCTGCAGCCGGAACTCACGCGTGTCTACGGAGTAGGAACAATCGATCGACAGGAGCAGGGCAAGATCGACGGGATCCTTGCCCTGGGCAACCGCATCAGGCGACCGGCTGGCCGAACTCCAGAGGAAGATCGCGGCAAAGAGACAGGCGAACAGGGCAGGCAGCCGGCGGCCGGCCGGCAATCGCCCGCCCTTTCTCATCAAGCCGGGCTGATGCCGCGCAGGCGTTCCGAGCGCCGCCGCAGAAGCTCGACAGTGGTCAGCAGCACGACCGAGATGATCACCAGGATTGTCGCCGCCGCCAGGATGGTCGGGCTGATCTCCTGTCGGATACCCGCCCACATCTGCCGCGGCAAGGTGAGCTGATCGGCACCGCCAATGAACAGCACGATCACGATCTCATCGAAAGAGGTGATGAACGCGAACAGCGCGCCCGAAATCACGCCGGGCGCAATGAGCGGCAGCTGGATCTTGAAGAAGTTGTTGGTCGGATTCGACCCGAGGCTTTCAGCAGCCCGTGTGAGGCTGTGGTCGAAGCCCACCAGCGTCGCCGTCACGGTGATGACGACAAATGGCAGACCGAGAGCGGCATGCGCGATGATCAGGCCGATAAACGAGGCCTTGAGCTCGATCTTCGCGTAGAACAGGGCCATGCCGGCGGCCGTGATGATCAGCGGAACGATCATCGGGGAAATCAGGGCAGCCATGATGGTCTTGCGGAACGGCATGTGCGGCCGGCTGAGACCCAGCGCCGCCAGTGTGCCGAGGGTGACCGACAACAGTGTCGCCAGGATCGCCACCCAGAACGAGTTGATGAACCCGGTCTTCCACTTGTCACTGCACACCGTGGTCACGATGGCATCGGAACAGTCGCCCACCAGGATCTTGTACCAGCGGGTCGAGAACGCTTCCGGATCAAGGGAGAGCATTTCCGGTGTGAAGTTCAGGAACGCCTTCGACGTGAACGACAGCGGGATCACCGCCACGAGCGGCGCCACCAGGAAGAACAGCACGAACACGCAGAAGCCGAGATAGAAGTAGTGCCAAGTGCGCTGGCCGGTGGAGGTGTATGCTGGAAGTGCCATGGTCCGTTACCCCATCCGCATGTTGTCGATGCCGACAATCTTGTCATAGACCCAGTAGAGGATCAGGATCGCCACCAGAAGGATCACGCCCATGGCCGAGGCCAGGCCCCAGTTGAGGCTCGACTGCAGGTGATAGGCGATCTGGTTACCAATGAGCTGGCCGTCCTTGCCGCCCACCAGTTCCGGCGTGATGTAGTAGCCGATGGCCACGATGAAGACGAGGATGACGCCGGCGCCGATACCTGGAAGCGTCTGTGGCATGTAGACCTTGATGAACGCCCAGGCCGGCGTTGCGCCAAGGTTCTGCGCCGCGCGCATGTAAACCGGGGAGATGCCCTTCATCACCGAGTAGATCGGCAGGATCATGAACGGCAGCAGCACCTGGGTCATTACGATGATGGTGCCGGTGAAATTGTACATC
>JBCCEL010000325.1:0-6686 GCA_039030315.1 Pseudomonadota bacterium
CGGCTGCTGGCCCTGACCGTAGATCACGTCGAAAACCGATCTGATGTGGTCGATCTGCCCGCCCGCGGCCAGGCAGAGCCGCAGCGCGGCCAGCGGATGGAACGGATGGCTCGGTGGCATCGTGAACGGAACGCCCAGCCTGTCCGCATTCCACTTGAAGAAGCGGTAGACGAAGCGCCGCTTCGGCGGAATCTCTGCCGGGCCGAGCTGTCCCCAGTGCTTCAGCAAGGCGCCGAAGACTACGGGAACCGGTGTGATCTCCAGATCGGCCGGCAGTCTTGAGAATTGCGCCAGTTGCAGGTAGGCGAAGGGCGAGATGAAATCGAAGTACCAGACGGCTTTGGTCATGGGTGGTGGCCGGACGAGAGAAAAGTGTAGAAATTCAAGTCAGTATTCACTGCCCCGGAAGCATGGGAAGCACCGAGTTCGGAGTCAACCAGTATGATAGATCTCTACACCTCGCCGACGCCGAATGGCTGGAAGGCAGCGATGATGCTCGAAGAGATCGGCGCGGACTACGCAGTCAGGGAAATTGATCTCGCGGCCGGAGATCAGCACAAGCCGGATTTCCTGGCGATGAATCCGAACGGCCGCATCCCTGTGATTGTGGATCATGAGGCGGAGGGGCTGACGGTGTTCGATTCAAACGCCATTCTGTTCTATCTGGCGGAGAAGACCGGCAAGCTGCTGCCTCCATCCGGCCCGGCCCGCCACGATGTGATGCAATGGCTCATGTTCCAGGCCAGCGGCATCGGGCCCATGCAGGGCCAGGCGGTAACCTTTGAGCGCTACTTTCCCGATGATGTTCCCGCCGCCCGAACCCGCTACCATAACGAAACCCGAAGGCTGTACGCGGTTGTGGACGCGAGATTGGCCGATCGGGCCTGGCTGGCCGGGGATTTTTCGATTGCCGACATCTCCAACTGGTCGTGGATCCGCAGTCATCGCTGGGCGCGCGTACCGACCGAAGGCCTGCCCCACCTGGAGCGCTGGATGGATCGCATGCGCCAGCGGCCAGCCTGCGAGCGGGGACTGAACATTCCACCTTCACCGGGACGTGCCGATGCGGTCAGATCGCTTGGCAGCGCGATGACAACGACATGACCGAAGACAAGCCCGATATCGCGATCAACGGTATGGCTCACGTGATCCTGACCGTCAGCCAGTTCGACAAGGCCCGTGCCTTCTATTCCGGTCTGCTGCCCAGGTTCGGCATGACCAGGATCCACGATGGCCCGGATTTTTGCTACCACGTCGGTGCGCGCACCGCGATCGGCGTGCGCAGGTGCGATCCGGAGTTCGACGGGGAACGCTTTCAGCAATATCGCGTCGGGCTGCATCACTTGTGTCTTCGGGCAAGGTCGCGGGAAGACATCGACAAGACCGCAGAGCTTGCATCGGAACTGGGCGCGACAATTATCCGGGGCCCGGAGGAGCGCGACTGGGCACCGGGGTACTACTACGTGCTGTTTGAAGATCCTGACGGCATCCGCCTGGAAGTGAACTTCGTCCCTGGCTCAGGACTGCTGAGGGAAGGCGAAAGCTTCGGATCCGGTGACGACTACGTGCGCAAGGACGGGCGAGATATCGTGAACAGGGACGAGAGCTGAGAAACAGCCGCTGCGCAGGTGACAAAAGAGAGGACTGGGCGCCTGGTCCGACTGAAGCTACCGGGAGCGGTATGCGCAGGCTGGATGTGGAACCGGCGCCAATAGTGAGAGACCGATGAGATGAGCCACCCAGACGTATCGACCTTGCCCGCGGTAGCCGCGGAGATCGCCTATACGTCGCCCTCGGATGCGGCGTCCCGGATCCGGATCTTCCCGCCGTCGAGCGGGCGCAAGATGGAGGCTCCGGAGAGCGAGAAGAGAGCCGTGCAGGTGTTTGACTGCCGGCCGATTGCCGGTGCGCTCAAGATGGATGTCGAGGGTTTCGAACTGCACAGCCGGCCGACCGCATTCGACGACTTCTTTTTGCCCGAAGAGGTCCAGCAGCACTATTACCCGGAAGTCGTTTCAACGCTCAAGCGTGACCTCGGGGCGCTGGAGGTGTTCGTGTTCGACCACAACGTCCGCAGCCGCCCGCGTGCGGCGCGCAAAGAGGCCGGCGTGCGCAAGCCTGTCGAAGGGGCGCACAACGACTACACGCTGACATCGGGGCCCAGGCGGATCGATGAGATTCTGAACGACAATGACGCGGGCCATCTGATCGGCAAGCGCGCCGCGCTGATCAATCTCTGGCGGCCCCTGGTCGGCCCGATACAGGATCACCCTCTCGCCATCTGTGATGCGCGCAGCACGAAGCTGGAAGATTTCATCGCCACGCAGATCCAGCACTTCCAGGAAGGCGATCTGGAGACACCGGCGCATGTGGGTGAGGTGTTCTCGTTCCAGTACAGTCCGGAGCACCGCTGGTACTACGCCTCCGATATGCAGCCCGATGAAGTGATATTCCTGAAGTGCTACGATACGGCCGTGGACGGACGTGCGCGCTACACCGGGCACACGGGCTTTCGCAATCCTGAGTGCCCTGCCGACTTTGTTGCCCGCGAGAGTATCGAGTCGCGAACCGTAGTCGTGTTCGACGAGCCACGGGCTGGATAGCCGCTTCGAGACGCCCCTTTGGTACGCCTCAGGGCGAGGCACTGGGGGCCACAAGTTCTGGCGCTAAGGAGCGAATACATCCGGATCGGACTTCCAGGTGGCCCACGTCATCGTCGGGTCGTCGGGAAACTCTCGCAAGACGCGTTTTTCGCCCTGACCCTTCAGCCGGGCATTCTCGTCCCATGCAGATCTTCCGCCAGCGCGGACGGCGGCATAGATAGACAGGATCTTGGCTGCATCGATACCGAAATCCTCCATCGCGATCTTGAAGATCTCGTCTGCGGCCTCACGAGACGTGGTCTGGGTCCAGTAGAGGTAGTCGTGGATGATGGCCGGATAGGTGTATTCGCCGTCCGGGCGCAGGAGGCTCCAGAATATGCGCGGTATGCTCGCGAAGTCGGTCACGAATCCCGCAGGAACCGTGACGTCGTGGAAAACGGACGATGCGGTATTGGGTTTCCACGCGATCGGGCTGGTCAGAGCGTAGACAGGGTCCTTGAAGCGGTGGACATGCAGTGCGCCCTTCACCGCCTTGGTTCCGGCCTGTGCGCGCTCCTCGATCCAGGCATCCATCCATTGCCTGCCGTTGAGATTTGCGGGTGTGGCCGGATCTGAATGCGCACCCGGTCTGGCAATCTCGTACTCGATGATCTCGAACGCCCAGTCCTTGCGCCGCTGTTCCGGCATCAGGCCTCTGGGAAACAGGGCGCCGATCTGGTCGATGAGGTTGGCCAGATAGTTCGTGGGCGCCTTGACCAGTGCGAGCCCTTTGGTCGTCCATTCCTGTGTCACCCCGGCGTGCTCAGCTGCAAACAGCTCGGGCACGATCAGCACGACCAGTCTGCTCTTGCCGGCTGGTTCGAAAGCCCTGAACCAGTCGAAGCCGTATTTGGTTCCCGGAATTTGAACCGTTTCGCCGGCCGTAACCTGACCAGCGTTGCTGGAGCTGACAAACTCGTTGGGAAAGATCTGCGTTACCGCGCCGGCGGCGTCGACATCGATCAACAGCAGCCGCCCTGAGATCTCGCTGGCGATGTTGAAGGTGAACCGTTGTCCCACACGCAGTCTGGCGTAGGCGGATGACGGTTCCAGCTCGATCGATGCTCCGCTGTCGAGCAACTGCCGGAACGTCACGGTCGCTTTGCCTTTGGCCTCACCGAGCAGTGCCGCGAGCTGTTCAAGAGCCCGCTCCGCGGCTGACAGTCGGGCGCCGGCAGAATCTGATTTGACAACCTGGTCATCTTGGACTGTCGATACCCCAGGGACATGTTGCCTTATCCAGGGCAGGTAGGCCGAAACCCGCGTGTAAACCCCGTATGATTTGGAGCGGGCGCAGCCATCGCCCCAGCTGACGATACCGATCTGGTAGGGGCAGCGGTTTTTGTCGAAGGCCACCAGCTGACCGCCGCTGTCGCCCTGGCAGGAATCTTTCCGGCCCTGTTCGTGTCCGGCGCAGATCTGGCCCCCGCCGATCGTGGCGTGAGAATAGCGCTGCGCGCAGTCGGACTGCGACACTGTCGGCAGGTCCACCTCGCGCAAAACCGGAGAGCCGGACAGGAATGCGCCGCCTTCGGCCGTCGAGTAACGCGTCCCCGGCTTCCTGAACTCCTGGTCTCCGACGCCTGCGACCATGGTCATGGCGCCCGGCGGCGTGGCCGGGTCGTGGCCGCCCATTGCGGAGAGACGGGCCACTGTGGCTGCGGCCGGCTCTTGCAGCTCGATCAGTGCAATGTCGTCACCCTTGGCCGCGTTCAGATAGTCCGGATGGACGATGACGCGCTTGATGCCTTCGACCTTCAGATCATTCGTCTTTCTGAGATCGTCCGAACCGTGTGCAACTTGAAGAAACGCACGTCCGCTGAACTTGGCAGGCGGCCCATCGAAACCAAACTCTTCCATCGTGGTGGCCAGACGTCCGTGGTCATCCGGTGTGAAGTAGGATCGTTCGGGCTCTGCCGGTCTTCGCCGGTCCTGCTGGAAGCAATGTGCCGCCGACAGGACCCAGCTAGGCGCGATCAATGTCCCGCCGCACATATAGACGCCTTCCTTGCGGTCAGGATTGTGCAGCCGGATCTGGACCTGGCCGGGCCAGTCTGAAAGCTTCGCTTTCCAGCCCCCGACGATCTTGGGTCTGATGGGCTGGGCCCTCGGGCCGGCACAGATACCCGCCGCGTGCGCCGAGCTGAGGCCATCGGCGATCGGACCAAGTATCATCAGGCCAGTTACAGCAATGCATTTCAACGCTGATCTGAACACTCACACCCCCTCGACTGCTGCGCTGCTGGCCTCTGGCTGAATTCTCATTGCACCGTGCAGCGGCGTTGGTCTAAAATCAATTGGAAATGAGATTATTCAGGCAGCACAAAGGTTTGCGTGAAGTGAACCCACCAGATCAAGGCGAGAGGCGGCCGTGATGGCGCACCTGTTGCCGAGGCTCATGCGGGTGGGCATGGCGATCTGCCTGATTGCAATTCTCGCCGGACACGGTTCGGCTGGCGCCGAAGAACGTCTTGCCCTGGTCATTTCAAATCAGGACTATCCCGTTGAAGTGGGCCGGCTCGGCAAGACTCACGAGGATGGCAGACTGGTTGCCGAAGCTCTGAAAAGCGTGGGCTTCAAGGTTGAGGTCGTGCGCGATGCCGACAAGGCCGTCATGCAGCTTGCGGTTGCAGAGTACATCTCGCGGCTCGCGCGAGCAGGGCCATCGGCGGTCGGCTTCTTCTACTATTCTGGACATGGTGCGGCCTCGTCGAAGGACGGCCCCAACTTTCTGATCCCGACCAGTGCTCCGCTGACGGACGGCGCCCAGCTGCCGTTTCTGGCGATCGAACTTGGCGACATCGTTGCCGCGCTCAGCAAGACCTCCGCAAAGGCGAATTTCGTGGTTGTCGATGCCTGCCGCAACGTGCCGTTTACACGAAGCGACAAGTCGGCTCACAAAGGGTTCAGGCCGGAAAACGGGCGCAGCGGGGTCATGATCGCCTACGCGACCGATCCGGGGAATGTGGCTGTTGACGAGAACGTCTATGCCAGGGCCCTGGCGCGGGAAATTCCGGTTGCAAATCGTCCGGCGGTCCTCATGTTCCGGGCCGTTCGGCGAGCCGTCCTGAACGCGACCGGCAACAAACAACACCCGTGGACCCGCGACGGGCTCGTCAACGATTTCTTCTTCAAGCGGGCAGCCGTGTCGCCGGCACCGCCGGTTACGGACACCGAGCCAGCCCCAAAACCACAGCTGGAGTTCGACACCCGGGCGCTGGATCTCGCCTTCTGGAACCAGATCGAGAATTCTCAGAATCCTGAGGACTTCGAGGACTACCTGAAGCACTTTCCCAACGGCACCTTCAAGCGTTTTGCCCTGAGAAGGCTGGAGGAACTGCAGAAGGTCGTCGCCGACGTGTTGCCGCCTGACGCGCCCAAACCACCTGTCCGTCTGCGCCCCGCCCCGCCTGGCACGGTGCATTTCATCCCGCAGCATGCCTACAGGACCGGACCGTTCGGTGGTATGGGCACGCCTCTGGCGGACGGCTTCCATGACTATCTGGCGATGCTGAATGAGCGGGACGGCGGCATCGGCGGCGTCCCGCTCAAGCCGGAAGAGTGCGAAACCGGCTACAACGCCCAGAGAGGCGTCGACTGTTATTTGGAGACCAAGTCCCGGAATCCTCTGGTCTACAACCCGCTTTCAACCGGCATATCCCTGCAACTAATCCCGCGGGCGGAGAAAGACAAAGTACCGGTGCTGACTTCGGGATATGGGCTTTCCGCCGTTGCGGACGGCGAGCTGTTTCCGTGGATCTTCAACTTCCCGTCGGTGTACTGGCACCGGATGACTTCGATCATCAGTTACATCCGATCACAAGGAGGTATCCGTGGCCGAAAGATCGCATTCTTGTACCTGAATGTGGGGTACGGACGCGAACCGATAGCCCTCCTGGAGGAAATCGCGCGCGAGGTGGGTTTCGAGCTTCTCAAGGTCCCGGTCGGCGTCAAGGAAATGCAGGATCAATCCGCCCAATGGCTGCAGATCCGCAAGGAACGTCCCGACTGGATTATCATGTGGAGCTGGGGCGTTATGACTAC
>JBCCEL010000326.1:0-6684 GCA_039030315.1 Pseudomonadota bacterium
CTACCTCAAGGGCCATGGCTGGAGAGCCGGCGGCTCCTATCAGCGCGGCAGCCACAATTACCGTGTGCTGAAGGAATGGAATGCGGCGCAGGTCTATCAGAAGGCTATTGCCAAGTTCGCCGGGGAAATCGCACGATAGGCCCCAGCGGCACGGTCCCCTGCCTTGATCGAGGCGCCGGCTGCAGCAAGGAGCCGGTGCCTCATGAAATACGACCTGGGACCCTATACCTGCCCGGTAACAACTTCATCCAGCGACGCTCAGGCCTGGTTCGACCAGGGCCTGCTGTGGACTTACGGCTACAATCACGAGGAAGCGGTGACCTGCTTTGAGGCCGCCGCTGCCGCCGACGAGACGTGCGCCATGGCCCATTGGGGCATCGCCTACGCCATCGGTCCAAACTACAACCGTGCCTGGGAAACCTACGAACTGGATGAGAAGGCGGAGGTTCTGGCTCGGGCGCTTGGCGCCCTGGAACGGGCCAAGGTTCATGCCGCCTCGGCCACCGCGGCAGAGCAGGGGCTCATTGAGGCTCTGGCCACACGCTACCCGAACGATGCGGCGACGGAGGATTTCGGGCCGTGGGATGACGCCTTTGCCGATGCCATGCGTGGGGTTCACAAACGCCATCCGGATAACCTGGAGATCTGCACGGTCTTTGCCGAGGCGATGATGAACCGAACGCCCTGGGCCTTGTGGGATCTGAAGTCCGGCAGCGTCGCTGATGGCGCCGATACAACCGAGATCATCTCGGTCATCGAAACGGCGCTGGACCAGGTTGAGGGCGCCTGGGATCACGCAGGCCTGCTCCATCTCTATGTCCACGTCATGGAGATGTCGCCTCATCCGGAGAAGGCTTTGCGCCATGGCGACCGGTTGCGCCAGCTTGTGCCGGACGCCGGCCATCTTCTGCACATGCCGACCCATATCGATGTCTTGTGCGGGGAGTATCAGAACGTCGTTGACCGCAACGGCGAGGCCATTGTCGCCAACCGCCGGTATTACGTGCACCGGGGCGCGGACAATTTCTACTCGTTCTACCGGGCGCACGATTACCATTTCCGGGTCTATGGCGCGATGTTCCTCGGCCAGCATTCAGTGGCATTGCAGGCCGCGGACGAGATGGTGGAGACCCTGCCGGAAAGCGTCATACGCAGCCTCGCCGATTTCCTGGAATGCTATGTGTCGGTGAAGCAGCACGTGCAGATCCGCTTTGGTCAGTGGCAGGAGATCCTCGACACGGCCCTGCCTGAAGACACTGAGCTCTATTGCTATACCCTCGCCATCCTGCGGTACGCCCGCACGGTGGCGCTGGCCAATCTTGGCCGCATGGGCGAGGCGGATGCGGAGGCGGAACTGTTCCGGCAGGCCGGCGCAGCTGTGCCGGAGAGCCGGGCGGTCATCACGAACACGGCGAAGGACGTGCTGCAGGTTGCCGAGCAGATGATGCTGGGCGAGCTTGCCTATCACAAGGGCGAGCATGAAAAGGCGTTCGAGCACCTCAGGCAATCCGTCCATCTCGACGACAATCTCGCCTATGACGAGCCCTGGGGCTGGATGCAGCCGACGCGCCATGCGCTGGGCGCATTGCTGTTGGAGCAAGGGCGGTACGAGGAAGCTGAAGCGGTGTACCGTGCAGATCTCGGGCTGGACGCCACACTCAGCCGGGCCTGCCAACATCCGAACAATGTGTGGAGCCTGCATGGCCTTTACGAGTGCCTGCAACGGCGCGGTGAAACGGTGGAAGCGCCACATATCAAGCAACAGCTCGACCGGGCCGTTGCCCGTGCCGAAGTGCCCATCCGGTCGTCCTGCTATTGCCGCAAGGCTGCCGCGTGAGGAGAGTGGGGATGGGACACGCGTTTGACGTCCGCAGTGAATACGACAGGCTGGAGCACGTCATCGTCGGAACGGCGCGAGGCTATCACCGCGATGCATCGCAGGTCGAGGTGGTCAACAGCACCCAGCAACGCACGGTCGATGCAGAAGGTCACCCGACCGAGGCCATGCTGCTGCCCGAGTTTCAGGCCTTCGTCGATGCGATGACCGGGGCGGGGGTTCACGTCCACGAACCTGTGCTGGCGGCGGAGAGCGTTCAGGATCAAACCTGTCCACGCGATATCGGGTTTGTCATCGGCGATACCTTCGTAGAGGCCGGGATGCGCCATGCCAGCCGTATCGAGGAAATCGATGCGGTGCGGCATATCCTTGACGGCTTTGACGGCCCGTCATTGCGGACCCCTGAAGGCGTTGCTCTTGAGGGAGGTGATGTCGTCGTCGACGGCGAACATCTGTTCGTCGGCTACGGCCAGCGCAGCGATAAGGAGGGGTTCGAGTTCCTGCGGGAGCACTTCAGCGATCGTTTCGAAGTCGTCCCCTTGCCCACGAGATGGGGCGGGCCCGACGAGGATGTCCTGCATCTGGACTGCACCTTCAATCCGCTCGGGCTCGGGCATGCGCTGGTTTATCCAAGCGGCCTTGCCCAGGTTCCGGACGTGCTGAAGAGCAAGTTCGACTGGATCGAAGTGAACCGCGCGGAGGCCGATGCCCTGGCAACGAATGTCCTGTCGATTGCTCCGGACACGGTGATTGCCCGCACCCACGAGGCTTGCGCGCGGGTGAATGCGGAGCTGCGCGGGACAGGATACACGGTGATCGAAGTCGGCTTTGACGGCGTGCCGGGTTCGGGCGGTTCGTTTCGCTGTGCAACCATGCCGCTCCGGAGACACTGAGGATGTCTCGGACCGGCTTCGGTATCGTCGGCCTCGGGATGATTGCGGAGTTCCATGCCCGGGCCATCGCGGCCATGGCGGACGCGGAACTCGTCGCCTGTTTCTCGCGCGACCACGCAAAGGCGGACGCGTTTTCGGAGACCTTTGGCGGGCGAGGGTACTCGCGCCTGGAGGACTTCCTCGCCCACGACGGCCTGGAGGTCGTCACCATATGCACCCCCAGCGGTGCGCACCTTGACCCGGTCCTTGCGTGCGCGGCAGCGGGAAAGCACGTGATCTGCGAGAAGCCCGTGGAGGTCACCACCGAACGGGTCGACCGGATGATCGCCGCGTGCGACGACGCAGGCGTGTCGCTGACCGGTATCTTTCCGCGCCGGTTCAATCCGGCGACTGCACTCCTCAAACAGGCCGTCGACCAGGGACGCTTCGGCCGGATCAACTTCGCCGATGCCTGTGTGAAATGGTGGCGCAACCAGACCTATTACGACAGTGGCGCCTGGCGGGGCACCTGGGCGCTCGATGGCGGCGGCGCGCTGATGAACCAGTCGATCCACACCATCGATTTGCTATTGCATGTCATGGGGGATGTGCAGTCCGTCCGCGCAGAGACGCGGCTTGTGGCCCATGAGGGGATCGAGGTGGAGGACACGGCGGTGGCAATGCTGGAGTTCAAGAGCGGTGCTCTCGGCGTCATCCAGGGCACCACGGCCTCCTGGTCCGGCGAGGGACATCCGGCGGAGGTGCAGATCAGCGGGGAACGAGGATCGGTCTTCCTCGCCGACGACCGTTTCCGGGTCTGGGAGTTCAGCGAAGAGACCGGTGACGATGAGCGGATCAGAATGGACTTCGGAATGGCGGGCGGTGGAGGTGCCGGCGCGGCCGATCCCTCCTCCATTGATTTCCGCTGGCACCAGCGTAACTTCGAGGACGCAGCCGGTGCCATTCGCGAAGGGAGGGCGGCGCAGGTCTCGGGCGCAGAGGCCCGCCGCGCGGTCGCCCTGATCCGGGCGATCTATGCTTCGGCCGAACGTGGCGGAGCGAAAGTCGAGGTGGGGTGAGCGATGTATCTGACGGGATTTGCCGACGAAGCCTCGCAGGACCTCGCGGTCCAGATCCGGGTGACCAGGAAGCTGGGCTGGAATGCCATCGAGTCCCGCGGGGTCTGGGGCACGAATATCCACGATCTCTCCGAGGCGGATTTTGACCGGGCCTGCGGGCTGCTGGAGGAGGCCGGCGTGCATGTGAACTGCTTCGGTTCCACGATCGCCAACTGGGGCAAGCGGATCGAGGATCCTTTCGAGATCACCCTGGAAGAGGTGGAGCGGGCCATTCCGCGCATGCAGCGTTTGGGGACGAAGCTCATCCGCATAATGAGCTATGCGCGGTGCGCGGGCGCAGAACAGCATGCCCAGGAACGCTTCAGGCGGCTGCGCGAGATCACGGTGCGGTTTCATGATGCCGGGCTAACGCCGGTGCACGAAAACTGCATGAACTATGGCGGCATGAGCTGGCAGCACACGCTGGAACTGGTGGAGAACGTGCCGGGCCTGAAGCTGGTCTTCGACACCGGCAACCCGGCGATCACGCCCGACCCGTCGGCGGGTGCCGGCCAGACGCAGGACCCGCTAGAGTTCTACCGGAATGTGCGCGAACACGTGGCCTATGTGCACATCAAGGATGCCCGGCTGGAAGGCGGCGAGGAGATCTACACCTATCCGGGAGAGGGGCACGGGCGCATCCCGGAGATCCTGAAGCTGCTGGCGCAGGATGACTATGACGGCGGCATCTCCATCGAACCACACATGGCCTCGGTGTTCCACAATCCCGATGCAGCGAGCGCTTCGGAAGAAGAGAGCATCGAGATCTACCGGCACTACGGCCAGCGGCTGATGACTCTGCTGCAGGGGGCGGGATTGGCCGCGGACCGGTACGAAGGCTGAAGGCGCCTCACGCCGACGCGGTCATCGGCTGCAAGAGCATATCCTCCCCTCTTTGCAGCCCTCGGCCCCCGAGCCGAGGGCCCAGGGCCACGAGAGCTCAGAGCCCTGCCGCACTGGACCCTCGGGTCAAGCCCGAGGGCGGCACCGGGCTGGCCTGATCAATCAAACCAAGGGGCTCAGCTCCTGCGTCCGTTCAGGAAGCTCGTCTTCATCGCGCCTTTGCCCTTCACCTCGACTTCGCCGCGGGGCTCGAATTCGAACCGGTCGCTCAAGGCCTGTGCAAAGCTCTCAGGGACCTGGATACGGCCGATATCGCCGGTTGCCTCCATGCGGGCAGCGACATTCACGGCATCGCCCCAGAGGTCGTAGGCGAACTTGCGGTTGCCGATCACGCCGGCGACGACGGCGCCGGAATTGATGCCGATCCGGATCTGGACCGGTTCGCCGGTAACCGGGTCCTGGAACCTAGAAACCTCCTCGACCATGTCCAGCGCCAGGTTCGAGATCGTGACGCCGGGCTCGTCGTCGGGCAGGGGAAGGCCCGCCACGACCATATAGGCATCCCCGATCGTCTTGATCTTTTCCGCGCCGTGCTTTGCCACCACCTCGTCGATGGCATTGAAGACATCGTTGAGCAGGCTGACGAGTTCGGCCGGTTTCAGCCGTCCCGACATTTCGGTGAAGCCGACGATGTCAGCGAAAAGGACCGCCACCCGGTCATGGTCGTCGGCAATCATGCCTTCCGACGCCTTCAGGCGGGCTGCGACCGGGGCGGGGAGAATGTTGAGCAGCAGCCGCTCGCTCTCGCCGTAGGCGGCGGCGACTTCCTCTTCGGCCCGCGCAGAGGCCCGCACAAAGGGCAGAACCATCAAGAGGACGTAGAACGGCCAGGTGATCATGGCGGTCGCGCTCAGGAAGACCTGTTGGCTCTCCGGGATGAGATAGACCGGGTCATGGGTCACCGCGTAGGACATCACGGCCGCCGCGCTGATCAGGACTGCCGAGGCTGCCGCGACGGAGGTGCGCAGGGCGTAGAACGGCTGAATGAAGAGCAGGATGACGACCGGGAAGGGATAGAGCTGGAAGCTGTACTGGTGGCCGACGCAGATCGTGGCGGCAATGCCGTGAAGGACGAGTTCGGTAATCGCTCCCCAGAACGCCAGGCGGTAATATCCCCGCTCCAGCAGCCAGAGCGCGCTGACAAAGATCACCACGCTGAAGATGTTGAAGAGGGCCATGAAGGTGACGCCGTTGTTCCAGAACAGGAGCAGGGTCAGGAAGTGGCCGACGGCGGCGAGGAAGTAGAAGACCTTCCAGTAGACGTAGTAGCGGGCGAGGTCCTTGCCGACATGCGCGGGCGGGACCGTGAACCAGTCGGAGACCCGTTCCTGGAAAGTCTGCTCAGCCATATCGCTCCCCTGCGGTGCCGCCCTGTTGTGCCCGAGAAGGTAAGGTGGGATCGCTCAAGGGATGGCGCAAGGGCCTGGGCCACCAGCCGCATTGCGGCAAGACCAACCTGCGTTGAGCAAACTGAACCAGGCTACCGATGAAAAAGAACACTGAAGGCCAAAGGCCTGAGGCAAGGCCGACCGGCCGCTGCGCCTTAATGGCGCGCACCCGCGTAGGCGCATGCGCAATAGCGCATGCTGCCGTGAGCGCAATAAAACACGAGGGAGGTTGCGTGGGTCTCAAATCCGGCCGTCACTCTCGGCCGAAAGTGCGGATTAATCCCATTATCCGGGTCCGCAAGAAGGGTGCACAAGACGTCAGGTTTTGGTTCTCGAGTTGCTCCTTTTGGCCAGACTATCTGACCCACGCATGTGATGTTGGAACCGGGAGGGCGTTTTATCGATCGGCCGTCCGGCGTCATGAACCATCAAGATCCATCAGGGAGGCGACCCCGCCGGGGGCTACGACCTTGAGTCCGAAGGCCTAGAGTTGCGAACTTCGGCCCCTTTCCCAAGGCATTGCGATTGCCGGTCCGAGCCTTCTCCGGTGTCACCCGTCAAAGGCA
>JBCCEL010000327.1:0-6648 GCA_039030315.1 Pseudomonadota bacterium
CCAGTTGGCTTCGGACGGTCTGCCGGGCACGATGCATGACGATGGCGATCAGAACAGCCACCACCAGAAAGATAATGGCTTCTTGAAACCGGCTGCCCCAGGGCGCGAAATCAGGACTCAGGAATACGCCGAGAAACTGCTTGGCCGTCGGATTGTCAGGGATATCCGACCACTGGAGCGGCGAACTCATTCGGCTGTGAACCCATGCAAATGCGCCCAGCCATCCTGCGCTGCCGGCAACGCCACTCCAAAGAACCAGTCCGGGAGAAAAACTGAAGGCGGCGATGCCCAGAACGATGAAGTAGAAGGGATGAACACCAAAGCGGAAGGTGAAGATCTGGGGCAGGGGCGCTTCAGTGGTGGGCGGCACCAGTGCCACGGCCAGCGACAGGATTGCAAGGTCGATGGTGAGAAAGGCGTATTTCACCCAGGGACGGTCTAATCTGGAGCCGATGATCTTGAAATGGAGAACGCCGAGTGCGGCAAAAACCAGCGTGGCCAGTATGAAATCGGGGGCCCGGTCCGGCCCGCGCGAGATCACCATCCAGACCCCCAATACGGCAAGCGCTGCCAGCCGTCCCTTGATGGCAAGCTTCAGCCCCGCCTGCTCGGCTGTGTGAAACATCCGGTCAGCATCGGTCTCGGCCGTTGTGTCGGTCATCGGGAATCCCTCCGTCGGTGACCGTCTACGCAGTGTGGACGGCAAAGGATTTCTTTGCGTGCTCTGTCTGAGACGGTCCGGGGTCGAGCTTTCCGGCGCAATTGCATCACACCGGCGGCATCCATTCGCCGCTGATGTGTTTGGAGGGACGACCGTCCAGGCCGACCGGAATCGTGCCATTCAAGGTCACGCGATAGAACTCGCGGTCGAAATCACTGTCATAGACATCGCGGATCGCCTGATGCTGGGTTGCGCGGTTGTCCCAAAAGGCGATGCTGCCCTTCTTCCATCGAAAGCGGCAGCAGAACTCCGAGCGGACCGCGTGCTCCCAGAGGAATTCCAGCAGCATATCGCTCTCGCGCCGGTGGAGGCCGACGATGTGACTGGTGAACTCCTGGCTGGTGTAGAGGCAGGGTTCGCCGGACTCCGGATGGACGGTGACCAGGGGGTGTTCTGCAACCACGGGATTGCTGTCGATCATCGCGTTGTAGTCGGCCGCTTTGTCGTCATCGCCTGCGCGCTTGAAGCGGTGAACCGCGCGCAGGCTGCCCAGATATTGCTGGAGGCTTGGCGAGAGCGCCCGGTACGCCGCGGCCATATTGGTGAAGTGCGTGTCTCCGCCAAATGGCGGCACGACGACGCCCCGCAGGATCGAGCCGAACGGCGGGTTGACCGTCGCCGTCGTGTCGGTGTGCCAATCCGTCCAGGCCCGGTTTGCCGCCGGTCGACCAGCAAAGGCGGTCCGGTGCTTGGTGACGGGATAGATCTCCGGAAAGTCTGGATCAGACCCGAACACCGCGTGCGCCGGTGTCGGATCGCCGAAATTCCGAGCAAAGTCGATATGCTGGCGATGGTCCAATTTCTGGTCGCGAAAGAAGACTACCTTCCAATCCAGCAGGGCCTGGCGGATCGCTTGCACCTCCTGCGTGCTCAGTGGCCGGGTAAGGTCGACCCCGCTGATTTCAGCACCGATGTGAACGGACATGGGATCCACCACGACATGGTTGGCCGGTGCAACGCCTTCTGGATTGGTTTGCGGCATGATCGCTCCTCGCCTCATCGCCAGGCAATCTGCACGTGATTGCCGTCGGTGTCGATGGCGCTTCAGGCGGTACTGCCGCCATCCTGAATTCACGAGCTTATGACACACCGGCAGCGGCCGTGGCATGGCGCTTTCAGGTCTGCCGGCCTATGTTGGGCGGGAGTTCAGGATGGTTTGAATGGAGGGCTCCCCTTGCCGACGAGATCGCATTTCCTTGTTGTTGCCGCCGCAATTACCGTCCCCTTGTCGGCCCCGGTTCCATCATGGGGCAACGATCAAACATCGGACATTCCGGGCTGGCTGAAGCCTCATATTGGTTTAAGCGATGGCAAGATTGCCCCGATTGTCCTGAAGAGAGCGCGTGCGCTCTACCGCCGGAAGCTGGAAGAAGGCAAGGTGAAGAACCCCTGCTATTTCGCAATGGACGCAACGCGCCCGAGCCTGACCAAGACCGGCCGCCCGGGGCGGCGGTACTTCGTCATCTGCGAGGAGGAAAGAACGTTCAGGGCGGTTTCGTCGGGCCACGGCAACGGGCGAAACCTGAAACGTGCAAATTTTTCGAACGGGCGGGTCTGCGCCAAGAACTTCAGCAACGCGGAAGGCTCAAAGCTGACCACAGGCGGCAACTATGTGACGGCGGAAACGAGGACTTCGTTCAAGGGGTACTATCGTGCGTCCGGAAAGAAGAAGACGCCGTTCCTGCGCACCTTCCTGCTGTTTGACGGAGAAGGCGACACTGCGAACGCCAGGGAGCGGGCGATCGGCGGGCATCCGGCCGTGTTTCTGAGGTGGCGCTGCCGCTACAAGGCGCCGAAGAGCGAGTACAAGGACAAGGAAGGCTACGTTCCTTACGGAAAGCTGGTGAATTACACCGGCGGCCGTAGCAACGGCTGCACCACCTGGTCGCCGCAGGCCTCCAGGAAGATCCTCGCGCTCGTAGAGGGTAATCCGACAACGCTCTACATTTACCCTGAATCCAGCGACATTGACGCGGTGGCCAAGGCGCGGAAGGCCAAGAAGTCGCTCAAGAAGGCCGGACTCTACTGGAATTCTACCTGCTTGAAATCCATCCGCACGCCAAAATTCTGGCCCAAGGAAACCCTCCAGCCGATCATAAATGAGTGGCGGAAGTCGCTGCCGAAACGGGAATGGAAGCCGCTGCCGATCTGCAAGGCGTGAAAGAAAGCGATATGCTTTCCGGCAAGCCGGTTGCTCACCTTATTATCCATCCCGACCAGGTTCGTTCGGATCGTCGGCGAACAGTGCGATTTTGTTACCTTGAGGGTCGCGAAGGTAGCCGACGTAGAAATGAGGCCCATACGGGAAACGGAAGCCCGGTTGACCCTCATCGGTGCCGCCCGCGGCAAGAGCTGCTGCGTGAAGATCACGTACCTGTTTTTGACTGCGCGCCTGAAATGCGATCATGACACCGTTTCCAACAGTTGCCGGCCGTCCATCGAACGGTGGTTTGACGTAGAATTCCGCCAGGACGGGTGACTGGCCCTGTCGTGCGGGCTGGGCGTAGCTCAAACCCTCAGGACCTTCATCCAGTTCGTAATCCAGGTCTGGGAGGAAGGCAGAGTAGAAGCGTTTGGCAAGCGCGATGTCGTCAGCTCCGACAGTGACGTAAGCAATCATGCTGAGCGTTCCAGTTCAGGAAGGATGGCCATGGCGACGCGGCAGCTGCGGCATGGTCAGCCAACAAAAAAGCCATCGACCGGAGCCCAAAGCCCTGGGGTCACATAGCGCCAAAGGCTCAGGATTCTGATGCAAAATGGTTGATGGCTTTCTCGAACTTGTCGCGGCAGCCGGGGTTGCAGAAGCCCACAACCTTGCCTTCGTGCATGGTGAGTGAATCCGCAGACACCGGCTTTCCCGACCAGGGACACGTCTCGTTCGAGCAATCTTCCAGTCTCAATTCAGCCATTCCGTCCTCCCTGGTGGCAAGTCCCGGGATAGTAAGGCAATTTGCGCGATGATGCACTGTGTTCGCGATTGTACGGCACGACGGAGGCGGGTGCCTCACGTTGATCCGTATACTGAATCGCGGCACTGTCTCCGGGGCCTGAATGATGGATGCGTTCAGTGGTAACAAGAGGGGTGAGGTGGCAATGCTGTGGAGGGTTTCGAAAAGACTGGTCGGCTGCGGCCGTCCCCGCAAACTCCACTGCGCTCCTTGAGCATCGTGGCTCTTGTTTGCGTGTTCCTCGGAATGTCAGAGCAGAACGCGTCTGCCCAGCAGGTTGAGCTGATCACGAACGGGGGCGTGATCATGGTGGAGCTTTTCCCCGGCAAGGCCCCGAAAACCGTTGCGAACTTCCTGCAATTTGTGAAGCACGGTTACTACAGCGAGAAGATCATCCACCGGGTCGTAATGGGGGTCCTCGATCAATCCGGCCTCGTCAATCACAAGTTCCAGCGCGGCAAGACGCGGCCGCCTATCCGCAGCGAAGCCGATAACGGCTTGAAGAACGTGGCCGGCACCATTGCCATGTCGCGCGGGCAATGCCCGCATTCGGCGGCCTCGGAGTTCTTCATCAATGTGGCCGACAATGCTGTCCTGGATTTCAGGGACAAGACGCCAAACGGATGGGGCTATGCCGTGTTCGGCAAGGTCGCCGCCGGCATTGACCTCGTCAAGAGGATCTCTGCGATTCCCACAACGCGCCGCGGAAACTGCCGTGAGCTTCCGGCACAATCGGTTATCATCTTCCGTGCGATCCGCATCAAGTGAACCTGAGTGGTGGGCTGTGTTCGGACACAGCGTGAAAACTCTAGGAGGACCGAAGTGACGAACTCCCGCGACAGCGTCTACCACGAGGGCCATCGGCAACTGCAGGACCGGTTCGACGGCCGCCGCATCGCGGACGCCCTGGAAAGGCACCGCCGCCTGAAACAGCTAGGCGAAGACGAGATCGAGTTTATCCAGAACGCCGAGTTCTTCTTTCTCGCAACTGCCCATGGTGACAGCGTAGACTGCTCGTTCAAGGGTGGTCCCTCCGGATTTGTGCGGGTCCTTGGACCGAACACCCTCGAATGGGACGACTATGACGGTAATTCGATGTACCGCAGCCTTGGCAACATCCTCAAGTCGCCAAGGGTCGGGATGCTCTTCATCCGGTTCGGCGAGAACCCCAGGCGGTTACGCGTGAACGGAAGCTGCGAGCTTCTGGACAAGGAGACGCCCCAGGGGCCGAAGCTGACGGCATACGTCGTTGCGGATGAAATTTTCCCGAACTGCCCCCGCTACATTCCCGACCTTGCGAACGCGGCCCCATCGCCCTATCTGCCGGACCCCTCAGGCGTTGGCGCAAAACCACCATGGAAAGATTTTGAAGCGCTGAAAGACAGCCTGCCGGAAAACGATCCCCACCGGGACTAGGGTCTGACGAATATCCGCTGGACCACAACGGAACCGGCATCCTGCGCGCACCGTGGCTGCCGCATCCCCGCGAAACCAAAAGCGCCTCGGTCCGATGCGCAACTGACGTGGATGCGTGATCTATTCTGAACCCATCCCGCCCTGAACCACCGCGCGCTGCCTGACCCGCGGCTCGACCTCCGGCCAGGTCTCCCGCCGCGCTTTTCTCAGCTCGTAGTTCTGCTGCAGGTTCAGCCAGAATTCCGGGGACATATTGAAATACTTGCCCAGCCGCAGCGCCGTGTCCGCGGTGATGGCGCGGCGACCGTGAACAATGTCATTAATCCGCGCCGGCGGCACATCCAGATCCCGCGCAACCTGGTTCTGGCTGAGGGAGAGCGGGCTGCGGCACTAGGTCCGCAGCCCTCGTGCGCCAATCAGCTATGGCGGTTGTAAGGGGATTGATTGGTCGGCTTCATAGAGACGCCGGCCTCACTGGCCTTGGTGTAGACCGCACTTTCCGTGCGCCCCAATTTGAGCCCAATCACTCGTGTTGGCGTGTTTTCAGAAGCGAGCTTCTTGAGCTGTTTGAGTTCATTGCTACTCCAGCTCTTGCCGGAGTTTCGGTTGTACTGAGCCATTGTCTTTGTCCTTTTTCCAATGGCGCCAAGGCTCCGCTGGACGATCTCAGAAGAATCTCCTAGGTTCTCGGTGCTAGCAGAGAGGGGAGCTTCCTCTTTCGCCCCCGCAAGTACCTTAGCTGTTACTTCGCGGGTGCCGGCGCCGGGCTTTGCCCGGCGTTGGTGTTTCTGAAAAGCGGACAAGGCTAACGCGATCCGCCATAATCGCCAGATCTCACTTTGTTAGGTTCTCAATGTCGTTCCTGACGTCGTCCGGAATGAAACGCGCTTTCTGGATGCCGAGTGTTTTCATCCTTGTCACAGCAGCTCCATGAGAGACTTGGAAAAACTCAGAGATATCAGCGGGATTATCGAATTCCCTAACCAGCTGAGCAGGCATCAAAAACGCTGCGGCGAAGGCGTTCGCCTGCCACTCAACGCTCGCGAATGGGAGAATCTTATCAGCCCTGACATATTGCTCTGGTGCACGATGGAGCGGCATTGCGTTTTTATGAAGAACCAAGTGCCCCAACTCGTGAGCAAGTGTGAAGCGCGCCCTGGGTTTATGTGCAACGCAGTCTAGGTAAATATCTTCTCTAACCACAATTTTGGGTGGATCGAATGAGGTATATGCTTCGACAATATCGTCTTGGTCGTGAAGTCCGACAACCAACGCGAAGCTGGGGAAAACCGTCGGTAGTTCAATTTCTAAAATTTGTGAGATGTTAGGGGTGTAGCAATCAGGCGCCACCCGAAGTGCTTGCCGCCAGGCAGCCGCCTTATCCTCGATGCCTTTGCGACTTGCTGGCGTTGCGAAATAGTCCTCACTCATACAGTTTGTCCTCGGCCGGTTTTCGAAGTTTCATGATCTCAGCAGGTGTGAGCGTGTGGACTTTCCGAAACAATCTCATTGAGCTCTTTTCGCGATATCGATCTAGCGAGACCACCTTGCCTGATAGCCCGC
>JBCCEL010000328.1:0-6629 GCA_039030315.1 Pseudomonadota bacterium
TGACGATCCGATGAAGGAGGGCGACCACATCGGCCCGGTTGTGAACAAACGCCAGTATGAAAACATCCAGAAGCTCATTCAGGCCGGGATCGACGATGGCGCCCGTCTTGCCGCGGGCGGGCTTGGCCTGCCTCCGGAGTTCAACAAGGGCTACTATGTGCGCCCGACCCTTTTTGCCGACGTGAACAACGACATGACAATCGCCCGCCAGGAGGTTTTCGGCCCCGTGCTGGCCGTGATGCCGTTCGATACGGAAGAAGAGGCTGTCGAAATAGCCAACGACACCACCTACGGCTTGGCGGCGTACATTCAGTCAACCGATAGCGAACGCATTGATCGTGTTAGCCGGCAGCTGAGAGCTGGCGTGGTCAACGTGAATGGTAATGCCGGCGACTACGACGTGCCGTTTGGCGGTTACAAGCAATCCGGCAACGGCCGGGAAGCTGGCCCCATGGGCTTCCATGAATACCTGGAGACCAAGGCCGTTACGATTTAAGCACTTCCGCATGAACAGGGCTGGTTTGGCCCGTCCGCCTCATCGGACGGGGCGCAGCCCAGCGTGTGCGATTTACCTGACCAGGAGACCTCTTAATGGATGTCCACGAAGCCATCATGTCGCGGCATTCCTGCCGCCGGTTCAAACCCGATCCGGTGCCGGAAGAGGCTTTGCGCCGTATCCTGACCGGGGCAGGCAAGGCACCGAGCGGGCACAACACGCAACCCTGGAAAGTCTACGTAGTGCGCGGCGCAGCCAAGGCACGGATCACCGAAAAGGCACTGGCATCGGCTCAGGGCATCTCTTCGTTGAAGGCGAGCGATCCGGAATTCGATTACTATCCAACGGAGTGGTTCGAGCCCTATCTGGCCAGGCGCAGGGCGACCGGATTCGGGCTCTATGGCGCATTGGGGATCGGACGCGACGACAAGGAAGCCCGCGGGGCGCAGATGCTCCGGAACTTTGAGTTCTTCGATGCACCGGTCGGGCTCTTCATCACCTTTTCCCGGCGCATGTCGGTCGGCTCGTTCATGGATATCGGCATGTTCATCCAGAACATCCTGATCGGCGCCCGCGGTGAAGGGCTGCACACCTGCGGCCAGGTCGCCTGGTGCTCCCACCACAAACTGATCCGCGAAGAACTCGGCATAGACGAAGACGAGCTTCTGGCCTGTGGCATGTCCATGGGCTACGCCGTGGAAGATGCCCCGGAAAACATCTGGCGCACCGATCGGGCCGATATCGAGGAATGGGTAACATTCTTCGACGACTGAGATTCCAGTCTCCAGTACGGACGCCAGGCGCGCATTTTCGATCATCGGCATCCGCTTGATCGCGCGCGAGTCCTGGCCTATGGTTTAAACCTGACAAAATTTATCAGGATTAAACCAGTTCGCGGCGCTGGTCCGATTGCCGGCTGGCGGCCAGCGGGGAAGCAAGGTCGAGGTGTCTTCCGCAAGCCACATCGCCACAGTTGAACGAACAGTCGGTTCCACGTCCGCTGCAGCTCAATCCTGGATCGCAGCATCGTGGCGCCGATCGCTCATCACCTACGGGCTGGATCCTGCAGAATCACGCAGACGGCAGATGCTCGGAGCTGCCGAGCTTCGACTGCGTTGCGCGTCCGTGGGAAGATTTCTCGCGAATGCCAATCGGAGCCTTGACCGTTTGCACGGACTGGTCGGCAGCTCGGGCTGCGGTGTTCTCCTGACAGACTCAGACGGCGTCGTCCTCGACCAGCGTTGTTCTCCTGCCGATGCTCTTGTCTTCAAGGAATGGGGTCTTTGGCAAGGCGCGGACTGGAGTGAAGAGGCCGAGGGCACCAACGGGATCGGCACATGTCTATCGGAAAACCGTCAGGTTATCGTACACCGAGATGAGCATTTCCATGCCCGGAACATCGCCATGAGCTGTATTGATGCGCCGGTTTACGGCCCTCGAGGAGAACTCCTGGGTGCTCTTGATGTTTCTTCTGCACGGGCAGACCAGACGGCATGTTTGAACGCGCTGATTGGTGCCACCGTACATCAGGCAGCCAAGCAGATTGAAGCGGACCTGTTTCGCGCGGAGTTTTCGCAAGCCAGGATAGTCGTTGTTGAAGGCGGCCATGTCGGATCGGGTCTTTTCGCGATTGACAAGGACGACATTGTGGTCGGCGCGACGCGCGATGCGCGCAAGTCTTTCGGTTTACCGCTATCTGGCCTCTTCGCCCCACGTCCGGCATACGACCTTCTGATCGGCGAACAATCGGTCCCTGACTTCGAAGAGGCGGCGAAGAGCGTCGTTGTCCAAGCACTTGCGAGAAGCGGCGGAAATGTTTCCAAGGCTGCGCGCACGCTCGGGATCGGGCGCACAACGCTCTATCGACGGATGAAGAGGCTTCGGATCAGTTAGAGTACATTTTTCACAGAATGTGTTTCAAAACTGACACACATCCGAACTTGGGTCTGGTGCAGCCCGCGGCAGCCGACCTCGTGTTCATACTAAAAAGTTCTCCAAGCCGGGTGCAGTCCCGGATCATTCCATAGGGAGAACATTCATGAACGTCATGACCCAGGTGGCCGGGGAATTTACCTCGCCCTTCAAGACTCGCTACGACAACTTTATAGGCGGCGAATTCGTCGCGGCGAAGAACGGGAAGTATTTCGATAACACGACCCCCATCACCGGTGCAGTGATCAATGAAATCGCCCGGTCTGATGCGGACGACATCAATCTCGCGCTTGATGCCGCCCACAAGGCCCGCAAGGCCTGGGGCGAAACTTCGGTTGCCGAACGTTCCGCAGCGCTGCTGAAGATTGCCGACGTTATCGAGCAGAACCTCGAGCTGCTGGCGACCTGCGAGACCTGGGACAACGGCAAGTCGATCCGCGAAACTACGGCTGCCGACATGCCGCTGGCGGTGGACCATTTCCGCTATTTTGCCTCCGTGCTGAGAGCACAGGAAGGCACCATGAGCGAGATCGACAACGATACCGTCGCCTATCACTTCCATGAGCCGCTCGGGGTGGTCGGCCAGATTATCCCATGGAACTTCCCGCTGCTCATGGCGGCCTGGAAGCTGGCGCCTGCACTCGCCGCCGGCAACTGCGTCGTGATCAAGCCGGCCGAGCAGACCCCGGCAACCATCATGGTGTTCGCCGAGCTGATCGCCGATGTCCTGCCTGCGGGCGTGCTCAACATCGTCAACGGCTTCGGGCTTGAAGCCGGCAAGCCGTTGGCTCAGAGCCCGCGCATCGCAAAAATCGCCTTCACCGGAGAAACCACCACCGGCCGGCTGATCATGCAGTATGCGACCGAGAATCTGATTCCGGTGACCCTTGAACTTGGTGGCAAATCCCCGAACGTCTTCCATAAAGACGTGGCCAACGAGGACGACGCTTTCTTCGACAAGGCCATCGAAGGGTTCGTGATGTTCGCCTTGAACCAAGGCGAAGTTTGCACCTGCCCAAGCCGCGCGCTGATCCATGAAGACATCTACGACAAGTTTATGGAACAGGCGGTGAAACGCACCGAGGCCATCGTGATGGGCGACCCGCGCACTGCGGAAACCATGATGGGTGCGCAGGCATCGGAAGAGCAGCACGAGAAGATCCTCAGCTATCTCGACATCGGCAATCAGGAAGGCGCAGAAGTCCTGACCGGCGGCGGCGCAGCCGATCTCGGCGGCGAGCTCTCCAGCGGCTACTATATCAAGCCGACTATCCTTAAGGGCCACAACAAGATGCGGGTCTTCCAGGAAGAGATCTTCGGTCCCGTCGTCTCCGTCACCACGTTCAAGGACGAAGACGAGGCAATGGAAATCGCCAACGACACGCTCTATGGCCTCGGCGCCGGGATCTGGTCGCGTGATGCCAATACCTGCTACCGGTTCGGCCGCGGCATTCAGGCCGGCCGCGTTTGGGTCAACAACTACCACGCCTATCCGGCACACGCGGCTTTCGGCGGTTACAAGCAGTCGGGCATCGGGCGCGAGACCCATAAGATGATGCTCGATCACTATCAGCAAACCAAGAACATGCTGATGAGCTACAGCCCGAACAAGCTGGGCTTCTTCTAATAGAGGCAGCACGACGGCGCGGAGTCCGGGGGCTCCGCGCATTTGCATCCGGGAGTACGAGATGAAGGACGACGTTCAGATTTCCTGCGCGACAGACGACAGGCAGATTCCAGGCACGGAGATGTTCTGCCGCGTCACCGCAACACAGGCTGCACGTGATTTCATGGCCGAGATCATGGCTGATCACGGCCCGATCATGTTCCACCAGTCCGGCGGCTGCTGCGACGGCTCATCGCCCATGTGCTACCCCAAGGGCGAGTTTCACCTTGGCACGACGGACGTGAAGCTGGGTGAAGTGGACGACACGGAGGTCTGGATATCAGGTCCCCAGTTCGACGCCTGGAAGCACACGCAGCTTATTCTCGACGTGGTGCCGGGGCGGGGCGGCATGTTCAGTCTCGACAACGGGCGGGAGAAGCGCTTTCTCACCCGTTCGCGGCTGCTGTCCGATGAGGAGCTTGAACAGCTTGGCTGATGTTATCCCCAGCCGCTGATCGCCTTCACTTCCAGAAAGTCTTCCAGGCCCCATTTGCCGCCCTCGCGGCCATTGCCAGATGCCTTGACGCCGCCGAACGGGCAGCCTGCGCCGCGAGACGTCCCGTTCATCTCGACTGTTCCCGAGCGCAAGCTGAGCGCGACTCTATTTCGCCTATCCGAATCTTCCGATTGGACATAGTTGGACAGCCCATAAGGCGTGTCATTTGCAATCGCGATGGCTTCCTCTTCGGTATCGAACGGCATGATCGACAGGACCGGCCCGAAGATTTCCTCGCGAGAAGTCTGCATCTCGTTTGTCACATCAGCAAAAACGGTTGCCCGGCAGTAATAGCCGCGGTTCACGCCTTCGGGCCGGCCGGGGCCGCCTGCCGCCAGGCGCGCGCCCTCTGAGATACCGGTTTCGATCAGGTTCTGAATCTTGTCGAACTGCGCTTCGCTCACGACCGGACCCATGTTCCAATCAACGTCGCCGCTTTGCCCGAATGTCATGGCGTCAGCGGCCCGGACCGCCTCATCGACAGCCGCCTCATAGCGCGGACGCTCCACCAGCATGCGGGTTGGGGCGGAGCACGATTGTCCCGCGTTGTTGAAGCAATGCAGGACGCCGCGGGTCACGGCGTCCGGATCGGCGTCGGCAAAGACGATGTTGGCGCCTTTGCCGCCAAGCTCGAGGCTGACACGCTTCAGGGTGTCGGCAGCATTTTTGGAGATGGCGATCCCTGCACGGGTCGACCCGGTGAACGAGACCATCTGAACATCGGGATGTCCGCTCAGTTGCGTGCCGACGCCAGGGCCATCGCCATTCACCAGATTGAACACGCCGGGAGGCGTGCCTGCCCCATCCATTACTTCTGCAAACAGCAGGGCGGAAAGAGGCGAAATCTCCGAGGGCTTGAGCACCACGGTGCACCCCGCGAGAAGAGCCGGCATCACCTTCAGGGTGATCTGGTTCATTGGCCAGTTCCATGGAGTGATCAGGCCGCAGACGCCGATGGGTTCGTAACGCACCTGGGTCGTCGGCGCTTGAGGCCCGAGCGGATGCTGGAAGACAAAGTCCTTCGCCGCGTGAATAAAGCTCTTGATGTGAGATGCACCGAGCGGCGTCTGCTGCTCGCGGGCTAACTCGATGGGTGCACCCATCTCAAGGCTGATCGCCTCGCTCATCTCGTCTGCGCGGGCGTTATAGCAGTCCAGGATCCGCGTGATCAGCGCAAGCCGGTCTTCCAGTGGAGTTGCGCTCCAGGCCGGAAAAGCAGAGTTTGCAGCAGCAACGGCGGCGTCCGTGTCGGCCTGCCCACCGAGCGAGATGACTGCGCAGCGCTCTTCAGTCGACGGGTCAATCACCGGAAAATCGCTTCCGTCCTGGGGCGCGGTCCATGCACCGTCGATGTAGAAGTTGCGGTTTTCGATCATCATTTTCCTCAAGTCACGCGAACGGCGACAGTTGGTTTCAGTCAAGGTCGATGATCGAATTCGGCGCTGAAAGCAATACGGTTATGCCGTCGTCAGATGAGAATAACCGTTAAAAATAATCAACACGCCCACGAGCCCGATCAGAACACCGGAGATGTAAGGAGCTGCGGCAATAATGCCGTCGAGCCTCGACGTTCTTGCAGACAACGCTGACATGCCGACAGCGGCAATGACGCCGATGCCAACCAGCACGACGGCAAGGCCCAGTGAGAAGGCGCCAACAAGGATCACACCGAGTGCAAACTTGCCGAGATGCAGGCAAAGCAGGAACACCGTGATCGCGGCCGGACAGGGGATCAGCCCGCCCGTCAAACCAAAGACGATGGTCTGCCAGGTTCCGGTCTGACCCGATGCCAGCCGCTCGCGGATCTCGGCGGCATGGGCCCGCGTATGGGCGTCTGCGCTCAGATGATCGTGATGATGGTGTTCGTGATCATGATGATGGTCGTGGTGATGTTGATCATGATGATGGTGATCGTGGTCATGATGATGATGGTGGTGGTGGTTATTGTTATGGGCAGACGCTGACCGCCTCGGCCAGGCAAGCCACACCATCCAGGCGGCCATGCCAACGACAATCAGGCCGGAGACAATCATGAACCA
>JBCCEL010000329.1:0-6615 GCA_039030315.1 Pseudomonadota bacterium
CAGCAAGATGGTCAAGGAAGGTTTCGGCGTCGCCGGCAGCGATCTTGGAATCGGGGCGGACATTCTCATCCGGGCCGCATTGTCGGAGGAGTTTTCCGGTGCCAACGGCAAGTATTTCGACAACGACGCCCAGCGGTTCGGCCCGCCCCACCCTGATGCACTGGACGCAGGCAAATGCGAGGAGGTTGTCAGCGCGATCGAATCGCTCCTGGCCGATGTGTGACGCCTTTCGGGGATTGATCAAAGGCAGGACAAGCCGCACCTTGCGTGGAAGATCTCAGTCACCCAGGGGAGGGCAGCATGCCGGATAACAGTAAACTTGCGGTCATCACCGGGGCCGCCGGGGGCATCGGCATCGCCCTCTGCCACAGGCTTGTGGCTGAGGGCTGGCGACTTCATCTCGTCGATGTGGATGTGGACCGTCTGCGCGAACTGGCGGACGGCCTGCCCGATGACACGACATACGTTGCCAGCACAATGGTCGGCCCGGAAGCTGCCGCAGCGGCGCTTCCCGAAACGGCAGAGCCGATTGGCGCATTGATCCACCTCGCGGGGATTTTCACCCCGCATGGTCTCGGTCCGGAAGACCGGGGCATCTTCGAGGACACGCTCCAGCACAACGCGGTCAACGCCTGGGATCTGACCGGGGCGGCGGAGGATCAGCTCTCCGAGGGCGGCCGCATTGTCTATGTCTCCTCTCTCGCCTTTACCCGCGGTGCGGCGGACTATGCCGGCTATTCCATGGCCAAGGGCGCGCTGGTGGGACTGACCCGGGCCCTGTCGCGCAAGCTCGCGCCGCGCGGCATCCTGGTCAACGCCCTTGCGCCGGGCTTCATCGAAACGCCCATGATCCCGCATCTCGTGGAAACGCGCGGGCGCGAAACGCTCATGTCGAGTGTACCGCTCGGCCGCTTCGGCCGCGCCGACGAGGTTGCCGGCGTGATCGCGTTCCTGCTGTCGGATGACGCGAGCTACATCACCGGCCAGCTCATCAATGTCGACGGCGGTATGGTCAACGGCTGACTCCCGGCGGCGGTCGCGCAGCACTTGCCCGTCCTGGGGCCGGACTGCCCATCCGGCCGCAACATCAGCACATCGCACGTCATGCCCGCGAAGGCGGGCATCCAGGGCTACCGGTGCATCTGTTCAGCACGGACAGCCTCTACCTGGCGAGCTGCTTCAGGAGTTCCGCATCCGGGTGGCCGTCCGCCGTGACCCCGATGGATATCTGGTAGTCGCGGATCACCTTGCGCATGTCAGCAGTGATGCGGCCGATACGGTTGGGAACCCTGAACCCCTTCTCCACCAGGAGCTTCTGGATCTTCACCCGCTGCGGCTTCAGTAGCGGCCGGCGCTTGGGCCATGTCAGCTTCGGCGGCGGTTTGCCCCTTAGATGGGCAGCGAGCCTGGCGACGGAGAGCACATAGGAATCCGACCAGTTGTAGTCCCGGATTGCGGAGTAGTTCGCGGTCACCAGGAAGGCCGGACCCTCATGGCCGGCGGGAAAGAACAGGGTGGCGGTGCCTTCGGCAGGGAGTTTGCCGCCGTCGCGCCGGACCACTCCTTTCGCGGCCCATTCGGTCCACGGCTTGGTGAGCACGGTCCTCGACATGACATCCGGGAGCCTGACCGAATGGCCCCAGGGCTGTCCGCGCACCCAGCCGTGTTTCACCAGGTAGTTTGCCGTCGATCCGAGCGCATCTGCGGTGGAGCGCCAGAGATTGCGCTTGCCGTCCCCGTCCATATCGACAGCAAAATTACGATAACTGGACGGGATGAACTGTGTCTGGCCCATGCCGCTTGCCCAGGAGCCGACGAACTGCCTGCGCGGCAGGCCTTCGCTCTCCATAAGGTAGAGCGCATCCAGAAACTGCTCCTTGAAGAAATCGCCGCGGTAGCGTTTCCAGGCCAGAGTGGCGGTGGCCCGGAAGATATCGCTCTTGCCGATATAGCCGCCATAATTGGTCTCCAGTCCCCAGATGGCAGCCACGATGTAGGGATCAACCCCAAAGCGCTTCTCAATTGCCGTGAATGTCTTCTTCAGGCCCCTGACCTTCCGCCGTCCGGCCTTGATCCTGGATTTGGTGACCCGCTTTGAGAGATAGGTGCCGACGTAGGAGAGAAACTCCGGCTGCCGCGTGGTCAGCGGGATGATCTTCAGATTGGGCTTGAGCCCGCGTGTCGCCGCCTTGACGGTCGAGGCCTTGCGCCCGGCCGCAAGGGCCTCCGCCTTAAGGGTCTTGAGGAAGGCGTTGAAGCTCTCCGCCGCCGCCGGCTGGGGGCCGAGGCTGACCGCTGCGGTGAGGAGGAGTGTGCTGGCAATCTGCTTCATCAGATCTCCAATGACCCAAAACCGTGTGCTTCGCCAATGGCTTTCTCAGCGCTGCCAGGGCAGGCGAAAGCCGGGGAACGCCAGGCGGCGGCCATCGCCCATCACGTTTGGTCCGGGCTCCGCTTTGCCGTCCCTCACCGCTGCGGGGCATTTCCTCAGAGAAACGTTAGTGCCTGCAAGGCAGATCGAGAACTCGTGACGCCCGCCGTCAGAGGCGTTGTCCGGCAGATCAATGGCGAAGCCATGGCGGCCGTTGCCCCAGCCGAGGCGTTCCAGATCACCACGGTGATTGCCCGCGCTGCCGCGGTCGATCAGCACGCCGTCCCAGTAGACATCAAATCCGATAATCCGGCTGAAGTCGGACTTGTCCACGATCCAGCCCCGGGCCCTGCCGTCACGGATCCTCTCGCACACGCCGTCAATGGTCGACAGATTCTCCGTGGGTCCGGGCTCCGGTGTCATCTGCTGCTGCGGTTTGAACGGCCAGGGCGCGAGCTTACAGCACTCTGCCATGGTTTCGGAAACCAGCAGGCCGTCGTTGTCGGTCAACGCTTCCAGCCCGTCCATCATCCGGGTGAAGTAGCCGGTCTCGCGGGCCTTGATGCCGGCTGAGAACCGGCCGGGATGACGGGCAAGCGCGGCCACATAACGGGCCTGCTGCATGTTGAAACAGGCCGAGCGGGCCCGTTCGCAGATCCGCTGCGGTTCCTGGATCCGGTCGCCGGAGCCGTCGCGGATGGTGTAGCGGTAGAGCGGCGCGCCCACATGCGCCAGCTTGCCTGCAAGCGCCATTAGGACGGTGTTCTGGCAGAAATCCTCCGCCAGCTGATTTTCGCGCGGCATGAGCGGCAGTGAGCGTTCGCAGAGCTCGCGTCTGTAGAGCTTGTTCCACATGGCGTTGGAGATGCCGTTGAGGCGGAGGAAGTGGTCAAGGATCGCCGGTCCCTCCAGCGTTTCGAGATCGCGGCAAAGCACGTTTCGGCTGCCGGCCGGCCGTACTTCGGTAAAGCCGCACTGGACGATATCCGCTCCGCTGTTGCGGGCTTCGGCAAGCAACAGCTCGAGTGCGTCAGGTACCAGCGCATCATCGGCATCGAGATGGGCGATGTATCGACCACGGGCTGCGCGCACGCCGGTCAGCCGCGCCAGAAGCAAGCCCCGGTTGCTGTCATGCCGCAGCAGACGGACCCGCCGTGAGCGTCTGCCGTACTCGTCAATGACAGCCGGCGTGGCGTCGTTGGAGCCGTCATCAACGACAAGGATTTCGATATCCTTGCGGGTCTGCTGCAGGGCGCTTTGCAGTGCTGTCGCGATGAACTCCGGCTGATTGTAAACCGGTATGATCACCGAGACCGCCGGTCGCCGGCCCGTGGGCCGTGCGCGACGCAGGGCCATTAGCGAGGTATGCATCTGAACCCAGGGCTTCAGCGCCAGCCATCCGTTCAACCGTGCAAGCCGCCGTACGGTGTCGGCCACCTGGCGTCTCGAACGCCGGGCGCCCGGCGGAAGTCTTCCGAACGCTGCCGAGAGCGGGCGCACGTAATCTTCGTGCACGCGGCGCTCGAGCGCTCCGACGTCCGGCCAGAGCCGGGTCAGCTCTCCCTCTCTGTGCAGGCAGCGCTTCAAGTGCGCCACGTGGCGAACGGCGGAGACGGCCCGCAAACGCAGGCTTGCCAGATCGCGGGCGCGGCTGTCTGAGTCTTCTGTGATCCGATAGGTGTAGAGCGGATCGGGGAGCGAGGCGTAGCCGTTGGCCGCCCGCATGAGCACGGCGTTTTGCGCCAGATCCTCAACCCTGTACGAGCGCCGTGGAAATGCTCCGGCCGCTCTGTCCCAGAGGTCCCTGGCATAGAGTTTGTTGCAGACCGAAAAGTTGATCTCGCTGTGCAGGAAGGCCTGCAGGATGCGCCTGCCGTGAAGCATGTCATGCCGCGGACGCGCCACATCATGAGCCAGGTACTGGTCCCCCTTCAGCCGTTGCATGCCGAACTGGATGATCTCCGCCCCGGTTGCTTCGGCGCGCTCAAGGGCCAGCGCGTAGGTCTCGGGCGCAACCAGGTCGTCGCTGTCCACATGCGCGAGATACCGGCCGCGCGCAAAGCGCACGCCCGCCTGGCGCGCCAGCAGCAATCCCAGGTTCTGACCACTTCGCACAAAGCTGATGCGCTTATCCCGCAGCATGAAATCGAGGATGATGCGATTGCTGTCATCGGGGCTGGCATCGTCCACAACCACGATCTGCAGGTCCTTGAGTGTCTGTCGGCTGAGCGAGTTCAGACAATCAGCAAGATAAGCTTCAGTCCCGTGCACCGGGACGACCACGGACACGGCCGGGCGCCCGGTCTGGCCGCGCCTCGGCGCCGGGCTGCCGGCCGAATGCAGGCGGCGCAGGAGGTGTCTGGCGTCAGCCCGTGTCAGTTTGAGTTCTGAGTGGGAGCGTGCGAGTTCCTGCACACGTAACGCAAGCTCCGGCCCGCCTGCGGCCTTGAGCGCAAGCAGCCGTGCCAGCAGGCTCTGTGCACCATGATCCCCCATAGTCCGGCAACTATAGCGCAAACCGTGGGCGTGTCAGCGTTGAGCGAGTGTTCGGCCTGGGGCAAATGAAAACCGGCCGCCAATTGCTGGCGGCCGGTTTGTGCGCGGCGGTCCGGTCCGGTTAGGGCGAACAGATCAGGCCCGGATCGCAGCGATGAAAAAGGGGCAGGGAAGGACCCCTTTTCTGAATATTGGTGGCGCCAGCTGCGTAATCGACTGACGCGGCGCATCACCGTTGTTCGATGTGTCAGGTTCTAGCGGTCCCGGACTGAACCGGTTCTGAGGTGGCGGTTAATCTGCTGTTCATCGGAAGCTGGCCGTCGGCGCAGCTTCGCTGATGTCCGGCTGAACACTGCGCGCTTCCGAAAAGCTCCGTGAGGCCGATGCATTGAAGTCCCTCGTGGCAGAGGAAACCCAGCTTTGAATTTGAGGACGATCCACCCACTCATCGTCATCACCGGGCTTGACCCGGTGATCCAGGGCAGCTCGTTCAATGACGGCTGGTCAATCGTAACGGGCTGATTGCGAGAGATGAATTTAGTTCGCCCTCTGCCGCTCTGGATTGCCGGGTCAAGCCCGGCAATGACGAGGAGGGGGACGCATTCCAGTTGACCGGACAGCTGTGGGTCAAGCCCGGCAATGACGAGGAGGGCGTGTTGTCAAGCTAACTCGACAGCAGTGCGGCGCCTTGGAGGGGACGGGGTTCCGGATGTCTTCCGGGTGGGATTCACCGGCCCCGAAACGACGAGAACCGGCCGCCACGGGTCTGGCGGCCGGTTCGGAGCACGAGGGTCCGGTCCGGTTAGGGCGAACAGATGCGGCCCGGTCCTATGCTCTGATCGGGGGTGGGAGGAGCCCCGCTTAGAGATCGTTCCGGTGGTGCCTGCTGCGTGTTCGACTGATGCGGCAACTCACCGGTAGTCTGGTCGTCTGGCTGGCGCCCGCTGCGTGTTCGACTGATGCGGCGCTCATCCGTTGTTCGATGATTGAGGTTATAGTGATGTGGCTCTGAACCTATTCTGAGCTGCGTGTTAATTTGCCGTTCATCTGGCGGCGGGCGATGATATATTGGGTAAGATATTGTTTTTAAATCACAATAACTGGACGGATCCGGGCAGGCATCAGGCGGTGGTGCGGCAGTTGACATCGGATCCGGGAGATCTTGCGGAGACAATCCAGGGCTTGATGATTCACGATGCAGGCCTTGCGCATTACGGCCTGAGCGCGTCCGACTTCGCATCGGTCTCCCGGCAGACGCTGCCTGTGGCCGAGCGATTGTCGGTTTTTGCGGAATCTGGCGGCGCAGTGGACCTGAGCCCGCGCCCGCCGCAGGGGCGCAGCATCGGCACCTGCCGGGATTACGCGCTCCTGATGACGGGTTTCCTCCGCGAGCACGGGATTGAAGCCCGTGTCCGGTGCGGATTTGCATCCTACTTCGCGCCGGGCCGCTGGGAGGATCACTGGATCTGCGAATACCGCCTTCCAGGCGAGGAGGCCTGGCGCATGGCTGACGCGCAAATGGATGGTGTCCACCGTGAAGTCTATGCGATCGATTTCGAGCCCCAAAATCTGCCGGACGGAGCGTTCTGCAGTGCCGGCCGGATCTGGTCCGATTTCCGCGCCGGCCGGCTCGATCCGGAGACATGCGGCGCGGGCGAGCGGACAGGCACCTGGATCATGGCCGTGGATGTTGCCCGCGACTATCTCGCCCTCTGCGGCCAGGAAGTCTCCCCCTGGGATGGCTGGCG
>JBCCEL010000330.1:0-6501 GCA_039030315.1 Pseudomonadota bacterium
CATCAACAAGATGGGCGCGCTCATCGGCAACGCCCGCAAGCGCAAGACCGGCCAACGCTTCGGTTTCATGGGCTGCATGGCCCAAAGCCGTGGGCAGGAATTGATCGATCGGCTCCCGGATGTGGACCTCGTGCTCGGCACCCAGAAATTTCATCGAGCCGGCGAATACATCGACGCTCTGCTCGCCGGCGGCCAGAAGCAGATCGTGGATACCGCCGAGGAACGCGGCAGCGAAGCCGCGATCAAGGAACACATTTTCGACGGCAAGTCGCAGGCAAAAGCCATCACCTCTTTTGTCAGCATCATGCAGGGCTGTAATCAATACTGCACTTTTTGCATCGTCCCCTACACGCGGGGCAAGCCGCGACGCCGCCATGAAGGAGAAGGAAGACGGCCCGGAACGCAAGCTGGTCGCCTTCACGGTGGAAGCCACGGACGCGGACGTCATTGGCGACGAGCCGGTCTGGCACGACGGCGAAGTGGTGGGCTGGATCACCTCAGGCGGTTACGCCCACAACAGCCAGAAGTCCGTCGCCATCGGCTACATCCCGGCAAAACTCCTGGAAGACGGCGCCAACGGCACCTACGAAATCGATGTTCTCGGCGACCGCCGCCCGGCCGCCCTGCAGATGGAACCCCTGTTCGACCCGGAAGCCAAGTGCATGCGGACGTGAGGGCCGCGCTGTCCGGAGCCAAGACACCGGGCACGACCAGACTTCTGTAAGGACCAAAGGCGACCGGGCTGGTTTCAGCAGATCGGTTACGCTTCCGGCTGCATTTCCGGTCAGAGCTATGCCCCTCCATGGCGGGGTCCTCGAACGGCCTCCCACATTTACATGAGGCAGCTAATTTGCTTTCCTGCCCGGAAGCTTGGCGTCAGCGGGACGGGGGCAATCGACAATGCGTGTGATGGTGAGCAGTACGCTCAATGATCTGGAAACAATTCGCGCCGATCTAACCGCCTTTCTTGAACGCTCCGCCAGTGTCAAGCCGTGCGTGTGCGAGTACTGGACCGCACGGCCTGGAACCACACTCGAAAATTCATTGTTGGAAGCCGGGAGATGCGACCTTCTCATATGTTTGATCGGTGCCCGCTACGGCACGTGCCCCAAGGGTAAGGACAAGTCTTACACCGAACTGGAATTTGACGTCGCCGTCTCCCGCAAGATCCCAATACTGGTCTTCATTCAGAACATTGATCCTGAAGAACTGACCGAAGAGAGCCTTGAGCAGTGGAATTTTCGCAATGAGTTCATAGAGCGCATACATGCACTGGAGCTCATTACAACAAAATCATTCACCCGCACTTACGACATTATGACGGAACTTGCGCTGGCACTGCCGGTCGAACTGGGAAATATGGAACGCAGTTCTCTGCGGGAGCGCGATGACCAGCTGCCCTGTTTCGCGCATGATTATACTTTGCTCAACACGGACCTGTTCGGTCGAGCTGCAGAACACAGTCAACTGAACGAATGGGCGCAGGACTCAGAGCACCCGATTGCGGTCATCGAAGATATCGGAGGGATGGGAAAGTCCGCTCTGGCCCATGACTGGTGGCTGAAGCAGTTTGTTGACGAATCTGACGGTCGGCAATGGGATGGAGGTTTCTGGTACTCCTTCTATGAACCGGAGACCAACTTCAGGGACGTGCTTTGCCGCTTGTGTTCCTACGTCGCCGGAACGCCGGTGACGAAGTATGCACAAAAGACAATGCAGGACCTGCAACGCGAAGCAGAGACGATCCTGAAGGATTACAAGTTGATCCTGGTTCTCGACGGATTTGAGGCTGCACTCCGGGCCTACAATTTTCTGCGCGCCGACCTGGAGAAGCCGAAAAATCCGGCGCAAGACAAGTCAGAAAAACGCCGGGATGCTGGACCTGGAACAATGAAGGACGCTGACGCGGCGCCCCAGCAGCAGCGTGCCGTTCGGGATCGCCTCATGGGCGCGTTTCTTGCGAAGCTGTCGAAGCAAGGCCTCATCTCATCAAAGATCTTGCTGACGACGCGGATGTTTCCCTCCGATCTTGAAGCGCCAAAGACCCAGTCCAAACTGCCGGGTGTCCGGCACTGGCACCTGGGTGGCCTGGACCTGCAGGCCTGCCGGGACTACTGGGAAGCGAGCGGCCTCAATCGGGACGACCCGCAATTGCCCGAGTTTGTAAGACTGATTGAGGGTTATCCGCTGGCGCTTTCCATTATGGCAGGGGCTATGGTGGCCGCGCGCATGCCGACCCTCTCGGAATTCCAGACATTCGATCCGGACTTTTCGGTTTTCGATCCTGAATTCACCCGCGATCGCGCCCGGAGCGACGTCTTCGGAGCCGGTTTCCGAGGCCTGGACGATGACAGCCGGGCGATCCTCGCGACAATCGCAAACTTCAGATCACCTGCACACGTTGACCTGCTCGAGCAGATCCACACGGGCGCTCGACGGTCAGTCGACGAAATGCTCACGTTTTCAGGCGCGGACGAAACCGCGGTGCAGCCGGACGAAGACGACGATGGCGATGCCGAACATCGCGAGGCTATGTTGGCCAGGTTGAAGCGTCTTGAGGATCTCAATTTCCTGGGGTGGAGCCTTAGGGAACAGTCGTACGAAATGCATCCGGTCATTCGCGGCCTCGTGAAACAGCGCATCCGGCCAGAAGAGTTCGACAAAGCGGCCAAAGATCTTCTCAATGAACTCCAAATGGTGCCGGGACGGACAACTATCCACTCCATCTCCGATCTGAAGATACCAATCCAGATCATCTATTCGATGCTGGATCTTGGCCGCTATGAAGAGGCGGCCTATTACTATGTGGACGAGGTCAGGGATGAGTTAAAGAGATTTGACGCAAAACATGTTACTGGAGATATGTTGGGTGGATTTTTCAAAATTGAATCCGGAAGCCCAGCTCCAATAGTTAAGTTTCAATGGGACGGGGATCCAGGCACGGGACGTGTAGCGAGAACCGAATTTGCAAACAAAGTCTCAGATAACTACGAAGACGTCGGAAACTGGGAGATGTCGCGCGCATTCTGGGAAGTGCATCAGAGTGCCGGAGTCTGCCGCGATCCCATGTGCGAGACAAGTACATTGGAAAATTTCCTGGCGGGCGGTTTCTTCCGCCAAGCGGATCTAATTTTTCGGGCCTGCAGAAAAGATTTGCGCAGGTTCAGCCGCAAACAGGCAAAATTGCCAGATGACACAATTGCCTTCATGCAATCACGCGGCAACTATGAAGAGGATCACACCGAAGACAACTACCGAAGAGTGCTCTCTTATGGAGAAATGCGCTTGGCCAATTGCCACTTTGACCGCTCAATTGAAGTTTCAAATGCCAAACTGGCCCGCCTGGCGTTCGTCCGACGCGAGCGGATAGTCGAATTGGACGGACTTGACGATGGATCCAGCTGGGATTCGGCTCGCTCCTACGCACGCGCGCGTAACCTGGACCTAGCGAAAGTCGCCAGGCTTGAAGACCGCGCGGATCTAGGTCTGAAAATCTCACATGCCGTCTTCGCCGATGCGCAGGAAGACAATCATCTTTCTGACCGTAGGTCGGCGCTTGTGAGCATGTCTGCCGATTATCTCGACCTCAATGATTTCAGGCGTGCAGAAGAAGCGCTGCTGAAGTATTTCGATATCAGTCACGACATATCCGAAACCCGCCGCTCTGCGCACGCCTGGCGCAATCTGGCGAAAGCCAGGATTGCCATGCGGAAGTTCGACGAGGCGGAGACGGGCCTGGATGAACTGCTGATCCGAACCGAACAATGGTCCGATGTGCTGGAACGGGCGCGCGTACTGCTGATCACGTCTTCTCTCCACAGTGAGCGCAACGAGCGTGACAATGCCATCGAAGCTCTCGAACAGGTCATTCATTACCTGTGCCGCGATCCGGGAACACCGGCGAATGAGCCCGAGCTGACCGAAGCGATCGGGAAATTGAGCACCTACGGCGCCTGGAACAAGGGCCGCCAAGCCGCGCTGCTGCTCGGCGAACCGCGCATCGACCGGAAGCGGGACATCAATCCGGTGGATCGGTACTATACCTGGTCTGGCGGCGCGGGACTCGAGTTGGCTCCTGACTTCTCTGAGCCACGGATCAGAACCGGCGCGATAGAACGCGCTCCCTTTGTGTCAAAGTTCTTGCGCTGGCTCGGATTCGGCTGACACCGGCCCACATCTGGCCTGAATCGGCTGCCCATGGAGCCAGCCAAGAAACAGTGCCCGCCATCATTAATTCCCACCGCGATCAGAACAGTCATTCAGGCGCCGGAACGGCGGGCCGGACCAGATGTTGCCTGAAGCCGAAGTTCGCCGTCATGTCCCACCTCTTCTGTCGATCTGTACCGCGGGCCCAGACGCATCAGCTCCTGTGCGTCAGCACGTTCAGCAATCTGCCGAACGGATCGCGCACGTAGAAGCGCTCAACGCCCCAGGGTTCGAGAACGGGACCGTACTCGATCGCGGCTCCGGCATCCCGGCAGCGCGCCAGCACCTGTTCGAAATCATCGACCTCCACCGACAGGTCGGGCACCGGCATTCCCGACCCGCCTTCACAGGCGATACTGATCTGCGGTGCCGCCTCCGTGTCGTGGCTCTCGATGTTCGCTACAATGCGCCTTACGGCCATCTCAACCTCATTTGCGTAGTGCAGACAGGACCCTCGGCAGGAGGATGCGGGCAAGTGCGCGGTAGCCGGCGCTTTTGAAGTGCTGGCCGTCCGGACGCGGATGCGAGCGGGCAACTTTGCCGATGAGGCGGTTGCGCAGCATGACGACCCGGATCCCCCGCGCCCTCAGCCGCCGCTTGATGCGTTTGATGTTCGCTCTGTACTGCCCGCGCGAGATGCCCCGCCTGAAATCATTGCCGCCGGGCTGCAGCACGACCACGCGGGTGCGCGCGGGAACCGCCGCACGCAGACGGGCCAGCATCTGTGCTGTCGTATTGCCGTTGATCCCGGCATTGCGGACGACCGCCATGACGCCACGGGCACGGAGCAGACGCTCAAGATGGGCCGGAAAGGCATCCCGGCGGGCAACGCCCTTGCCGTAGGTATTGCTGGCGCCCAAAGCAACGATCAGGGGTTCGTCCGCCCGGGCGGCCGCAACGGAAAGGAGCGCCGCCGTGATGACGAGCGCTCCTGAAAGAAAACAGAGGCGGACCCGGGATCCGCCCCCTTGTGCGTTAAGGCCGGAAATCAGGCCATCCACCAGCGCTCGGCGTTCTTGTGGCCGTCCAGTTCCCAGTTGCCCGCGATCTGCTTGGGCAGGGCGATCTTCTTGGACGCTGCATGGGTGTATGCCAGGAACATCGGCAGGATCACACCGCCGTCCTCGTGGAGGATGCGCTGCATTTCCACATAGAGTTCGCGCCGCTTGGCTGAATCCAGTTCGCCGCGCGCCTGAACAAGGAGCTCGTTGAACCTCGGGTTCGTCCACTTGGTGTCGTTCCAGGACGCATCGGCTGCATAGATCTGCGAGAAGATCCAGTCCTCGGTCGGCCGACCGCCCCAGTAACAGGCCACGAACGGCTTCTTCAGCCAGACATTCGACCAGTAGCCGTCATTCGACTCGCGCACGATCTTGACGCCGATGCCTGCCGCCTTTGCGGATTCCGCGAAGAGCTGCGTTGCATCCACCGCCCCGTCAAAGGCCGTGTCGGACGTGCTGAGCGAGACCTCGAGGCCTTCCATGCCCGCCTTCTTCAGGTGGAACCTGGCCTTTTCCGGATCATAGGGCCGCTGCGGGATCTCATCGGTCGTTGCGCGATACACGTTGGCCGGACCGATCGGGTTGTCGTTGCCGAGCTCGCCCTGTCCCTTGGCGATCTTCTGCAGCATTTCTTCCCGGTTCATGGCGTATTTGAGCGCCAGGCGCACATCGACATTGTCGAAGGGCGCGGTGTCGGTGAACATCGGGAAGGTAGCCTGCTTGTTCCCGTAGGTCGGGAAGATGTTGAGGTTCCTATCGCGCTTGAGCAGGTGCACCGTCTTCAGGTCCAGATTGGACATGGAGTCGATTTCGCCTGACTTGAGCGCATTCGTCCGCGCCACCACGTCGGCGATGAAGAGGCTCTCGATCGACTCGAAGTGACCGCGGCCCTCTTTCCAGTAATTCGGGTTGCGCGTGACCTTGGCGCTGACGCCCGGCTCGAAGCTTTCCAGCTTGTAGGCGCCGGTGCCGGTGCCGGACTTCCACTCGATGCTGTCGCCGTCAGCCGGGCAGACGCACAAGTGATAGTCGCTGACCAGGAACGGGAAGTCGGCATTGCCGCCGGACAAGGTAAAGACCACGGTGTCATTGCCGTCTGCCTTGACGTCGGTCACGGCCGCCATAATGCCCTTGGCGGCGGACTTCGTTTTTTCACCCATATGGTGATTGAAGGTTTTGACCACGTCGTTGGAATCCATGGTCTTGCCGTTATGGAACTCCACGCCCTTGCGCAGCTTGAAGGTCCAGGTCTTGGCATCGGGCGATGCTTCCCAGCTTTCCGCCAGTTCGCCGG
>JBCCEL010000331.1:0-6496 GCA_039030315.1 Pseudomonadota bacterium
GATCAATACCAAAGATATCTCCCCCCTTTGATACCGATTGGCGGATTAAGTGTCTTCGTCCCCTTTTATGGTGCTCGGTAGAACCAACCGACTCTGATATTACCACCAGATCTTTTTACCTTGTTTTGGAATACACTTCGTCATACCAATGGTTGCAATGTCGTTATTGATTGAAAACTTATCGTCAAATATGGTTTGCAACGAACTACATTCACGTCATCATCATGGTAGCTTACGTGTGAAGTCGGAATGCTCAGATATCATTGATGGAATCGAAGAAATGGAGAACGAGATAACAGTGAATCGTGGTGGAAGCCATACAGGAGGTATCGGAACCATGACATTGAGTAGCTTGGATCATACTAATAATTCATCTGGTTTATCAAATGACCATAATAACAATAGCACATCAACCACATCAGCAAACACTACTACTAACAACGATAAAGACTCATCAACATCGACGACAAACGATAAAGATCCAAATGTGAAACCACCTTACAGTTACGTTGCTCTCATCGCGATGGCTATTAAACATGCACCTGATAAACGATTAACTCTCAATCAAAGCTGGAGAAGACGCTCGCAATGCTCGCATCGTTCGGGATGCTGAAGGTCAGCGAGATTGCCGCGGTTTCCGATCTTGTGAGCGTGCACCCCCGGGCGGCGTGTGAGGAGGCGCTTGCCGATGCCGGATTTGTCTTCGAAGGGATACCGGAAAGGCTGGAAGAGAAGCGGCAGCTGTTCAGGCAGATCTCCCCCTGGCTCAGGTCTGACGCCATCCTCGCGTCCACGACTTCAACCATTCTCTCCAACGACCTGCAATCTTCGGTTTCCTCTCCTGAGCGCTTCCTCAACGCACACTGGCTGAATCCGGCCTTTCTTGTGCCACTCGTGGAATTGTCTCCTGGAGACATGACCGATCCCGTCGTGACCGAACGGCTCAAGGCACTGCTGGAGTCCATTGGCAAGGTGCCCGTCGTCTGTGCTGCGAGCCCTGGCTACATCGTGCCGCGCATCCAGGCGCTTGCCATGAACGAGGCGGCTCGCATGGTCGAAGAGGGCGTGGCCTCTGCCGAGGACATCGACAAGGCGACGAAATACGGCTTCGGGTTCCGGTTTGCCGTCCTCGGGATGCTGGAGTTCATCGACTGGGGCGGTGGCGACATTCTCTACTATGCCAGTCGCTACATGACCGAAGCGATGAAGGACGACCGGTTCGCCTCGCCGCAGATCGTCGAGGACAACATGGAGAGCGGCCGGATCGGACTGAGGACGCGCGAGGGATTTCTCGATTACGGCGGTATGGATGTGACGGCCTATCAGAAGGAGCGGCTCGCCGCCTTCGTGGCCATGCTCCGGCATCTGGAAAAGATGCCGGTCAAGGGTTAGGGGCCATCATGTCGGATGCGGCCCGTATCGTCAGGAACTATCTCGACGCGATGGAAGCGCGCGATCTGAAGGGCGCCGCAGGCTATCTCGCCCCGGGGTTTCAGATGACCTTTCCCGGGCCCGTGACCTTCACCCGGCCGGAAGAGCTTGTTGGCTGGGCGGCCAGCCGTTACCAAGCCGTTTCAAAGACTTATCATGGGTTTGACGTCGCATCAGATGAAGCCGGCGATGTTGTCTACTGCCGCGGTACCTTACAGGGCACCTGGCTGGACGGCAGTGCGTTTGCCGGTATCCGCTTCATTGACCGCTTCACGGTCGCCGGCGGCCTGATCACGTCACAGGACGTCTGGAACGATATGGGCGAGGTGCTCAGCCACCGGCAGAAATGAACCGCTGCGCGCTCTTAAGCAGCAGATCGTTGTGCTCCGGCAGCGACAGTGAAAACCGCAGGAACCCTTCCAGGCCGGCTTCCCGCGTCCGGTTCACGATGATGCCGGCATCCTCAAAGAAGTGCACCGTCAGGGCTTCTGCCCGGGTGCCGTCATCTCTCGGAAATCCTGTCATCAGGAAGTTCGTTGAACTGGGGACGCTCGACAGGCCGCAGCCGGAGAGGGCAGCCGTGACGCGCTCCCGCTCGCTCAGGATTTCGGCGACGCGTGATCGTGCAAGATCGATCTCCTCCAGTGCTGCCAGGGCACCAGCCTGTGCCGCCGCGTTCACCGTGCCCATGCCCCGTCCGGCGTAGAGCACCGGGGTCATCCAGTCTGGCGCATGCAGCCAGCCGACACGCAGTCCGGCAAGGCCGAATGCCTTGGAGAAGGTCCGGGTCACGATGACATTGTCGTGCTCTGCCACCAGTCCGTGCGTTGAAGCGCAGTAGTCGAACCCGGCAAATTCGCCATAGGCGAGGTCAAGGACGAGGATGACATTGCCCGGCAGGCCCGCGGCAAGCCGGGAGAGCTCGGCTGCCGGGACCATGGTTCCGGTTGGGTTGTTGGGGTTTGCAAGGAACACAATGCGTGTGCGGCTGGTCACCGCCTCCAGGATCGCATCCACGTCGGTGCGGTAGTCCCGCTCGGGAACCTTGACCAGATCGGCGCCCACGCGGTTGGCCACGATCGGAAACTGAATGTAACCGAACTCCGGGATCAGGATCTCGTCCCCGGGCCTGGCGAAGCAGCGGCCTATGACGTCCAGAAGCTCTTCGGATCCGTTGCCGCAGATGATCGCGCCCGGATCGATTGAATTGACCTCGCCCAGCGCGTCCCGGAGCGCCGCGCATGTGGGGTTGCCATATGCGTTCGCCCTGGCTGTCGTGGCGTTGATGGCAGCGAGAACCGCATCGCTCGGCGGGTAGGGGAGCTCGTTGAACCCCATGTTGATGAGCGGCAGCCCTTTGGGCTGCGCACGGGAGATCCGCTCGCGCACGGAAAGGGGAGTGATGTAGGCGTTTGGGCGTCCGCTTGGCATCGGGCCTTCCTCTATGCGGCAGTCATGACCAGTCCGAGCGCCATGGTCGCTGCAGACTGGACGGGATCGACAACGGGGATGCCAAGCTCTGTTTCCAGCCCGGCCCGGTGGACCGCCATGCCGGCGCAACCGAGGACGACCGTGTCTGCACCGTCTTCGTCGCGTAACTTCTTTCCGACATCCAGCAGCCTGGCAAAGGTGCCGCCGCCGGATGCGCTCTCGGCAACCGACAGGTTCGCAGCGCGCTCGGCCGCCAGCCGGTCGATTACGCCCAGCTGCCGCATGTAGCGCAGATGGCGCTTGATGGATTTCGGGCTGAGGGCGATGACGCCGAACCGGTCGCCTTGCGCCATGGCGGTGAGAACGCCGCATTCCTGGATTCCCAGAACCGGCTTGTTCGACGCTTCGCGGCACACCTGCAGGCCGGGGTCGGAGTAACAGGCGATCACAAAGCAACTCGCATCGTCGCGTGCCTTGACCATGTTCCGGAGCGGTATCGTGACCTGCTCGATGTCGGCCTGGCTCTCGATGCCGAACGGACCATCCTGCAAAGTGATGCACTCGAATTTGGGCGCACCGGGCAGACATAACGGCTCCAGTGCCGCATCCATGCCATCGGTCACCGCCTGGTTGGAGTTCGGGTTGATGACCAGGATCGGGCCAGACGTTCCGGACATGCTCGTGATCTTCTCTCAGGCGAGTTCTGCGCCGAAAACGCGTTCTGCCGACAGCGGTGATGCGGGTGAAAGCGCCGCCGTGCCATCACCTTCCGGCGTTCGTTCGATGAACTCTCCCGATCCGCGCTCGACCTTGAGCGTCTCGTCCTCGACGACGATGCGGCCGCGGTTGATCGTCATGCGGGGCCAGCCTGTCACCTTGCGGCCTTCGTAGGGCGTGTAGTCCATGTTGTCGTGGAGGATGGACTGACTGATGGTCCGCTCCCATTTGGGATCCCAGATCGCGATGTCCGCGTCCGCGCCGACGGCAATCGAGCCTTTCCGCGTCAGCCCATAGATCTTTGCCGCATTGGTCGAGGTGAGCGCGACGAACTCGTTCAGCGTGAGCCGCCCCTTGAGCACCCCTTCGGAGAAGAGCAGGGGCATGCGCACTTCGAGACCGGGCACGCCGTTGGCGATCTTCTTGAAGGTCGGGTTCGGTCCGGCGTTCAGCTTCCCTGTTTCATCGAACCGGTAGGGCGCGTGATCGGACGAGAAGACCTGGAACGTGCCGTTGGTCAGGCCGCGCCAGATATGCTCCTGGGCGGCCCTGTCGCGGGGCGGCGGGGAACAGCAGAACTTGGCGCCCTCCATGCCGTTGCGATCAAGGTCCTCCGCCGTCAGGAAGAGATATTGCGGGCAGGTTTCGCCATAGATCGGAAGGCCGTTATTGCGGGCATTGAGGATGGCCTGTGCCGCTTCGGGCGCGGAGACGTGCACGATCAGCAGCTTGGCATCGACAAGCCGGGCAAGATCAATGGCCCTGCGGGACGCCTCGCTTTCGGCGATCTGTGCGTGGCTGACCGCATGGAACTTCGGCTCGGTATAGCCGCGCGTCAGGAGGCGCTCGGAGATCCATGAGATGACATCGTCGTTTTCCGCATGGACCATGGTCATGGCGCCATGGTTGCGGGCGAGCGACAGCACGTCGAGCATCTGTCGGTCGCTGATCTTCAACATCTCGTATGTGAGGTAGACCTTGAACGAAGTGTAGCCGGCCTGGATGAGGGCGGGCAGTTCCTGGCCGAGCACGTTCTCGGTCGGATCGGAAACGATCAGGTGGAAGGCGTAGTCGATGACCGCTTTGGGACCGGCGCGTCCATGGGCCGTATCGACCACGTCCCGCAGCGACTGGCCCCGGTGCTGGGCGGCGAAGGGAACGATGGTCGTGTTGCCGCCGAACGCGGCCGAGACGCTTCCGGAATAGAAATCATCCGCGGTCATGATCTTGGTGGAAGATTCCTGCTCGATGTGACAGTGAGCGTCTATGCCGCCCGGCAGGACCAGCATTCCGTCAGCATCAATCTCGCGGCCGGCCGATCCCAGGCCGTGTCCGAGGGCAACGATCCGTCCGTCCCTGACGGCGACGTCGGCAGCAAAGGTGTCCGCGGCAGTGGCGACAGTCCCGCCTTTGATCAACAGATCGAAATCAGGCAACTCAAACCCTCCAGTTTTCTGGCGAACTGGCGCACTCTGCCCCGATCATCCGAGAGCTGCAACTCTGGCGTCCAGGCGGGCCAGCAAACCGTCCAGTTCCGTCATGTCAGTGGCGGTCAAGGCCGGGCCGGGCGCGCGGGTGGCGGCTGAGGAAATGGCGCCGCGGCGCCGCAGGATTTCCTTGCGCAAGGCAAGGCCGAAACCGGGTTGCTGCTCGTGCCGGACAATCGGCAGGTAGGCATCGAAGATATCCTGAGCGAGGTCCGTCTCTCCGGTCCGGTAGTGCTCCACCACCTGCACCAGCATTTCCGGAAAGGCGAAACCGGTCATGGCCCCATCGGCGCCGCGGGCAAGCTCCTGGGGCAGATAGAGCCCGCCGTTGCCGCAGAGGATGGAGACGCGGCGATGCCTGTTTCCGTCTCCGCTGGCGCGCAGGGCTGACAGCTTGCCGAGGCCGGGGCAGTCTTCATGCTTGAACATGACCAGCTGCGGGTACGCGTCGACGAGATGATGGAAGCACTCGACCGAGATGTGGACGCCTGTCGATTGGGGATAGTCCTGGTAGCATACGGGCACATCCGGCCCGAGGGCGGCAAAGACCTGAGCGAAATATCCCTGGATCTTCGTTTCCGTGTTGAGCCCTGGCGTCGGCGCGATCATCACGCCGGCCGCTCCGGCATCCATGCTGGCGTGCGAGAGCCGTGCAAGGTTGGCAATGCCGGTGCCGGATACGCCGACCACGACCGGGACTCGTCCGTCGATACGCTTCAGCATGTGCGACATGAAGCTGTCGGCTTCTTCCGATGTGAGCTTGTTGGCCTCGCCCATCATGCCGAGGATGGTGATGCCGGAGACGCCGTGCCCGATGTAGAACTCCACCAGACGGTCCGCGCTGTCGAAGTCGATCGCGCCGTCTTCCAGGAACGGTGTGGCCGATATGATGTAGACGCCGTTGGTCTGCTCGGTGATGCGTGCGGTCATTCGGTCTTGCCTCTATCTGAAGCGGCCTGACGGCGCAGTTCCTCCGGCTGGGGAACAGTCATTGAAATGCGCTCGCCCATACGGACATAGTGCGTCGCGAACAGCCGGCCGACCGGGTGATAGGCGTCCCAGTTGACGCGGAGCGTCTCCGGGTCGATGACGCCTGGCCGGGCGGTGAGCCCTTGTATCTCTCCGATGGCCAGATCCCGGCCATTGCCGAACTGCATCACCGTGACCTGTCTGCAGGCAAAGCTCAGCGGCGCCTCGACGATCCGGTCCACGTCAACCTGCGGGGCCTTTTCAAGATGGAGCCCCGTATACGGGATCTCGCTTTCACCGGGCGGCAGGTCGGTCGCACAGTCCACCATGGCCGGCAGCAGGTCTTCATCCACCATGTTGACGACAAACTCGCCCGTCCGGCGGATGTTGACAGTTGAATCCTTGAGACTGGAATCCGGGCGCGCGCCTAGGCCCAGAACGACCAGCGGCGGATCCTCGGA
>JBCCEL010000332.1:0-6473 GCA_039030315.1 Pseudomonadota bacterium
ATCGCCGAGAACGCCGGCGTGGAAGGTTCCATCGTGGTCGGCAAGGTCGAAGAGAAGTCCGGCAACAACGGCTTCGATGCGCAGAACGAAGACTATTGCGACATGGTCTCAGCCGGCATCATCGACCCGACCAAGGTTGTCCGCACCGCTCTGCAGGACGCATCGTCCGTCGCAGCGCTTCTGATCACCACCGAAGCCATGGTCGCCGAAGCGCCGAAGAAGGACGCACCGGCAGCACCGGCAATGCCCGACATGGGCGGCATGGGCGGCATGATGTAAGCTGCCTCAAGGCACAAACGAACAAAGAAGCCGCCCCGGCAAACCGGGGCGGCTTTTTTCTATTGGGGGATCACACCGGTCGGTGCGGACGGCCCCAGCTCGCGGAGCACACGAAATCCATAGTGCGCGCTACGAGCATTGCTTTTCCGAACCTTGCCCGCTGTTATGCTCAAGTCCTTTAGCGGCGAGGCCCAGGAGCCTCCCCGCAATCTTCCCCAGCTGCAGCGCGTTCCATTACCGGCATTCTGGTCCACCAGTACTCTCTGCCTCCGATCAGAGTAGCACTCCGCTGTCCATTCAAACAGATTGCCGAACATGTCCCGAACTCCGAACTTGTTGAAGCCCTTGGAGAGCTTGTCTTCAGGGCGATTCACGGGTGCCGGATAGTAATAGCCATCCTTCTTGCCGCCACCACTGGCACGACACTCTCCCTTCGTATCAGAACCAAAGTTCGCATGGTCTCTTGTCAGTTTTTTCCCATCCCAGAAGGGCAATTTCGAGTCAGGACCCTTAGCGGAAAACTCCCACTCCGAGTCTGCAGGAAGGCGGTATCTGTTTGTCGGTTTGACTTCTTGCATGAGCCATTTGATATAGCCCAAAGCGTCGATCTGACTGACGCACATCGCTGGGGTCTTGGAAACTAGATAGCCTTTCGGAGGCGGCGGGTTCCTAAGAGGGGGATCGAAAAAGTTCCCTCCCACGCTACCTCCTTCGCACCTTCGGCAGTTCCGTATTTCGTCCAACCCTTCTTCCTTCGCAAAAGGCTCAAACTCAGAATAGGATACTTCTGTTCTCCCGATCGCGAACCGTCTCTTTATACCTGCTGGGAGCGAGAAGCCGCTGACCTGTCCCTGAACGGTCTGCGGGTCGATGACAACCATCACAGGACAATGGTCACACTCCCTGAAAGTGTCACCGTGGCGAAGGGCTTTCTCGGCCGCTTCCGACAACCTTCGAGCAGGCGGCACGGGCAGTGTCTCAACCGCTGGACTGCTCACGTCCGGCGTCTTGCCGGGAGGTAGATACGCCCCTTCAACCGGCACCCATATATCTTCTCCAGTCTCGAACGAGCCCTTAAAGAAATCAGACACGGACGGCAGTGCCAAGGTGATCGCCCAGCCTGCAAACGCCGCCGCCGCCAAAGCCCCGAATCGTTGTCGCTTTTGCCTTGCGCGTTGCGCCTTGTACTCCTTTGTGTTCTGCCAGAGCCGTAAGTTGCGAACTTGGAGATTCGGAGAAAGATAGCGCGACAGCTTTTCATCGAGTGCATGCAGATCTTGTTTGCGTCGGGTCTTATCCAGCTTAAGAGGTACCTGTACGACAAAGTCATCAAACAGACTGGTTGTTGCGAATGGCCCAGGCGGCCGCGCCTTCAACGCATCAGGAAGCTTATCCAACGTCGGCATCGCTGCCGGAGCGATGAGAAGGGGTACAATCAGGACCTTGTCTTCGCCCTCCCTCCGCGTTCTGTTAACCTGATATGCATACTCCAGCTCGTCGAGCAAATAGTCTCGATCCCGTGGCTGCTTCTTGTGCTTTGTCTGCAAAAGCGTAAGCCACTCGGGTCCAATGACGACGATGAAGACGCGGCATTTGGCAATCGCTTTCTGTAACTGCTCTGTAAATGGATCGTCGTGCCCCATGCTCGGGGTGTCCAGGAACACCGCTTTTTCGCCGTATACATTCTCCAGATGGCAGGCGATGAGATGCGCATCGGCCTCGGAATCCTCGCGGCGATAGTTGATAAAAATCTCAGCTTCCATTTGCGCGGACAACCTCTCCCCAATCCGCTGAAACCTATAGAATTAGGTTTCGGCTGGCCACTCGCAATTGGGGAAATTTGACCGCTAAAGACGCAGCTGAACTCAGCAGCAGCTGCCCGCTTTTGACGGTGCCGACGCAGCCTGGGCGTCCAGTAGATGCGCACGGTCTTCGCCGTATTCCTCTTCATCGTGGCTGTGGGTCAGGAAGACTTCCCATCTGTCACCGGCTTCGCCTTTGATCCAGGCCTTGTCGGATTTCGCGTAGCAGCAGGTTGTGGCTTCCACGTCGAGGACCGGGCGGTCCATGCCCCGCATCCGGCCGGCGACCTGGTCCAGTTCTTCGGATGTTCCAGCCTGGATGCCCAGATGATCGAGCCCGATGGCCGTCCCGCAGCACGCGCCGCCTTCTACCACGAAGTTCACGCTCGGATTTTCCACGTCCCATTTGGCATAGTTCTCGCGCATCACCAGCGGTTCCAGGCCGAACAGGCCGGAATAGAACTTCACGGCCTCATCAAAATTCTCGACCTTCATGGAGACATGGAGCTTCATCGGTGCGTCCTCGGAGTTTCATACGTAAATTCTAGGATATTCGAATTAAATTTCCTGTCAAGCTACAAGAGCTGCCCCTCCCCATCGCACGCGCGGACCGCTAAAAGGACCACGCATGTCCGCGTCCTCCGCAGCCCCATCCCAAAGCGCTCCGCCCCTCTGGCTCATTCCCATGGTGATCGCCACGGCGCTGTTCATGGAGAACATGGATTCCAGCGTTATCGCGACATCCCTGCCCGCAATTGCAGGCGATCTCGGGGAGGATCCGGTGATCATGAAGCTGGCGCTGACCAGCTACCTGTTGTCTCTTGCCGTGTTCATTCCCGTCAGCGGCTGGTGCGCGGATCGGTATGGCGCCCGCACCGTTTTCCAGGTCGCCATCGCCATCTTCATCGGGTCCTCGATCGCCTGCGCCAGCGCGGACAGTCTCATGGATCTGATCATCGCCCGCTCCTGCCAGGGCGTGGGCGGCGCGCTCATGGTTCCTGTCGGGCGGCTCATTCTCCTGAGGGCGGTGCCCAAGGAAAAGATGATTGACGCCCTCGCCTACCTCACCATCCCGGCATTGCTGGCCCCAACCATCGGGCCCCCGATCGGCGGCTACATCACCACGTTCCACGACTGGCGCTGGATCTTCTGGATCAATGTGCCGATTGGGATCGTCGGGATCATCCTGGCTTACATCTACATGCCGAACGTGCGCGGCGGCCGTCTTGAACAACTCGACTGGACCGGCTTCTTTCTTGCCGGCACGGGCCTGTCCACACTGATCTGCGGCTTCACGATCTACGGCCGCGACGTGCTGCCGGCCTATGCCGCGCCAGCGATGATGGTTGTCGGAGGGCTGCTTATCTGCAGCTACATTGTTCATGCCCGGCGCGCCGCAAACCCGATCCTGGATCTTACCCTGCTAAAGGTACCGACGTTCCGGACCAGCGTTGCCGGCGGCGGCATCTTCCGTCTGGGGATCGGCGCCATCCCCTTCCTTCTGCCGCTGATGCTGCAGATCGGCTTCGGACTGGATCCGTTCCAGACCGGCCTGATCACCTTCGCCGGCGCCCTCGGCGCCGTCCTGATGAAGTTCACCGCATCCTGGATCCTGCGGCAGTGGGGTTTCCGTCATGTCCTCACGGTCAACGCGGTCCTGTGCGCAGCACTTCTGGCGGTCTACGCCCTCTTCACCGCGGAAACGCCTCACCTGATCATCGCGGCAGTTCTTCTGGTCGCGGGCTTCTTCCGCTCCCTGCAGTTCACTGCCCTGAACGCGGTCGCCTATGCGGATATCGAAGAAACCTCCATGAGCCGCGCCACGGCCATGGTCGCCGTCGCCCAGCAATTGTTCATGTCGGCCGGCGTCGCCTTTGCCGCCCTGGTGCTGGAAACATCGCAAGTCTGGCGCGGCAATTACAGCCTGGACACAACCGACTTCCAGATCGCGTTCCTTGTCGTCGCGGTCATCATGGCAATCGCCGCGTGGTCGCATTGGCGGCTTGAGCCGGCGGCCGGCGCGAACGTCTCACGGCACCGGCAAGGCACAGCAGGCGCGGCCTGAATGGGCGAAGCCCGGCGCGGGGAGCGCCGGGCTTCTAATGGCCGGATGCGAGGGGGACGGACTGGCTTCAGGTGATGGGGACTGCGCCAATCCTTGTACTCACATTGACACCGGCCGGTGCGGGTGAGACAGCCGGTCAGACGATCTGGCTGCCGCGGCCGAACTCAGGATAAGCCTCGATCCCGATCTCCGCCTGGTCGAGGCCGTTCATTTCCTCTTCTTCGGTGACACGCAGACCCATGGTCGCCTTCAGCAGAAGCCACAGCCCACCGCTGGTCACACACACGAAGATGCCGACGGCGATGATGCCGGTGATCTGCGCAAAGAAGGTCGCACTGTCATTGCTCAACGGTACGACAAGCGTGCCCCAGATGCCGGCCAGCAGGTGCACAGGGATTGCGCCGACCACGTCGTCGATCTTCATCTTGTCCAGGAACGGCACCGCGAACACCACGATGACGCCGCCGATCGCGCCGATGAAGATGGCGAGCGGCACGGAAGGGGTCAGCGGCTCGGCTGTAATGGCCACCAGGCCGCCGAGCGCGCCGTTGAGCGCCATGGTCAGGTCCACTTTCTTGTACATCACCTGGGTGAGGATGATCGCAACCACGACGCCGGCCGCGGCCGCGAGGTTGGTGTTGACGAAGATCTTGGACACTGACGAGACGTCTTCAATCGTCCCCATGGCAAGCTGCGATGCGCCGTTGAAGCCGAACCAGCCAAGCCACAGGATGAACGTGCCGAGAGTCGCCAGCGGCATGCTGGAACCCGGGATCGGGCGGATCTCGCCGTTGGGCCCGTACTTGCCGAGCCGCGCGCCGAGGATGATGGCACCCATCAGCGCCGCCCAGCCGCCGGTGGAGTGCACCAGCGTGGAGCCGGCAAAATCGGAAAAGCCCATATCGTCAAGCCAGCCCGTGCCCCACTCCCAGGAACCCTGGATCGGGTAGATGATGCCGGTGAGGACGGCCGTGAAGATCAGGAACGGCCACAGCTTGATGCGCTCGGCCAGCGTGCCCGAAACGATCGATGCGGTGGTGGCGCAGAACACCATCTGGAAGAACCAGTCGGACGCGGCCGCATAGTCGCCGGGATCGGCATTCGGCTCGGGGATCGCCTTGGGCGCGATCGTGCCGAAGACGTCCTGGATGATCCAGTTGCCGTCGCCCGGGTACATGATGTTGTAGCCGATGATCCAGAACATCAGGCCCGCGATCGAGTAGAGAGCGATGTTCTTGGTGCACTGCATCGCCACGTTCTTGGCGCGGACCATGCCGGCCTCCAGCATGGCAAAGCCGGCGGCCATCCACATGACCAGGAAGCCGCCGATCAGGAACAACAGGGTGTTGAGAATGTACTTGCCATCCGCCGGCACGGTGGTGGGGGCGTCCTGCGCCAGGGCAGGGCCTGCCGCCACGATGACGCCAAGGGACAGGACGGGGAGGAAGGCAAGAGCGGCGCTACGGCCGCCGGTAAGCTTGAAGGTTTTCATCTTCGGTGAACTCCGGTCTCTAAAGGGCTTCAGCATCGGTTTCGCCGGTGCGAATGCGCAGGGAATGCTCGATGGGCGAGACGAACAGCTTGCCGTCGCCGATCTGGCCGGTCTTTGCCGCGCCCGAGATTGCGTCGACCGCAGTGTCGGCCTGGTCGGCGTTGACGATCACCTCGATCTTGATTTTCGGCAGGAAGCTGACGGCGTATTCGGCGCCGCGATAGATCTCCGTATGCCCCTTCTGGCGCCCATAGCCCTTCACTTCGGTCACCGTCATCCCCTCAATGCCGGCCCCGGTGAGAGCTTGCCTCACCTCCTCCAGCTTGAAGGGCTTGATGATGGCGGTCACGAGTTTCATGTAGTCCACCTCTCTGTAGTTACGCATGGTACCGGGCAGGCAGGAGCCCGCCGGTCGCTCGCGTTAACCTTTTCAAGAGGTGTGCCAGTTTGGCGATCTCCACGTAACGTATTAATTTTATTGGGATTTTGAAGACAATAGTTAGCTTGTCTAAGACGCTTCGTCTTTGCAGATTGCATATTTTTTTTGCATATTTTTTTTATCGCCTAAAATTTAATCAAAACACGTTCGATTGCGCCCAACAGTACGTCGAAAATTGCATCGTCATTGACCACAAGACCGAGAGGCATCAGAATTCCAAAGAAAGATGACCAGAGGATCTCAAAAATGGCGGCCAAATCTGTCGAGATTGGGAGATACTTGAAAGGGCTGAACGACAGAAAATTGCGGCTTAGCGATACTGCAGCATTTTTCAGATTATGCCTTCGTGCACTTCCGCTACTTATCAGCAACGCAGAGAATAAAACTAAAAATTTC
>JBCCEL010000333.1:0-6416 GCA_039030315.1 Pseudomonadota bacterium
GATCAGGGGAAAGGGGTGCCGCCATCAATGCTGGCCTCCTCGTCCAGCATCAATGTTGAATCAGACACAAACTGATTTGGAAACCCGTATTCGATTCAGCCTGAGAGAATTAGGCTCTAACACTCCGTCATGCCCGCGAAGGCGGGCATCCAGGGTCAAACACTCAATAACTGGCAAGCGGCACCGGCCTCCCGCCTTCGCAGGAGCGACAGGGTTTGGATGCAGGCGGATCAAACCGAATTGATTGGAGGGCCGGGCGGCCTGTCGCTAACCAGACTGGATGCGCCTCATCCTGCTCCTTTGCCTGTTCACCCTTCCCGCCGCCGCAGACGAGCGGAAACCGTTCTACGGGACATGGGGCACGGCGAAACAATGCGCCGGGGCGCCGATCAAGCCGGGCGGAACGGTCCGGGCCGAGCCGTTCGAGATCGGCCCGGAGTGGTTGAGGCACGGGCAGATCTGGTGCCGTCTCAAATGGTTTCCCGTCCAGCCGCGCAGCGAGGGGCTATTCACCGGCGCGCAGGCTCAGTGCGGCGAGGATGCCGTCAGCGATTACTTCCTGCGCATGCAACTGTCCGGCAGCGATCTGACGCTACGCTGGGGCTTCCTGCTGCAGAACGGCCCGTTGGCCCGCTGCCCCGTCTCGTGAAATCATCCTGGCTGGAAGAAGATACACGTCATGTGTCGGGTTAACCGTACGCCCAAAAAAGAACGGGCCCCGGAGGGCCCGTCGGGCCGCCGTGCTTGTTGATGACGCGGCAGCCTTAACCTGGTTGGACGGCCGCCTAATCGAAGACCCGGAAGAAGCCCCGGGTTGAACGGCTCACCTGACGGCGGCGGACGACACGCGTGGCATCCGAACGTCCCGTATTGCGCTGCCATGTCGTCCGGCGGCGTGGTTTTTTCTTGCGCTTGGCAGCCGCCAGCTGCTTCTTGGAGTACTTCCACCCGCCGGTCAGATTGACCTGCGTGCGGGCGCGGGAATGCTCGAGCACGAGATCGAAAAACTTCTTGGCGTTTTTCGGATGCAGCCGGATGCAGCCATGGGAGGCCGGACGGCCGAGGCGGCTGATCGAGGACGTCCCGTGCACCGCATATCCGCCCTTGAAGAACACTGCATGCGGCATGGGCGCGTTGTTGTACTTGCGCGACCGCCACATCGTGTGCATCCGGTAGGGATGATAAGAGCCTGTGGGCGTCGTGTAGCCAAGACGACCCGACGAGATCTTGAACTCGTGGATCTTCTCACCGTTCACCGAGATATGCATGCGCTGGTTTGTGAGATCGATGTCGGCCTTCAGCGTGGGCTCGAGCATCTTGATGGATATATCGGCACTGGCCGGCAGCGCGAACGCGCCGATCACAGCCAATGCACCGAAAACCGTAGAAATTCGCATGGTTCCTTGACGCCCCTGCTTTTTAGCGCGAATTCGTGGCCTACACTCTTTGCGGACCATGCAGATTCGCTCTTGTGGGCGCAACCACCCCAAGTCAACCTGTTCGTGAGTGTGACCTTTTTGTACCATATTCCATGGGTCCCCAATCGGATCCGATGGCCGCTATCCGGCCCTCGTCAGCCCTCTCCTCGGCGACGGGAATACGGTTAAATCTTTGATTTTCAATGAAGACCGAGAGTTAACGATGGCTTGACCGGGCGCCCGGGCAGATACCGGCCACCCAAAAGCAGCCCCAAACAGGGCGAAATTTTCCCTAATTCACAACAAGTTTAGAGGACTATTCGGCAGCGTCCGGCACGGGCCGCAGACGTGGAGGCGTGGCGGGCTTCTTCCGGGCAGCCTTCTTCTTGGCAGCAGGTTTCGGAGCAGGCGGCGTTTCCAGCGCCTCCGGCGCGGCCTCCGCAACAGGAACACCTTTGCCGCGCCGTTCCGACATCCAGCCGCGAAGGCGGCGCCAGCGTGCCGCGTAGACGGCCGGTGCCGCAATCCAGACCGGCGTGAGGACCAGGGTCAGGAGCGTTGAAAACCCGAGACCGAAGATAATGGCTGTCGAGAGCTGCACCCACCAGGTCGACGTCACCGATCCGAAGCTGATCGTCGGGGCAAACCAATCCACGTTGACCTGATACATCATCGGCAACAGCCCGAAAATCGTGGTGATGGTGGTCAGAAGGACCGGCCGCAGGCGCTGGGCACAGGCCCGCAGCACCGCATCCACCACCTCCAGGCCGCGGCGGCGCAGGTGCTGGAACGTGTCGATCAGGACGATCGAATTGTTCACCACGATACCGGCCAGCGCCACAATGCCCGTGCCGGTCATGATGACCGAGAAGGACTGACCCGTAACCATCATACCGATGAGGACGCCGAACACAGACATGACCACGGTCGAGAGGGTGATTGCAGTGTAGTAAAAGCTGTTGAACTGGGTCACCAGGATCATGAACATGATGAAGATGGATGCGCCCACGGCCTTCATGAGGAAAGCGAAGGATTCCTTCTGTTCCTCATCGGCCCCGCGGAAGCGGAACTGGACGTTCCTGGGCCACTCCTGCGACTTGAGCCACGCGTCGACCTCTTTGACCTTGTCGTCGGGCAGAACGCCCTCGACGGTGTTAGCCTTCACGTAGACCGAGGTTCTGCCATCGTTTCGAATGATGCTGTCGACCGCCGGACGCGCTTCACGCTCCACGAAATTGCGGATCGGCACCAGGCCTTTCTCGGTCGGCAGGCGTAGGTCTTCAAGCCGGCTGAGGGCACGTTGGCTTTCGGGCAGGCGCGCGCGGATATCGACTTCGTCCCGGGAATCGTCCGGGCGGTAGGTGCCGATCAGAACGCCCTCGGTGACCATGGTTATGAGCGCGCCGACGCTGGTAATGTCCGCGCCAAAGCGGCCGGCTTCTTCACGGTCGATCTTCAGGTTCCACTCGATACCGGGCAGAGGCGTTTCGGCATCAACATCGGTAAGCCCTTCAATTTCCGATTCAAGATGGGCCCGAATCTTCCTGGCAACCCTGTTCGCCGCGTGTCTGTCGTCCGAGGTGATTTGAAGGCGGATGTCCTTGCCGGTTTGCGGTCCCTGCTCGCGTTTACGGATCTCGATGATCACGCCTGGAATGTGGCTTACCTTCTGCCGGATTTCTTCCAGAATGACCTTGCCGCGGCGCCTCTGTTCAAATGGAACGAGTTCGATCGTCAGCTGTCCGATGGCATCCTTCGGGACATCAAGACCGGCGCCGAGATCAGGACCACCACCACTGCTGCCTTCTCCTGCGCGGGTTGCGACATCCTCGATGCCTTTGATCTTCAGAATGATGTCCTCGACCTCACGGACGATGCTCAGTTTCTCGTCGACGGAATGGTTGCCGCGGCCCCGCACATAGAGCAGTGCCTGGGTCGGCTCGGTATCCACGAAGAACGTGACGCCGTTATTGTTGGCCTTGTAGGCCTGGAGAATGCCGTAGAGGCCGACCAGGGCGACGATCGTCACGATCAGCGGCGCCTTTACGAGAGCCCCGAGGGTGCGGGCGTAAAGCCCGGTGAAGCCCCTGATATTGCCGATGCCGGCCTCCTGATCGCCTGCCAGCGCCCTGGAGGCGGAGGCATCCTTCTGGACGGTCTTGCCGAAAATGGAGCCAAGGACCGGCAACAGGATCATTGCCGTCAGGAGCGACGCCGTCAGCACCACCACGACTGTCGTCGGCAGGTTAGACATGAACTTGCCTGGCACACCCGGCCAGAAAAGCATGGGCAGGAATGCGGCCAGTGTTGTGGCGGTCGAGGAGGCGATGGGCCAGAACATGCGCTTGGCGGCCTGTATGTAGGCTTCCAGGCGGTTGAGCCCCTCGGCCATTTTCCGGTCGGCATATTCCACGATCACGATAGCGCCATCGACCAGCATGCCGACGGTCAGGACCATCCCGAACATCAGCATGTTGTCGACGCTGCGCCCGGAGAGGAAGACGATAAGGAAGCCGATCATGAAGGAGGTGGGAATGGCCACGCCCACCAGAAGCGCAGAGCGCATGCCAAGGGCTGCGACACAGATGATCATCACCAGCGCAATGGCGGTGATGATGGCGCTTTGCAGGGAGCCGAAGGTCTCCCGGATGTTCTGTGATTCATCCAGCGCATAATCTACCCGAACGCTGCTGGGCCATTTCGCGCGCAGCTTGTCGGCGACCTCACGCACCTTGTCGTTGGTGCGGATGATGTTCTCGCCCGTCCGCTTGACCACCGAAATGGTGATCGCGGGCTTGCCGTTGAACCGCGCATAGCTCCGGCGATCCTTGAAGCTGCGCCGGATCTCCGCAACCTGCTGAAGGGTGACGACGGTCCCGTCGACCTCCTTGACCGGCAGATTGTAGACATCACGCGCCGTTTCAATCAGGCCTGGAACCTTGATGCTGAAACGGCCACTCCCTGAATCGAAGGTGCCGGCCGCGACGAGCCGGTTGTTGCGGGAGACCGAGTTGAACAGTTCGGCTTGCGTGATCTGGTAGGATTCCAGCCGCTGTGTGTCGATGAGGACTTCCAGAAGTTCTTCGCGCTCGCCGCCAAGGTTGGCCTCAAGCACCGAGGGAATTGCCTCGATCGCATCCTGCAGCTCCCTTGCATGGCGATAGAGCGTGCGCTCCGGTACGTCGCCTGAAAGGCCCACGATGAGGGTCGGAAAGAGATTGAAATCGACTTCGTTGACGGTCGGCTCCTCGGCATCGTCCGGGAGTTCAGCCTTGGCCTGGTCGACCTTCTCACGCACATCCTGATTGGCTGTCTCCGTGTCGACCTCGGTCTCGAACTCGACGATGATCCCGGCGTGGCCGAGAGAAGCAATCGAGGTGATTTCCTTGAGCCCCTCAAGGCCGCGGAGCTTCTCCTCCATCGGCTTCACGAGCAAACGGACGGAATCCTCCGGCGACACGCCAGCAAGCGGGATCGACACGTAATAGGTCGGAACCTTGATATCCGGCCGGGCGTCCTTCGGGATGGCGAAATAGGCATAGACCCCGCTCACCACCAGGAACACCATCATCGCCAGGACGGCACGAGGCCGCCTGAGAATGCTGTCCAGGGCCATCATCATTGGGTGCGCACCTCGGCGGTTTTGGCATCCGTGCCGTGAGCGGGATCGACCACCTGGCCGTCGATGACATATTCCTGGCCAACGGTGATGACCTGGACCGGATCGGGCAGGCCGCCCACCCAGACCTGCTGACGCTCGAAGCCCAGTATCTTGACCGGGATGAATTTCACCTTGTTGTCCGCCGTCAGGCTGCTGACGCCGATCTGGCCATTGTCACGCAGGGTCAGGGCTGACGTCGGAAGCCGGTGCGCGCCGCCGGTTGAGAGTGGAATCTTGAGCTCGCTGGTGACCCCGTCACGGATCCGCTTGCCGGGGTTCTGGGCTTCAAGCTCAACTTCGAATGTGCGCGTACGGATATCCGCCTTTGTGGCGATGTAGCGGATCTTGCCCTTGACCTTTTCGCCTGTGACCAGAGAGGCCTCCGCTTCCATGCCCTTCTTGAGGAAAGCGATGTCGCGCTCGGACACCATGGCCGAGACGATAATCGGGTTGAGATCGATGAGCGCGGCGCACGTGCTGCCGACCTGCATGAAACTGCCCTTCTCCGCCGGGCGGGCTTCGATGATCCCGCTCATCGGAGCCTTGATCGAGGTGTACTCGATTTCGCGCAGGATCTGGTCGACACGGGCCTGGGCGGCTTCCACGCGCGCCCGATCGGAAGCAACCTTTGCCGCGGATGCGAATTTCTTCTTGCTAAGCTGTTCGGTGGCATCGAAGTCGCGCTTGGAACTCGCCAGCGCCGAACGGGCATCTGCCAGCTGAGCTTCGCGCTCTGCAATATCTAGCCGGCAGAGCTCATCTCCGATCTTTACCCGATCGCCTTCGCGCCATGGTGATTCCGTCACAATGCCTGCTGTCCTTGCTCTCGCTTCCACACGGCGTGAAGCCTCGGTCCGCCCCCGGACGAGCACTGCGACCTCTCGCGGCTCGATCGCATATGAGCGCACGCGGACACGGAACAGCTTTTCCGCCTCAGCGGTCTTTGGCGCCTCGATCTTCTTGACCGGCTTTTCCGGCGATTTCAGAGCCATGTTCCTGAAATCGACATAGGGCGACCCCAGCCATATTCCGACTGCCACGGTGATCAACAAGGCCCAGAGATAGGAGAGTTTCATGACTTGCCTTTCGATCCTTTACTCCTGGACACGGCGTCCCTGCCTATTCCGCCGCCTCGGCGGGGACGCGGTGCGCGGCGAGACAGGTCTCGCCAACGGCTGTGCATTCAAAATCAATATTCGTTTCCACATAGGCCTGGGCCGCGCCGATAACCGCGAGGCCGTAGCCGTTGACAAAGCGCGCTCCCGGCATCGAGACATTGGCGCTGCAGGCCTTGATCATCTCAAGCTCTTCTTCAAGTTCGTCGGCCCGGCGCTTCA
>JBCCEL010000334.1:0-6401 GCA_039030315.1 Pseudomonadota bacterium
CAGGCATCCGCGTTCACAATGATTCTCTTCATCTCGATACGACCGATAGGATCATCAACTTTGACGATGGATCCAGGCTGCTGGTTGGCACGAAAAGCGGCTTGGCATCCGTTGAGTATCAACAAGACCTCAATGGAGATGGCTTTTTTGAAAAGGTGACCGGTATCACCAAAAACGACGGTGTCTCTGTCTCCGCCACGTTCACCCACGACGGCCACGGCGTTGTCGAGGGGGATGTTGAGTACGAAGTCATCTACGGCCCCGGCAGCATCATTACCGGCAACCAGATCGGTTCGATCTTTGGCTCAACGCTCGGCCAGTCGCTGGCGGGTGACAACATTTTTGCGCAGATCGCGGCTGGTTCGGTGCTCGGCGCGGTGATGGAGAATTTGGGCGAGAGCCTGGATGTCTTGTTCAACTTTGCCGGCCACGACGTCCACACTGTCAACAATGTAGATCTCGCAGACTCCACTAAAATCGCCTTCGATGACTTCGGTGCCGACCTGTTCAATCAGGTCAAGACAGCCGGAATCGGAGCGATCTCAAGCTTTCTGGCGGGCGAACTTGGCGAAGCCATCGGGCTGGATTCCGGGTTTGAGGGACAGCTCTTCCAGACAGTGGCCGGGCGGACGATCGGCACGGTCGCAAACACCGTTGTCGACAACATCGCGGCAGGCAACGCCGATATCTTCAACGGCCTGTCCGCGGGCAATCTTGCTGCGGCGGGCCTTGGCGCAGTAGCGACCTTCACCGGCGGCTATCTCGCCCGCGAGATCGTCACGGCGCAGTCGCAGGCCGGGGCCATCGGCGGTTCCATCGGCGGGGCGATCGGGTCGACTGTCGGGGCCGGGATTGCCGGCGTCGGGTTCCTCGGCTCAACGCTCGGTTCAGCTGCCGTGGGTTCGGCCTTCGGTACCGCGTTCGGGGTCTCGATCGGGGCTATCATCCTGCCCGGTGTGGGCGCCTTCGTCGGAACCATCCTGGGGACGCTGCTGGGGGATGTGTTCGACGACCTGTTCGGCGGCGGCGGGCATGCGAAGGGGACGTATAACGTCTCGCTCGATTTTGAACGCGGGCTCTACTACGAGAGCGGCACGGACGTGGCCAATGGCGGCCATAACGAATTCGCTCTTGCCCGCTCGCTAGGCGAGCGGACCGAGTCGATCCTCAACGCCTATATCGAGATGATGGGCGGCGAGAACGCCAACAGCCACTCGCCAACCGTTCAGTTCTACAATGTGAACGGATCGTCCAGCGTGGGCGGACTGCATGTGCATGTGTTCCCGCCGCAAGGCCACGGTGCCACAACGGAGGAATTCCTTTTCAGCCGCGTGATGCCGGACGGCACGGTCACCGGCGAGGCCGTGGACAAGGTCGTCGAGGATGCGGTTCTCGCCGCCATCAAGGCCGTTCAGATCAAGGGCGGCGACATTTATCTGAAGCGGGCGGTCCTGAACTCCGAAGCGAATGACTTGCGTGATTTTGCTGGCGATCTGCAGATTGCCGAGGACTACCGGCAATACCTGCAAGACAAGCCGGTCATTGATGCCCTGATTGCCGAAGAGCCCAATTCCACCTTTTCCGCCGGCTGGCTGATCACCCTGCTGCGGGCAGAAGAGCTGGGTCTGACCACCTGGCAGGAAAGTGATTTTTACGGTGGGCTGGAAGGACTGCTTCTGTCGCTGGACGTCGAGGCCTCGCACGGGATTTCCATCGAGGACGTTGCGATCTCTGTCGTCACTGAAACCCTGGCCGACGGCAGCCAGCGCAAGGATCTCGTCCTCAAGGCCGGCGCGGCCGCCGATGCGGAGACCATCGCCCGGATCAACGGTTTTGAGGCTGCGGCAGGTTTCACACATGTCGAGACGGGCACGGCGGGAACCGCTGGCAAGGATATCTGGCTCGCCGCGGCCGGCGGAGCGACGTTTGACGACACCGCCGGGCATGAGGACGAGCACAGCCATGACATTCTCATCGGCGGTGACGGTGCCGATACGATCAATGGCGGCGCCGGCTGGGATTTCATCCGGGGCGGCGGCGGCAACGATGTCCTGAACGGCGGGGGCGCATGAAGACGTGATCTATGGCCAGGCAGGCGCCGACATCATCATCGGTGATGATCCGTCCTTTTCGACGAACCCAAGTCACCTGCATCCTGACGCAGGTACCGATCCGGACAGCCTTGTCGGCGGAGATGCCAATGACGGTTCGGCCCGGGACTGGTTCGGAATGAATCCGGCGCCCCAATCCTCCTACTCGACCTCCAACGTTGGGACATCCGGTTACAATGCGTTGCCGGAGCGGACGGTGTTCGGCGCCGACAGCCTCCATGGCGGTGACGGCAATGACATCATCATCGGGGCCGGCGGCTCTGACCGCCTGTTTGGCGGTGTCGGGGACGACAGCCTGTATGGCGGACAGGACGGTTCGCACATCATCGTCGATCCGGCCCTCTATGATGGCGACGACCTGATCGAGGGAGGCGCGGGAGCTGATCATATTGACGGTGGAGCCGGCCTGGATGCCGCGAGCTATGCCGGGTCCGATGCCGGCGTGACCGTCGATCTCAACCTGACCGGTCCGCAGGGCGGCGCCGGTGATGCGCTGGGTGACGTGCTGATAGACATTGAGGATCTGATCGGCAGCAGCCACGCCGACACCCTGACCGGCAATAATCAGGACAACATCATTGAGGGCGGTGCAGGAAATGACATTCTGGACGGCGGCGGGGGCGTCGATACGCTGAGCTATTTCTCCAGTCTCCACGGTGTGGAAGCAGACCTCGCGCAGGGCGTTACGGAGATCTTCGCAGAGGATGGAAGCATCCTGGAGACCGATACGATCTCGGGCTTTGAGAGCGTTATCGGGACTGCCTTTGGCGATATCCTGGGCGGTGCTTCAGTCGCGGGCGGATCACTCTGGGGCGGCGGCGGCAATGATTTCCTCAATGCAGCCCATGCCGACACATCGGCATTCGGGGGCGACGGTTTTGACACCCTTTCATTTGCCGCACTCAGCGGCGCGGTCACGGTAGGTTCGGCCGGTTCCGCCGCGGTCCACGGGATCGAACACCTGATCGGCTCGGCCGGCAACGACACGCTGACCGCCGGACTTGACCTGGAATACCTTGAAGGTGGACAGGGCAACGACATTCTCAATGGCAGCCTTACCGACACGGTTTTCGTCTTCAATGCCGGCGATGGCGCCGATGTTGTGAATGATGCTGTGCTCACCGGGGTCCAGATGGTTGAGGAAGTCCTTCAGAGCGGCGGGGATGCGGATCGAATCTCGTTCGGGCAGGGCATTGAGTTTCGTCACATCTTCGGGGAGCTGACGGCCGAAACCGTGCCGGATTTTATCCCAGAGCAGCTGGCCTCGCGGAGCTTTGAGATCGGCTCTGCGATCAGTGATTTCAGCGAGGCAGGATTTACGCTCGGCGTACGCGATATCAGCGATCCCGCTCAGCAGTATGTCGCTTCACTTGCTTTGGTCTCGGACAGGATCGAAATCGAGTACGGCGGCCTCTTCGACGGGTTCAGGTTCACCGATACCTTCACCCACGGCTCCATCTACACCAATGGCAATGGGGAAGTGGTCGACAACCGGTGGTATACGCATGAGTCCTATGAAGTGGAGGCGAACGCCGGACGGGTCGAAATCCTTCAGTTCGCCGACTCCGGCCACATCGAGTTTGGAGATGTGCGGACGTTCGTCACGGGCAGTGCCTCCACGGACATCCTCTCGGCCGGCAGCGATGCCTCCTGGCTCTTTACGGGTGACGGCGCCGATAACCTGACCGGCGGCGGTGCCGGGGATATCCTCGTCGGCGGAACCGGCGACGACCTGATGCATGGTGCTGCCGGCGGCGATCAGTACGCCTACTGGCTGGGCGACGGCCACGACATTCTCGACGATACCGGCGGTCTCGACACGCTGGTGTTCGGGGGCGGCATCACCCAGTCGCACCTGAGGACAGTCAGCGGCGATCTTGGCAACAGTACGGACCCCGGCAGTTTTGCTGCCGATGCGTCCGGCGATGACCTGAGGATCGAAATCGTTGATCCGGCAGACGCAGCCGGCACCGTCCTCGGCTCTGTCACGATCCGGGACTACCGGAACCCGGCAAACATGATCGAACGGTTCCGTGTTTCCGGGCTCGACCAGGCGCTTGGAGCGCTATCGCTGGTCCCCGGCGGAACGGCCGCCGCTGCCATGACCGCGGCGGTCCAGCATTCCACGTCACTCGAGTTTTCCCTGGCGGAGCTTGCCGGAGAGAACATCGGCACGGACTTTGACGACGTTCTCACTGCAAATCCGGATGAAACCCGGCTCGACGGCAAGGGTGGCGCTGACGAACTTATCGGCGGCGATGGCGGACAGATCCTCATCGGCGGCGCCGGCGCCGATGCGCTCAAGGGCGGACACGGCCTCGACTTCGCCTCTTACGAGACGTCCGGTGCTGCCGTCATCATCGATATGGAGCTCACCAAGCAGGGCGACCGGCCCGGCGGACCGTTCGATGAAGCCGGCGATATCTATGAAGATATCGAGGGCGTCATCGGCTCGGTTTACGGAGACACGCTCACCGGAAACCGGTTCGACAACATCCTCATCGGCGGCCCGGGGGCAGATATCCTGGATGGGGCCGGGGGCGTCGACCTGGCCAGCTACCGGTTTGCCTCAGCGGGCGTGACGGTTGATCTGTCCAATCCGGCTAACAATACCGGAGAGGCGGCCGGAGACAGCTACATCTCCATTGAGGGAATAGAAGGCAGCGCGTTTGACGACAGCCTAACGGGCGATGCCGGAAACAATATTCTCCTCGGTGGCGAGGGAACGGATCATCTTCTCGGCGGCGCGGGCGACGATTTGCTCGATCTCGGTGGATCCGTCGTCGGGGCAGCCGCGCAGACCGCCAAAGGGCAGCTCGGAGACGACACCTACCGAGTGACTCAAGATATCGGTCACGCAGGCATCGGCTACGAACAATCTGGCGGCGGCTTCGATACGGTTGTGTTCGAAGATGTAAGCCTTTCAGATGTGACTACGCTCATCCTCCATCCCACTGTTGCCGACGCCATAATCGTGCAGGACAGCTTTGGCAACGACATCCATATCATCAATGCCAATGAAATCGAGCGCTACGAGTTTGCCGACGGATCTTTGTTCAGCCGGATACAGACCTATTCTCATTGGCAGGAAGGCTGGTTCGAGCTGGTTGGCACGTCCGGCAACGACCGGATGCACGCTGCGGGCAATGTTAAAATGCTCACGGGCGGTGCCGGGAACGATGACCTGAAGGGGGCGTACTATCTGCGTGGCGGGGACGGGGATGATGTCTACCGGATTGCCCAGGGGGATGCGGCAGGACTGATTTACACCGAGACAGGCGGCGATGACCGTGTGATCTTCGAAGATCTGTCTCTGGCGGACATGGAGTTTTCCCTCACGTCCCGCGGTACGTGGCTTGCGGACGTTCTACAGATCGACTGGACGAACGGCGATGGCAGCACCCAGTCCCTGCAAGTGGACAATGACGGCGCAGATATCGAGCTCTACGAGTTTGCCGACGGGACTGTGCTGAGCGGTATCTCACTCGATGCGGCCGGCCACTACCGGCTGGAAGGCACGTCCGGTAACGATGTCATCATCGGCAGCGACCATCACGATGTGATCTACGGCCTTGACGGGGACGACAGACTGAACGGAAGCGATGGTAACGACGTACTGGAGGGCGGTTCTGGCGCAGATGAACTCGATGGCGGTGCTGGCGTCGATCATGCCCGGTATACCGGTTCTACTAGCCAGATTACAGTGGATTTGAGGGACGCCACCGGCGCCAGCAATGCCGGCGATGCGCTGAACGACGTGCTGATCTCGATCGAGATCGTGGAAGGCTCGAACCACAACGATACTTTCTTCGGCGATAGCGCGGACAACACCTTCTGGGGCGGAAGCGGCAATGACAACCTCTATGGCCTCGGCGGTGCCGATGTCCTGCTGGGTCAGGACGGCAATGATGTGCTCAACGGGTACGGCAGCAGCGGCGACACGCTGGATGGCGGTGCCGGAACCGACCGGGCGCGGTACAGGTGGGCCACCGAAAGCGTCACCGTTGACCTGAGAGACACGACCGGCGCCAGCAATGCCGGCGACGCCCTCAACGATGTCCTGATCTCGATCGAGATCGTGGAAGGCTCGAACCACAACGATACTTTCTTCGGCGATAGTGCGGACAACACCTTCTGGGGCGGAACCGGCAATGACCTGCTGGAAGGAGGTGCAGGAGCAGACTTCCTCGACGGCGGTGATGGTATCGACACGGTTTCCTATGCGGCGTCCTCGGCGGCGGTCAACGTAATCAGCCTGGCCGGCATCGGGAGCGGGGGCGATGCCGAAGG
>JBCCEL010000335.1:0-6340 GCA_039030315.1 Pseudomonadota bacterium
CCGCGAAACCAAGGGGGTGACAGGCTACGTTGCCGAATTCTTCCGTTATTTCGGGGGTTTGGCCGATAAAATTGAAGGATCGGTTCTGCCAATCGATAAACCCGACATGATGGTCTACACCACCCGCGAGCCGTTGGGTGTTGTCGCCGCGGTCGTGCCCTGGAACTCCCAGATGTTTCTCACCGCGGTCAAGGCGGGTCCGGCGCTCGCGGCCGGCAACACGATCGTGGTGAAGGCTTCGGAAGACGGCCCGTCTCCTGTTCTGAAATTTGCCGAACTGGTGGACAAGGCCGGTTTCCCGAAGGGCGTGTTCAATATCATCACCGGGCTTGGCGATCCCTGCGGCAAGCGCCTGACAAGCCATCCTCTGGTGCAGCGCGTGGCCTTTACCGGCGGCCCGGAGACCGCCCGCCACGTGGTGCGCAACACGGCTGAGAACTTTGCCATCACGTCGCTGGAACTGGGCGGCAAATCGCCCTTCATGGTGTTCTCAGACGCCAATCTGGAGAGCGCCGCCAATGCGTCCATCGCCGGAATCTTCGGTGCGACGGGCCAGTCCTGCGTCGCCGGTTCGCGCCTTCTGGTGCACAAGAGTGTGCACAACGAGTTCGTCGACCGGCTCGTTGCCCGCGCGCCCGAGATCAAGATCGGCCCGCCATTGGAGCTGGCAACCGAGATGGGGCCGCTCGCGACCGTCGGCCAGAAGCAGCGGATCGAGAAAGTCGTTGCCGACAGTATCGCCGGCGGAGCAAGCCTGCTGACCGGAGGCGGCACGCCCGAGGGATTTGAGAAGGGCAACTACTATCAGCCCACAATTCTGGCCTGTAACAGTCCGGACCTCGCCAGCGTGACGACCGAACTCTTCGGCCCGGTCTTGTCGGTCCTGACCTTCGAGGACGAGGACGAAGCGCTCCATCTGGCGAACCAGACCGATTACGCCTTTGCCGCTGGTGTCTTCACACGCGACATCACACGGGCGCACCGGATGATGAAGAAGGTCAGGGCAGGGGTGGTCTGGGTCAACACCTACCGTGCCATCTCACCTGTCGCGCCGTTCGGCGGTTTTCTCAACACGGGCAATGGCCGTGAGGCCGGTCTGGACTCGATCTACGACTACACCCGCACCAAGACGAGCTGGATCAACCTGTCCGATGCCCCGATCGGCGATCCGTTTGTCATGAGGTGAAACTCGCCCGCAACAATTGCTTAAGTCTGATCTTCGGTTCGCCTTCGCCAGCCGGGACTTTGCGCTTACCCTTTGGGAATGAAACAGCAGAGGAAACCGCGGCGCAGCTGTGAGGAGATGCTGTTCAGTGAGCTGACAGCGCTGATGCTCACGTCACGGCAGATTCTGCGCCATGCAACATTCTGTGCGGGCGTTAGCTTTGCAGTGTTGTTCGTGTTCTTCTGCGCTATTGCCGGCGTTGCCGCGGCAGTCAGCTACATCAAATACGATCTTGCCGGGCTTTATCGCTGCGCCTGTTGCGGCACCACCTGGGGTGAGGGGCTTAGGGTGGCCTCGATCATTTCACTTGCCACCGGAGCCGCCGTATTTGGAGCGGGCATTTACGAAGCGAAAACTGAAAGAAAGCGCATGGCCCGGCTTCTGGGCAAGGCGTGGCCGCGGTTTTCCAGGATCGATCGCGAAGCCTTCCTGAGTCTGCTGCTTGGAGCCGCAAAAGGCCGGTGGCTGCCAACTGTCAGACGCGGACGTTTTATGCGTTTGCTCCGCGTATCGCTTCCAGTACAGCGTCGGTGACCTGCTGCGTGGTGGCTTCGCCGCCAAGGTCGGGCGTGTGATGGTGCGGGTCTGCGGTGACCTGCTCGATGGCTTTCATCAGCCGATTGGCGGCGGGCGCCTCTCCGAGGTGCTCCAGCAATAGCACGCTTGACCAGAAGGTGCCGATCGGGTTGGCGATGCCTTGGCCCATGATGTCGAAGGCGGAGCCGTGAATGGGCTCGAACATGGAGGGGAAACTGCGCTCCGGGTTCAGGTTCGCTGTCGGCGCGATGCCGAGGGAGCCTGAAAGCGCCGCGGCGAGATCGGAGAGAATGTCCGCGTGAAGGTTGGTGGCCACCACCGTGTCGATCGATGCCGGCTTCGCCACCATGCGCATGGTCATGGCATCAACCAGCATCTTGTCCCAGGTCACGTCCGGAAACTCCGCGGCAATCTCAACGGCGATTTCATCCCACATCACCATGGCGTGCCGCTGAGCGTTGGACTTGGTCACCACCGTCAGCAGCTTGCGCGGACGTGAGCGGGCCAGCTTGAAGGCGAACCGCATGATCCGCTCAACTCCTGCACGGGTGAACATGGCGACGTCCGTGGCCGCCTCAAGCGGCGAGCCCTGATGGACCCGTCCACCCACGCCGGCGTACTCGCCTTCCGAGTTTTCCCGCACGATCACCCAGTCAAGCTCATCGCGCTCCACATGGCGCAAGGGGGAGGTGATGCCGGGCAGCACCCGGGTCGGCCGGACGTTGGCGTATTGGTCAAAGGGCTGGCAGATCGCCAGCCTTAGGCCCCACAGGGTGATGTGGTCGGGGATATCCGGATGGCCGGCAGAGCCGAAAAGGATAGCGTCGTGTTCGCGGATTTGCGCGAGCCCGTCTTCGGGCATCATGCGTCCGTGCTGCTTGTGGTAATCGCCGCCCCAGTCGAACTCGTCGACGGAGAACCCGAAACCGCCATCGCGTTCCGCCAAAGCGTGCAGGACCTCGACTCCTGCAATCACGACCTCTGTTCCGACCCCGTCGCCGGGGATCGCTGCCAGGTTGTACGTCTTCAAGCCCAGACTCCCGCTCATATGCCGGTCGACCCGGTTGTTCTAGGTGCATCGCGCTGCTGCAGCAACCGATGCTTCGTCGGCAATGGTCAGCCTCACACGAGAACTGCCAACGCGATCCAGAGCCGGCCAGGGAGCCAGACCGCGTTGGCACCGGCATGCCAGATGACGACCGCGGCCACGCACGACAGATATGCAGCTTTGACCACGAGGTGCCGTCTCTGCGGCGAAGCTGAAGCGCCGGGCGGAAACGCGACGAAAAGACCGGCTGCGCTAACAGCGCCACCGACTGCGTATGACGTGCACTTCAGCGTCAGCTGGGTCAACAGAACAGGAGCGCCGTCCTTGTCGAGGCCGGTCAATAACGAGCGCGGCGCCACCTGCAGCAGGTCGAACATCGCGTCCGAAACCTTAATGGCCAGGGTGCCGAGGACCAGGCTTGCAAGAATTACGGGGATCATTTTCGGTCGTTCCGACATGACACCGAGGATGACGGCAGGGACACTCCAGACCAGCAGAGCCCAAACAGCGTGGGGCGCGAGCACGCGGAACCAGGACAGCCACAGCGGTTCGGCAACGACCCAGCCGGAGCCAAGCTGCCGGCCGATACCGGTGGTGATGAGAGTTTCCCAAGCCATGCCCAGCCGCATGCCCGGGATCGCAAAGAACAGGACCACGGCCACGGCCATGCAGACGACGCAGACTACCCAAGCCGCCGGATCGAGAGCAGGAACCAGTCGCCGGAAGGCCCGCCCAAAGAGCAGCGCCGGTGTCAGGAAATAGACCAGGCTGAGCGGCAAGAGCAGCAGGAAAGCCGGAACGGTTGCTGCATCATGTTCGGTAAACTGCGTCATGAGCAGGTAGCCGCCGGCCGCGTAGAACAGCGGCGTGCCTGCGTTCACGCCCATCCAGTAGAGCCAGCTGCTTGCGGTCATTGGCTGCCACGCCGTCTCGTTCCTCATATCGGGGATCTCCTCTTGACCCGCCGAGACTGATGGAGAGGTGTGCCCTGTGAACGTCTGGATCGTGCAATTTGTTTGAACAATCCGGGTAAATTGTCACGTGATCAGCAACAGGCGTCAGTGGCGCATCTTTCGCTGAAGCAACAGTTTTCCACCGTCGCTCCCCGTCCGAGGAAGGTCTCATCGGAAAGATAGAATGCGCTGAACGCGTCCTCGAAGTCTGGCGCGACCGAACTGGCCGCCAGGTCATCGCCGAGCAGCACTGTTTGCCACCGCTTGAGCTTCGGGTGGCTGCCGATGAAGTCGTAGCCCGAGCGTTCATTGATGATGCCGGCGCGGTGGAGGAGCGGGAGCCAGGCAATGTCCACCATGCCGAGGGAGTCGCCGCCGAAGTAGGGCTTCTCGCCGAGTTGCTTTTCCATCCGGCCGAAGGCTATGGCGAGCTTGGCGCTCCGCTCATTCAGGACATCCTCGTCGGGACTTCGTTGTGCGCTGCACTGGACCAGGTAGTTCTTCGAGGCAAGATAGCTCCAGGCACGGTTCCTTGCCCTTTCCTCAGGCGAGATGCCTGGCTGCAGGGGCGGGAATGCCTCCTCGATGTACTCCACGATTGCGTCGCTCTCGAACAGGGCCTCGCCGCCATCCGTGATCAGCACGGGCACCTGGCCGTTGGGCGAAATCTCCAGGAACCATTGCGGTTTGTCCTTCAGGCTGATGTATTCGATATCGTAGGTGATCGACTTCGCCTCGAGCAGGGCGGTCACTCTTTGCACGAAGGGGCATATCTTGAAGCTGACAATCTTCATTTCGAGGGGTCCTCTGATGGCCGATGGGCATGTCTCAGATGTGATGGAGGCAACATATGATCGTCATTTCAATATTTCAAGAGAAATTGAAATATGAATGAACAGCAGGCTATTGCCATGTTTGGCGCGCTGTCTCAGGAGACCAGGCTGCACATTGTCAGATATCTGGTCGAACGTGGCGGGGAGGGCGCATCGGCCGGTGAGATCGGCAGAGAAGTCGGGGCATCATCATCGCGGGCGTCGTTTCACCTTTCCGCTCTTGAACAGGCCGGGATCCTCACCTCCGAGCGCCGATCCCGCAGCATCATCTACCGGGCCAGCATCGGAAGTCTCGGTGAACTCGTATCGTTCCTGCTCAATGACTGCTGCGCCGGCCATCCCGACATCCTTGCCTGTTGCGGGGCGGGAGCGAAGCCGGACTGACCCGGGCCTCAAGCCCCGTCGGCTGCGTCGATTTCGTGTCCGGCGCCCCATGAAAAGCCAAGCGGGTCCACGAACCAGAAATCGCGCATGCCGTAGAACTGGTCGCTGGGCCCGTGAGTGATCTCGACCTTCTCCTTGATCGCGGCGAAATAGGCGTCTGCATCTGCGACGCGGATAAAGAACTGCTGGGATGTCTTCGGCTGCCCATCGCCGCCGACGCTGAGCATCATCGTGGCTCCGCCATTGTTGAGGATCGCCCAATTGATGTTGCCTTCGCCGTAGTGGAACTCGTCGGTTCCCTGCAGCTCGAAGCCAATGGACCGATAGAACGCGGCGGCCTCCCTAACATTGGGCACATTCAGCATGATCGTTAGTGAGTGGAAGGATTGCATGATCGATCCTCAAGCCCGTTCGGCCCACGGCACGACAGGCTGCCATTTGGCGTCCGGCTGCACCACGAGTTTGCCGACATAGCCCTTTTCCTTGAAGTCGCCTTGTGCCTCGCCGAGTTTGGAGAGGGGATAGGTCTTCCAGAGCAACGGCCTTATCGCGCCGCTCTCGATATAGCCGTGGAGACGCCGGAATGCGGTGCGGGTTCCCTGTGACGATCCGTGGATGGTCAGGTGCTTCAGATAGATCGTGCGCAGATCCATCTCCACGACCGGCCCGCCAATGGCGCCGGCCGTCACATACTGACCTTCAGGCCGGATGAGGTTGATGAGATCGCCAAAGGCAGGCCCGGCGACCAGGTCCGCCACCGCGTCAAGCGGAGCTCCCTGGAGCGCGTCATTGACAGCCTGTGAAAACGCGGCCTCGTCGCGCGCAATGACGGCTTCAGCCCCGATGCGTTCGACCAGATCGGCCTTGCCGCCACCGCAGACCGCATAGGGGATTGCGCCCCTGGCACGAGCCAGCTGGATGAGACCCGACCCGACCCCGCCGGAGGCACCGGTGATCAGGACCCGCTGACCGGCTTTTAAGGCGATCCGGTCCAGCATGTGCTCGCCGGTGAGGTAGGCGCAGCAGAATGTGGCGAGTTCTGCATCGCTCATGCCGGTCTCGCACAGATAGGCCTGCTCGGAGGGCACCGCGACGTAGTCCGCAAATCCGCCGTCGCGGCCATGGCCGATATAGTCGATGTCCGCAAGGCTCTCGCCGTCGCCGTTGTAGATGGAGAAATCGACCATCACCCGCTCGCCGATGCGGGATGCCGAAACTCCCGACCCGACATCAACAATACTGCCCGCGATGTCCGCACCCTGGATGCGTGGAAACCGCAGCGTCTCTTCGCTCGATCCCCGGCGCCAGGATGCCGTGGCGTCCGGATCGTCATCGGTGCCGTAGGCACCTTCGCGCACCC
>JBCCEL010000336.1:0-6318 GCA_039030315.1 Pseudomonadota bacterium
CATAACCCGCGAAATAGGGATGAGTGAGCTGATCGCGCACGGCTGTCCCATCCCGTTTCCGGTAGGGCAGAAACTCCAGGATCGCCGGAACCGGCGCTGTGTCCGCGTCGTCCGGCATCCACATCCGCGCCGCCAGCCGGCACCCGTCCTTGAGCGGTATCCAGCAGTTTTCGGTTTCCTCGACGTTCCTCGGAAAGTTTCTAACGACCGCCATGGCAGAACCTCTTCACCGCATCGGCAATTGCCGCAAAACTCTCCCCCGCAGGATCGCTCATGTGGCGGGCACGGATGTAACCGTGCACCAGATCAGGCTCACCCCGCGCCTCGGCGGGCACTCCCGCTGCCCCGAGGGCCTCGGCATAGGCGAAGGTATCGTCATAGAGCGGATCGAGACCGGCGGCGACGAGGAAGGCTGGCGGCAGACCGGAAAAGTCTGTCTCCAGCAACGGCCGCGCGAGCTTGTTTTCCCAGTTCGGGTTGGGCTGCGCGCCCATGTAGATCTCGCCGTAGTACTTGACATCCTCGGTCGTCAGCCCAGGCGCATGAGCATGCTCCTCGTATGAGCCGCCTTCGGGTTCGCCGCCGAAACCGCCATAAATCAGCACCTGCCCGAGAACGCCCGGCATCTTCTCGTCACGGGCCTTGAGCGCAACGGCGGCGGAGAGCTTCGCGCCCGCACTGTCGCCGGCCACGACCAGTTGTGAACCCTGCTTAAAAAAGCTTTCGGCAACGGCCCAGCAATCATCGACGGCAGCGGGGAAAGGGTGCTCCGGCGCCATACGATAGTCGATGGCCACCAGTGCGGCTCCGGCATGGGCCGAGAGTTCGGCGCAGATATCATCATGGCTGTGCAGACCGCCGACAACAAAACCGCCGCCATGGGCATAGAGTACGATGGTTTCGGTTTCTTGTTCCGGCGGCGTATAGCGGCGCACCGGAACGCCCTTAATCGCATCATCCTGCGAGGTGACGCCCTCCGGATAGGGTTTCATGAAATGAGCACACAGGCGGTCGTAGCAGGCCCTCTGTTCTTCCACCGTCAGCTCAACTGCATTTGGCGGGTAGAACTGCTCGCACTCCTTCAGGAATGCCTGAATTCCAGGATCACGGAGCTTGCTCATGCGCATTGGCCTTTCAATAAGGGCCCCTGTTTTGCCGACTTGAAGTACCAAATCAATCCAGGCGCAACCGGAAGCTCATCACGCCTGCCGTTTCAGACCACGGGCCCGGCGCTCAAGCCACCATTGCGACTGCACCGGCCAGTCCTCGTAATCGTCATCGGCTATCAGCGCCTGCCTGGCATGCAGGGGCCAGGACGGATTCTGCAGGGCCTCGCGCCCGATGGCGATCAGGTCAGCCTGGCCCGCCTGCAGAATCTCCTCTGCATGCGCCGGATCGGTGATGAGCCCGACCGCCTGGGTCGCCATGCCCGTCTCCCGGCGCACCTCCTCGGCAAACGGGACCTGAAATCCCGGGCCCCTGGTCAGGTTGGCGTTGGTCGCCCCTTTTGCGCTGTGTCCACTGGACGAGCAGTCCAGGACATCCACGCCCCGCGCCTTCAGCTCACGGGCGAGCGCGACGGTATCGCCGAGCTCCCAGCCACCCTCAATCCCGTCAATGCTGGAGACCCGAAAGAAGAGCGGCTTGTCCTCCGGCCATACAGCGCGTACCGCCTCGGTGATCTCAAGCGCAAATCTGATCCGGTTTTCGAAACTGCCGCCATAGGCATCCGACCGCTTGTTGGCGATCGGCGAGAGAAACTGGTGAATCAGATACCCGTGGGCGCCATGAATCTCGGCAACATCAAACCCTGCCTCATGCGTCCTTACGGCAGCAGCCGCGAAGGCATCAACGAGAGAGTGGATCTCTGCCGGAGCCAGCTCCTCCGGAACATGCCACCCCTCCTCCAGAGGTTCAGGGGATGCCGACACTGTCCTCCAGGGTGCCTCCCCGCGCAGAAGCGCTGCATCATCCGGCGGCCCATTGCCGTGCCAGGGCCGCTGCATGCCGGCCTTCCGCCCCGCATGAGCGAGTTGCATGGCCACCTTCGCCCCGTGGTCCTGCAGGAAGCGGACGATCCGGCCCCAGGCCTCAGCCTGCTGGTCTGTCCAGATACCCGTATCGCCGTGCGTGATCCGGCCTTCCGCCACGACGGCCGAGGCTTCCGTGAACACCAGCCCGGCTCCGCCGGTCGCGAACCTGGCGAGGTGGGCAAAATGCCAGTCGGCAGGCATGCCGTCCCGCGCGGAGTACTGGCACATGGGAGAGATCACGACCCGGTTGCGCAGCCGGACAGATCTGAGGTCAAGTGGGGAAAACAATAAGGGAAGGCTCATGGAACCTTCCCTAAAACAGCAGGTTGCCGCCTGCAATATCTATGAAGTACCGGCTGATGGTCTGCAGAGGCCCGTTAACGGGTTCCGGTTGCCCTCCGGCGCCGATCCTGCGCGGGCTGATAGGCCAGCCGGACGTGATGATCGCAATAAGGCTGTCCTGGCTTGGGCGTTGCACCGCAGAAGCAGAAGTCCTCATCGCCCGGGTCGCCGATGGGCCAGCGGCAGGTTTTGTCGGAAAGCTGCAGGATATTGCAGCGCGCGCCCGGCGACGGCAGTTCCACCTCCTTGAGCGGAGCAGGTTCCGGCTCGATCATCGGTTCCACGTCGATATCGGCATCAACCTTCAGCGCCGTGGCGCCCGACGTTCTGAATGAGCTGATCTTGGAGGGATGACTGGGTTCGCGGGTCCGCCGAGGTTTGGGACGCGGCGTCCGGGACGGCGTCGCCCGTCCGGACAGGCCAAGCCTGTGCACCTTGCCAATCACCGCGTTCCGGGTGACGCCGCCCAGCCGGGCCGCGATTTGCGAAGCACTAAGACCCTCTGCCCAGAGCTTCTTCAAAACCTCAACACGATCGTCAGTCCAAGCCATGTCAGTCCCTCCATTCGCACTTGCCGCCGTGCGTGCCCCTCTACGACTCCTTTCCCGTCTCCAGAGCAGCCCATGCTCCGGAGCGAAAAGGACGTACCAATTAACGAAGACGCTACATCTCGTAGTAGAGTGACCACGAAACTACTATATCGGCCGTGAAACCCGCAAGAATCCTTCCACAGGTAACTCGGCTTTTCCCCAGGAATGCGCCTTGCCTTTTCCCTCTGCCGGGCCGCATTCCCAGGAAACGTTAACGAAGGTTAACAGCCGCTGGACTCCGCGAGCCATGTGGCGGTTTGACTCACATTGCCCTTTCGCACAACAAACGGGGTTGACATCTTCGGAGCACGGGTGCCGTTGACCGCGCCCGGGGATAAGTTGTAGATTCGCTCCTTAACCGCCGCCTCCGAGCCAGGCGGCGTTTTCTTTTCGCAAGTTGAAACTGACAGATCGCGGAGTAACGCCAATGAACACCGCCGTAATGCCGACCTATGCAAGGACGGACTTTGCTTTCGAGCGCGGCGAAGGCGTCCGATTGATCACGACTGACGGGGAAGAATATCTCGATTTCGGCTCAGGTATCGCCGTGAACAGCCTTGGCCATTGCCACCCGCGTCTCGTCGCCCGATTGCAGGCACAGGCGGAAAAGGTATGGCATACATCCAATCTGTACCGTATCCCGGCGCAGGAACGCCTGGCGAAGAAGCTGACAGATGCGAGCTTCGCCGACCTGGTGTTCTTCTGCAATTCCGGCGCCGAGGCGCTGGAAGGCTGCATAAAGACGGCCCGGAAGTACCAGTCCGCCAACGGCAGTCCGGAGCGTTACCGCATCATCACCTTTGAAGGCGCGTTCCACGGACGGACCCTTGCAACGATTGCAGCAGGCGGCCAGGAAAAGCATCTCGACGGCTTCGGCCCGGTGGTGGATGGTTTCGACCAGGTGCCGTTCGCCGACGAAGACGCGACCAAAGAGGCTATTGGTCCTGAAACGGCAGCCATCCTGGCCGAACCGGTCCAGGGTGAGGGTGGCCTCCGCCAGTTTCCGCGCGAGTTTCTGAAGTTCCTGAGAAAGACCTGTGACGAGCACGGCTTGCTCCTGATCTTTGATGAAGTGCAATGCGGCATGGGCCGGACCGGACGCCTCTTTGCCCATGAGTGGGCGGGGGTCACGCCGGATATCATGGGAACGGCAAAGGCCATCGGCGGCGGTTTTCCCCTCGGCGCCTTCATGACAACTGCCGAGGCCGGCAAGGGCATGGTGGCCGGCGCCCACGGCTCGACATATGGCGGCAACCCTCTGGCCAGCGCCATCGGCGAGGAAGTGATTGATATCATGCTGGAGGACGGATTCCTGGAAGGCGTGCGCGAACGCGCCCGCACGCTCAACCAGAAACTCTCCGGCCTTGTGGACAGCCATCCCGAAGTTTTCGAGAGCATCCGCGGCGACGGCCTGCTGCTCGGTATCAGGTGCAAGCCGCCGGTCGGCGATGTGGTCAAGGCAGCCTATGGCCATAAACTCCTGACCGTGCCCGCAGGCGACAATGTCATGCGGGTGATCCCGCCGCTGGTTGTCACAGACGAAGAGATCGAGGATGCGGTTGGTCGTCTGGACGCTGCGGCAAGTGACGTCGAAGCCGGTCTGAAGGCGTCATGACATGTCCGGACCTCGTCACTTTCTCGACCTCTCCGAGGTCACGACCGCCGATCTGTCGGAGATCCTGGAGACATCCGGCCGGCTGAAACAGGCTCGTACCGGCCGGCCAAGGGGCATGCGCGATCAGGACGCCCCGCTGTCGGACCGCATCCTGATCATGATCTTCGAGAAGCCTTCGACCCGCACGCGCGTCTCGTTCGATGTGGCCATGCGCCAGGGGGGTGGCGATGTGCTCATGCTGTCGGCTTCCGATCTGCAGCTGGGCCGCGGAGAGACCATCGCGGACACCGCCCAGGTCCTCTCCCGCTACGGTGACGCCATCATGATCCGCTCCACCAGTCACAGCAGCCTGCTGGAACTGGCGGAGCATGCAACAATTCCGGTCATCAACGGCCTGACCAACCTTTCGCACCCCTGTCAGATGGTCGCCGACCTCCTGACCATGCGCGAGCACAAGGGGGCGTTGAAGGGTCTTAAAGTTGCCTGGTCGGGAGACGGAAACAACATGGTCAGTTCCCTGATCCATGCCGCCGGCCATTTCAACTTCAGTCTCAGTCTGGGCTGCCCCGATCAGCTGCAGCCCTCGCAGGAAGCACTGGACTGGGCGCGCGACCAGGGAGCCAATATCGAGGTGACCACGTCTCCGGAAGGCGCCGTCGAAGGAGCCGACGTGGTCATGACCGACGTGTGGACATCGATGGGCGATGATGACTCAGAATCGAGACACAACCTGCTCCGGCCCTACCAGGTAGATCGCCGGCTGATGGAACAGGCCAAGGACGATGCGGTCTTCATGCACTGTCTTCCCGCCCATCGCGGCGAGGAGGTGACCGCAGAGGTGATCGACGGCCCTCAATCGGTCGTATTCGACGAAGCGGAGAACCGTCTGCACGCCCAGAAGGGCATCCTTGCCTGGTGTTTGAAGGACTAGCAGCCGATGGCTGAGCCACAGATAACGGACCCGGCCGCGTTCGCAGCCGGGCTGACCGGCGACGACATGGTGACACCGTTCGAGGTGAAACCGCTGGACGTGCGCGGCAAGTTGGTCCGGCTTGGCCCGGCCGTTTCAGATCTGCTTGAGCGGCACAACTATCCCGATGAGGTATCCGCTGTCCTGGCCGAGGCTGTCGCTCTCACCGCACTGCTCGGCAGTTCATTGAAGTTTGACGGCCGCTTCATCCTCCAGACCCAGACGGATGGCGCCATCGACATGCTGGTGGTCGACTATGTGACGCCGGGCAGTATCCGCGCCTATGCCCGTTTCGATGAGGACAAGGTCCGGGCAATCGCAGCGGGCTCTTCCTTGGATGCATCGGTGTATCTGGGCAAGGGCCATCTCGCCATGACGGTGGATCAGGGTAGCGACATGGACCGCTACCAGGGCATTGTCGCCCTGGACGGCGAGAGCCTTTCGAAATGCGCAAAGGCCTATTTCGAGCAGTCCGAGCAGATCCCGACAACGGTGCGGCTCGCGGCCGGGTCGGTCGTGACACCCGGCGACAGGCAATGGCGGGCCGGCGGCATCATGGTGCAGCACCTGCCGTCCGACAAGCCGCCGAGCCCGATGCAGTTTTCCTCCGGTGACGTTCCTGAAGGATATGAAGACCACGAGATCGCGGAGGATGATGACTGGAACCGGGCACGCATCCTGATGGAGAGCACCGAGGATCACGAACTGATCGATCCGCAGCTGACCAGCGACCGGCTTCTGTACCGCCTCTATCACGAGGACGGGGCA
>JBCCEL010000337.1:0-6265 GCA_039030315.1 Pseudomonadota bacterium
TCTTTGAGGGCGTCGGCCGGGCCACCGGCAAGATGCGCAACGACATTTCAGTCGAGTTCGCGACGATGAAGGAACGGTTCGAGCTGGCCACCGATGAAGGTCCGTTTCACGGCGGCGACGGCACGGCCCCGCCACCGCTCGCTCTGTTCACGGCCGCGCTGACCGGCTGTCTGATGACCCAGATCCGGGCGTTCTCCAAGCGGATGGATATCGCGATCGGCGCCGTTGAAGTCCGGGCCCGGCTTCACTGGCGTGGCGAACAGGTCGGCAATGAGCCCTATGTGACGGAGCCGGTGGGCTTTGATCTGGATGTCGATCTGGACAGTCCGGCACCGGCGGCCGACTTGCATCGGCTTTTGCAATTCGCCAAAAAGGGATGCTTCATCGAACAGACATTGGCAAAGGGGCTGGTCATTGGCCATCGCTTGAAGATCGACGGCGACTGGCAGGATGCGTGAGAGAAAATGGGCGAGATCCGCGTGGCACCAAAAGAAAAGCGCAAACGGCTGTCCTCCGGGGAACGCCGCCAGGAGTTCATCGCCAAGGCCATTGAACTCTTCGCCGAGGAAGGTTTTGAGAACTCGACCCGGGAGCTGGCGCGCCGTCTCGGCGTCACCCAGCCCCTGCTCTACCGCTATTTTCCGTCGAAGGACGACCTCATCGCCGAGGTCTACAATGTGGTCTATGTCAGCCGCTGGCAGGATCGCTGGAGCGACCTCATTGCCGACCGGTCCCAACCCCTCCGGCAGCGGCTCGAGGCCTTTTACGACGCCTACACCGAAGTCATCTTCGAGCGCGACTGGATGCGGATCTATCTGTTTTCGGGCCTCAAGGGCGTTGATATCAACCGCCGCTATATGAAGCTGGTGCGCGAGCGCATTCTTGAGCCGATCATTCGCGAGTGCCGCCATGCCGCCGGCCTGCCGGACCGCCCCGCCAGCGAGGAAGAAGTCGAGCACGCCTGGCTCATGCATGGCGGCATTTTCTATTACGGCGTTCGCACCCAGGTCTATGAAGGCGTTGAACCCACGATGAAGCATTTCGTGATCCGCACCGCACTCGACGCCTTCTTCTTCGAGATCGAAAAAGTCAGCCAGGCCGCAGATCGGAGTCCGTAAGGGCGGTTTCCGATTCTGCCGGACGCAACCGCGTTCATCAAAGAGCCCAATACCGCTTGACCTTATTTATAAGCCGATAAATTATGGGCAGTGCCGAATGGGCTGCGATGAACCAGCCCAAGCCGGGAGGTGTGATGAAGGCGCCGGATTTTGCCTATGAGAGGCCTGCGACCCTGGCCGATGCAATCGCCCTTTTATCGCGCGATGATCGCGATGCAGCGCCGCTCGCCGGCGGGCAAAGCCTGATGCCGATGATGAATTTCCGGATGGCCCGCCCGGACCTGCTCGTTGACCTTGGATCGCTTGGTGAGTTGAAGGGAATTGCGGCCAGCGGATCACACCTGGAGATCGGCGCCATGACCACCTATGCCGAGCTTGCCGGCTCCAGTCTGATTGCCGAGCAGGCGCCTCTCATGGCGCTCGCCCTGCCGCACATTGCCCACAGCGCCATCCGCAATCGGGGCACGCTTGGCGGCAGCGTCGCGCTTGCCGATCCGGCCGCGGAGATGCCGGCGGTTCTGTTGGCTCTGGGAGCCGAAATCGTCCTGACCGGACCGGCTGGCAGCCGCACCGTCCCGGCCGACGCCTTCTTCAAGGGCCTGTTTGAGACCGATCGCAGGCCTGACGAATTGGTGACCCTCATTCGCGTTCCCGCGTCAGACCAGCACCAACGGCATGGATTTTATGAACTGGCCCGCCGCCATGGGGATTACGCCATGGCCGGCGTGGCCACCGTCTCAAGTCCTGACAGCCTCCGCATTGTCTTCTTCGCCGTCAGCGACCGGCCTGTACGGGCACAGGCTGTCGAAGCGCTGCTGACCAGTGAGGATCTTGGCGATCCGGCGGCGATCGACAAGGCCCTCGCGGGTCTCGACGCAATTGCGTTTGCGGAGGACCTCAATGCCAGCGCCCGGACCAAGCGCCACCTGGCTGGTGTTGTCCTGAAGCGCGCCCTGGGGCAGCTGGCATGACGAGCCAGCAACAGAGCATACGGCTGACGGTCAATGGCGAGGCGGTTGAATGCCAGGTCCCGGTGCGCCTCAGCCTGGTCGACTTTCTGCGCACCGATCTCGGGCTCACCGGATCGCATATTGGCTGCGAGCACGGCGTGTGCGGGGCCTGCACGCTTTTTGTCGATGGCGCGCCGGTGCGCGGCTGCCTGATGCTTGCCGTGCAGGCCGACGGGACTGAGGTCGTGACGATAGAAGGGTTGGCTGACTCCGGCCGTGGCGAGGCGCTCCGCCAGGCGTTCCATAAGCGCAATGCCCTGCAATGCGGCTTCTGCACCCCTGGCATGCTGGCCAGCGCCCTCGACTATGTCGAGCAGGGCGGCACGGCCGACCGCCAGGCCATCCGCGAGCATTTGTCGGGCAATTATTGCCGCTGCACTGGCTATCAGGCGATTGTCGATGCCGTCTGCGATGTCATTGAGGGCCGGTCATGAGCGAACCCCTTTCCCTGTTTGATCGCCCCAACTCGTATATTGGCCGCTCGGTTCCACGCCCGGATGCCAAGCGGCTCCTGATCGGCCGCGGGCAATTCGTCGACGATCTTGAGCGGCCCCGCATGGTCCATGCCGCCTTTGTCCGCTCGCCTTACGCCCATGCCCGGATCGACCGGATCGACTGCGAGGCGGCGCGGGCCAGCCAGGGGGTCGTCGCCATCTATACCGGCGTGGAACTCGCCGACCATGTCACCCCCTATGTGGGAACGCTGACCCACCTGGTCGGCCTGCGATCGCCGCCCCAATATCCCCTGGCCATGAACGTTGCCCGCTGGCAGGGCGAGCCGGTCGTCATGGTCATCGCGACCAGCCGGGCGCTGGCCGAAGATGCGGCCGAACTGGTTGAGGTCGATTATGATCCGCTGCCGGCGGTTACCGATATGGAGACCGCGCTCGACCCGGACACGCCGATCATTCACGATGAGTTCGACAGCAATCTGGCCTGGGAGCGCGAGGTCAATGCCGGCGATGTGGACGCAGCGTTCGCCGGCGACGGCACTCAGGTCATCGAGCGGACATTCCGCTTTGGACGCCACACGGGAGTGACACTGGAAAGCCGCGCGACTTTGGTTGAATTCGACCCGTCCGATCGTCAGCTCACCTTCCGCTATTCCGGTCAGGCGCCCCTGATGATGCAGGCGATCCTGGCCAAGCATCTCAGTCTTGAGGAAGAAAATGTCCGGGTCATCTCTGAGGATGTCGGCGGCTCTTTCGGCATCAAGATCCACACCTATGGCGATGAATTTGCCACGGCGATCGCCGCCATGCTGCTCAAGCGGCCGGTCAAGTTTGTGGCCGACCGGCATGAGAGCTTTTCCTCCGACATTCACGCCCGGGACCATGTCGTCCACGGACGGATCGGCCTCAAGGCGGATGGCACGATTGTCGGCCTGGAAATTGATGATCTGACGGGCATTGGTCCCTATTCCATGTATCCGCGCAGCTCGGGCATTGAAGCCAATCAGGTGGTCAATCTCACCGGCGCACCCTACCGGATCGACAATTACCGGGCCCGGACCCGGGTCGTGTTCCAGAACAAGAACATGATGTGCCAGTACCGCGCCGTCGGCCATCCGATTGCCATGGCCGTCGCCGACGGCCTGATCGAGGCGGCGGCTGCCGAGATCGGTCTGGAAAGCATCGACATCCGCCGGCTTAACCTGATCCCGGATGATGCCCATCCAACGGTTTCCGCGACCCAGATGAAGTTTGATGATCTTTCGCATCAAAAATGCCTGGAGACCCTGCTCGAGCTTGTCGATTATGGCGCGGTGCGGGCCGACCAGGAGCGCCTTCGGGCCAAGGGGGTCTACCGGGGGATCGGCTTTGTCTCCATGGTCGAGGTGACCAATCCCAGCCCGATGTTTTATGGCATCGGCGGCGCGCCCATTTCGGCACAGGACGGGGCGACCGTGCGCATGGATGCCAGCGGCGCCCTGCATGTGGCCTCTTCGATCACCGAACAGGGCCAGGGCACGAATGGTATTCTCGCTCAGATCGCGGCCACCGCCTTCGGCGTTGCCGTCGACCGGGTCAAGGTCACCACCGGCGACACGGCGACGGTCCCTTATGGCGGTGGCACCTGGGCCTCGCGCGGTGCCGGCATTGGCGGCGAAGCGATGCTCCAGGCGGCGCTTGCTCTGAAGGATCAGGTGCTTGATGTCGCCGCCACCATCCTCCAGAGCGAAAGCGCGGCGCTCGATATCCAGAACGGCGAGATTGTCGACACAGGAACCGGCGAGCCCCGCATGGCGCTGCGGGAACTTGGCCAGATCGTCTATTATCGCGGCAATGAATTGCCGCGCGACCTGACGCCGGAACTGATCGCCTCACGTCATTACCGGGTGACCGACTTTCCCTTCGTCTTCACCAACGGCGCCATGGCCGCCCATGTCGAGGTCGATGTCGAAACCGGCATGGTTGAGCTCCTCAACATCTGGGCCGTGGAAGATTGCGGCCGCATCATCAATCCGCAGCTGGTCGATGAGCAGATCCGCGGCGGCATTGTCCAGGGCATTGGCGGCGCGCTCTATGAGGAATGCGTCTATTCCGAGGACGGTCTGCTGCTGAATGCGACGATGGCCGACTACCTGGTGCCGATGGCCAGTGAACTGCCCGACATTGTGGTGAAGCATGTGGAGACGCCGTCCAAGACCTCAATGCTCGGCGCAAAGGGCGCTGGCGAAGCTGGCACATGCGGCGCCCCCGGCGCAATCATGAATGCCGTCAATGACGCGCTCCGCCCGCTCGGCGCGTCCATCTATCAGATGCCGATGACCCCGGAGCGTATCCTGAGAGCGCTGGGCGTGGTGTCCTAGAGCCTGCCAAGCTGGACGGGAACCCGCCCGACCTCAATCGAACCGGCTCATCTCCTTGGCGTACCAGTCGCCGATCTCCGATCCGGTCATCCAGATCACGCCGTCATGGCCGCCGACATAATCGAGCAGCTGCTCCAGATAGGCGATGCGATGGGGCACGCCGGTAATGTAGGGATGGATGGAAATCGCCATGATCCGGGCATTGTCGGCGCCTTCCGCATAGAGCCGGTCAAACTGGTCCATGCCGCGCTTGAGGAAGACGTCGCTCTCGTGTCCCTGCAGGGCAAAGACGGCAATGTCATTGGTCTCGACCGTATAAGGAATGGTGATGATCGGTCCAAACGGCGTTTCAATCTCCTGAGGAAGATCGTCAATCACCCAATCGGCCACATAGCGGATGCCCGCCTCCGCCAGAAGATCGAGCGTCTCATCGGTCTCGGTAAGGCCGGGGCTTTCCCAGCTTGTCGGGGCGCGGCCGCTAAATGTCTCGATCGCCGCCACCGTCTCCTGAATGGCGGCGCGCTGGTCATCCACCTTGTGCATGGGCCCCTGCAGAAAGCCGTGACCCATAAACTCCCAGCCGGCCTCAAGGGCGGCAGAAGCAACCCGCGGATAAGAGGTGCAGACCTGGCCGTTGATCGCCAGCGTGGCCGGGATGTTACGGTCGGTCAGGGCCGCCCACTGCCGCCAGAAACCGGCCCGCATGCCATATTCGTGCCAGGACCAATTCGGGACATCCGGCAACAACGGTTGCCCCATGGGCGGCGGCAGGATTGTGCGCGGCATGGCGCGTTCAATCCGCCATTCTTCAACATTGACAATAACCCAGACCGCGATGCGGCTGTGTCGCGGCAGACGCAGGGACGGACGATCAACAATTGCCTGATAGGGTATACGATCCGTCAGGGCAGTCATGGCGTTGTCCTTGCTCGCCCTGGTGAGGGGCGGCACGTGGCGCGCCGCCCCGGTTTCATCGATCTAGTCGATCGAATATTCGTAGGGCCACTGATAGCCCGTGGCAGCGACGGCATCAAGATAGGCTTTCATGACCTCCGTCCCTGGCATACCGCGGCCATCGGCTTCCTTGGCTTGCTGCGAAGGAAACTCAGCCAGAGACTGGGCCCAACCGGCGCGGGCGTCTTCACCCAGTTCCTTGATGTTGGCACCGACTTCCTTAAGACCCTTCAGGCCCGATTCCTGACGGGCATTCAGAGACTGACCAGCCTGAGCTTCATAATTCCGGCCCTCTTCCATCAGGATCTTCTGAATTTCTGCCGGCAACCGGTCAAAGCTGCGCTTGTTCATGGTCAGCGCGTTGACGCCCA
>JBCCEL010000338.1:0-6255 GCA_039030315.1 Pseudomonadota bacterium
CGACAGGGCGTGCATGTCGATGCTTCCGGCTGCGTTGCTGACCAGTGCTCGCTGGCTCAGCACGGCCCCCTTTGGCCGGCCGGTAGTGCCGGAGGTATAGACGATCAGGAGAGGGTCATCGAGCCGGCCTTCGCCCCGGTCCGGCCTCTCCTCCAACGCCGCAACCTCCAGGGCACTGCTCCGGGCGCTGCTGCACACGCACGCTCGCGCCGCCTCCGCGAACTCGTCCGCGTAGAACAGCACGTTGGGCGCACAGTCATCCACAATGAAGGCGATCTCCGCGGCAGCCAGACGCCAGTTTAGCGGCACTAGGATCGCGCCCAGCCGGGCACAGGCAAAGAGCAGCGCGATCATTGCCGGATCATTCAGTCCGAGGAAGGCAACCCGGTCGCCCTTTGTCACATCATGCTTGTCGCGCAGCAGTGCCGAGATTGACCCGGCCCAATGGTCGAGTTCGCCGTAGGTCCAGCTGCGGCCATCCTCGAAAACAAGAGCGGTCCGGCCGGCCGGCGCCTGCTCGAGCCAGCCGCCGACATTCACAAGCTCAGTCATCCGTCTCGCCGCGCTCGTACAGCGCTTCGCGGCCGATCCGGTCGAGACAGAGTTCGGCCGTCCACGGCAGCATGAGCGACCCGCAGCGGCTGTCGCGATAGAGCCGCTCCAGCGGCAGCGACTTCAGCATGGACTGCCCGCCGCAGGTGCGGATGGCCAGACGGCAGAGCTCGTTGGCCGCCTCCATCACCACATGGTTGGTGGCATAGGCCCGCAGCACCTGGTCCTTGGACGGCTTGCAGCGGGCCTCGGAGATGGCCTGGAACCACAGTGACTTGGCTGCCTCCAGCTTGACCCGCATCTCCGCCACCGCAATCTGCTTGGTCGGATACATGCGGCGCTTGACCGGCGGGGTGCCCGGCACTTCTCCTCTGAGATATTTGACCGTGAAGTCGTAGGCCGCCTGCGAGATGCCGATATAGGTCGGCGACAGGGTCAGGAACATGTGCGGCCAGTTGCTGGCAGCCTGGAAATAGACGCCCTGGGGCATCAGCTCTTCCTCGGCACTGACGAAAACATCCTCGAAGAGGAGCGTGCGCGAAACCGTGCCCCGCATGCCGAGCGGATCCCAGTCCCCGACAACCTTCACCCCCTCGGCCTTTGCCGGAATGGCCAGGTAGAGCGTGTCGCGCTGCGACGGTTCCTGGCCTTCCTTGATGTGGGTGCACAGGACCCCGTAGTAGTCCGCATGGCCGGCAAGGGAAGCGAAGATCTTCTTGCCGGAGACGGTGTAGCCGCCGTCAGCCGAGCTGGCCCGGGTGGCAAAGGGCTGGAAACCGGCAGCCGCGGCGCTGCCTTCCGAGAACGGCTGGGAATAGAGGGCACCTTCCTTGACGATCCGGTCGTAGTGCAGCGCGCGGCCCTCAACGTGCTGCTTGCGCTGCGCTTCGGTGAGCTGAAGATCGTCCGCCAGCGACCCGGTCCACAGCGTTGAGCAGATGTGCATGTTCCAGGTCAGCGCCGTCGCACCGCAATAGCGTCCGATCTCGGCTGCCGAAATGCAGTAGGCACGAAGGCCCGCGCCTTCGCCGCCGTTCTCCTTCGGAATGCAGATGCCGAGCAGGCCGGCCTCGTGCATGTCCTGGTAATTCTCGGTCGGGAAGATCGCCTCCCGGTCCCATTTGTCCGCACGGGCTGCGAACTTTTCCTGGCCGAGCCGCCGGGCCCGTCCGGCCAGTTCGGCTTCCTGGGAGGTCAGGCGCCAGGCTTCAGGTTCAAAGATCGGGGCATCGGGTTCGCTGTTCATGGGATTTCGATCTCTTGGGCAATGAAGGTTTCTACCAACCGGTTGAATTCGGCCGGTTGTTCCAGGGGCGCCAGATGGCCTGCCCCTTCCATCGTCTCGAAGCCGGCGCCGGGAATGCGGCCTGCCATGCGCTCCATCATACTTGCCGGCGCCGTCCTGTCGTCGGTTCCCGCGATGAGCAGGGCCGGAACCGAGATGGTCTGGAGAGAGCTGCGCAAGTCGAAGGTCGTCAGAAGCGCCACGATGCCCCGGTAAGTCTTTTCCGGAACAGCCGACATGCACGAGATGGCGAGCTCAACAGCTTCGGCCGGCGCACCGTCTCCTACGAGCGAGGGGGCCACCGCGCGCGCCACGTCGGCCATGGTCTTTCCCTGATCCAGCGGCCTTGTACGGGCGGCCACGAACTTTCTCTGAAAATCCCCGTCCGGGTTTCCAAAGGCAGCGCTTGTTCCGGAGAGGACGAGACCCGTTACCCGCTCAGGATGATCCCGCGCCAGTTGCTGCGCGACCATGCCGCCGAAGGAGTGTCCGACGATCACGGCCTGCTGAAATCCGGCTTCCGTCATGTCTTCGGCAAGCCGTGCGGCAAGTGCCGGGAAGGTTACGTCATCAATCGGCTCAGCACCCCCATAGCCGGGCGCATTCCAGGCCAGAACCCGGTGGCGCGGCACGAAATGGCCGGTTTGCGGAGCCCAGATTTCGCCGCTACCGCCTATGCCATGCAGAAAGACAAGATCGGCGCTCATGCGAATGCACCTTCGACAAGCTTGCCCGCGTCCACAACGGTCTTGCCGTCGAGCTTGATCGTGCAGCCCTTCACGGGAAGATCGAAATGGCCCTCGGTGAAGCGCCCGGCAAACTCGTTGGCGCCGGTTGAAAACAGGAAGTTGCCGGCATAGGCGCGCAATTCCGTTCCGTTGAAGTCCCGCTGGTCATAGAAGCTCATCGCCTCATAACGGGCCGCAGGGTTCATGCCCCAGCCCACATGAGAAATGGCATAGGCATTGGGATCGTCCCAGGCCGCCCAGTAGCGCTTCATCAGTTCAAAATCGGTGCCCTCGCCAACCAGTCCGGTGACGAAATCATTCTCGATCTGCAGTTCGACCGGCCGTTCCAGATAGCGCTTGAAGGTCAGGTTCACATCGCCCGCGTCGAGCACGAGACGGCCGTTCGTGCTGCCCGCCTTGGGAAAGGATACGACAAGCCCTGCAGGCCAGTGGGTGAGTGTTCCAGGCTTGTCGGTGAAGCCCCATACGCCGACCGTCTGGGCGCCTTCCATGCTCACGACCAGGTCTGTTCCGGCTTCGGAGGTGACCGTCATCTCGCTCGCCCCCCGGCACAGTTTTGCAGCCGCCAGTACCGACCTCTTGTGCGCTTCGGTGGGCATCAGGCGTTCAAGCGCTTCGGGATGTTCGTTCGAGATCGTCACCACCCGGGAGCCGGCCTTCAGGATCTCCGGCAGCTCGGGCGCGTGCATCAGGCCCTCCAGGGTAACATCCACGATGACGGGACAGGACTTGAGCGCGGCGAGCAGACCCGCATGCCCCTGGATCGCCTGGCAGGCACCTGTGGAACGTACGGGAACCGGTGCGGTCTGAGCCGGGGTGACGGCCGCAACGTGGATCGGCTTTGCGCCCAGGCGCATCAGGGCCAGTTCCGCGAGATGGACATTCAGATCCCGCGACTGGGTCTCCGACAGAATTGCCACCTCGTCGCCAGCGCTGATCTTGCTCAAGGCCAGGGCCTCGGCGAAGGCTTCGATCCAGCGGTGCTCGATCCTGTCTCGCAGCATGGTGCTTGCTCCTCGGAACTCTCATCGCCTATAGGCCATAGGGCGATGGCGCAAACAAGCAGGCAATCAGGGGTGCGGCGATGACTGCGGACGGGCGGGACAGATGGTTTCCGGAGCGCCCGCCCGATCCTGGCTGGAGCCCGGCTGAAGCGAAAGACGTTGCCGCGAGCTTCGATCCGCGCAAGCTCGGCCCGGAGTTCTATGCCAACCCCTTTCCCGTCTACCAGGCGCTGCTTGAGCACGAGCCGGTGCACCTCTGTCCGGACGGCACCTGGTTCCTCTCGCGCTACGAGGATCTCAACCGGATCTACCGGGACACAAGGACATTCAGTTCCGACAAGAAGATCGAGTTCTGGCCCAAGTACGGGGACACACCGCTTTACGAGCACCACACCACGAGCCTGGTCTTCTCCGATCCACCGCTTCACACCCGTGTCCGCAAACTGATCGTCGGCGCCCTTTCACCGCGCGCAATCGCCCATATGGAACCGGCTCTCGTGAGGCTGGTCGACGGCCTGCTTGACCAGCTCGAAGACAAGGGCTCTGTCGATCTGATCGAGGACTTCGCCTCGGCCATCCCGGTTGAGATCATCGGAAACCTGCTCGGTGTGCCGCACGAGGAACGCGGACCGCTTCGGGGCTGGTCGCTCGACATCCTGACGGCGCTTGAGCCGGTGCTCACCGCAGACCAGGAAGAGCGCGGCAACGACGCGGTGAGCGAGTTCGTCGCCTACCTGAAGGACCTGACAGCCGACCGCCGCCGCAATCCGGGCGATCCGGCAGTGGACGTGCTCACGCGCCTTATCCAGGGCGAACAGGACGGCGAGAAGCTCAGCGAGGCCGAGCTCCTGCAGAACTGCATCTTCATCCTCAACGCCGGCCACGAAACCACGACCAATCTGATCGGCAACGGGCTTTACTCGCTCCTGGAATGGCCCGGGGAGCGTCAGCGGCTGCTCGATAAGCCGGACCTCATCGAAACGGCGATCGAGGAGTTTCTGCGCTTTGAAAGCTCCAACCAGCTGGGCAACCGCCGCGTGGTTGAGGCCTGCGAGATCGGCGGCGTGAAGATGGAAGAAGGGGCGTTGATCACACTCTGTATTGGCGCCGCCAACCGGGACCCGCGGCAGTTCCCGGACCCCGATCGCCTGGACCTTTCCCGCCGGCCAAACAAGCATCTCGCCTTCGCCGGCGGCCCACACCTCTGCGCCGGCCTCTCGCTTGCCCGCCTCGAAGGCCGGATCGCCATCAGCCGCTTTCTTGCGCGCTTTCCGGACTACGGACTATGCGGTGATCCCCAGCGCGGCGGCCGCGCCAGGTTCCGGGGTTTCCTGAAGCTGCCCGTGAGAATCCATTAGCTTAGTGACAGAAAAAGGTTGAACTACTCATCCGTCTGATGAGGTTCACCAGATCTTGCCTTTCTCCTGAGTTTCAACGTCATCCAGGTAATAGTCATCAACGCCGATAGGGCGTAGGCAAACAGCCAATCGCGCATAATCCAGAATTCCCCGGATTGGAGATCGAGCTGCATTCTCCTCCCTCCGGTCCCGCCGAAAATCAGGTAGTAGAGCAGCATGAGTATCCCCAAGACGGAAAACTCGAACGCCAGCCCCCTCGACATCCAGCGGCTCGTGACGCGTGTTTCAAATTCCTTCAGAGCCCTGGTTTCCTGACCGGGGCACAGCGCGTAGTGCAGAAATTGCGCAAGGTGGCAGACGATCGCTGCAACGACCTGCAAAAAAGCAATCAATGCGACCCGAGAGAAACCGCGCGGATTCTCATCATGAATCTGGCTCTGGTAGTCCTCTAACCGTGGGACGACTTTCACAAGATACTCAACCAGCTCAGAGGACAGATGCAGATCAATCACACCTGATTTCGAAATGAAAAACAGAACGATCGAGGACGCAATGAACGCCAAAAATGCGATGTTCTGAACCCAAAATACCATGATCTGCACAGCGCTCGAAACCGCCACCTCCGCTCAACGCGTAACGGCAGATGCTCTGATTCTCGAATTGCAATCGAGAGTCCAAAGTCAACTGACCCCCTTCAGCGCATCGTGCACCATCTTCTGGAAGAAGTGCACATGGTGCTCGGAGAAGTCGGGGTGATCGCGGTCCACGACGAAGCGGCCTTGCGTGTAGCCGCGTGAGTGGAGGCCTTTCTGCACCTGTTCGCACAGCCCCACATCTTCCGGGATCAGCACATTTGCGATGAAGTCCATGAAGGCCCGTTCCTGCTCCGTCGGCTCTGAGCCGAGGAAGTGGAAGTCCCAGCGCTCCAGCGTCGTTTCGGGCCCTGTGGGAATGACCTGGAAAATTGCAGCCGAAGGTGTACCTGGAAAGAACAAGGGGATCGTGGTTGGCCATATATAGGCAAAAAGAGACTGCTGTTCCGCATCATCGGCGCTGACGGCATAGGCCGAATTTTCCAGGCTCTTGTTCTCCACGGTGTGGCTGAAACTGATGCCGTCATCGCTCCAGACCGCCTTGCTCTCGTAATCCACCAGTTCCATCAGGGACTTGTGGTTGACCGCGCAGTGGTAGCATTCGTGGTTGTTGTCGATCACCGTCTTCCAGTTGGCCGCAACTTCCCGCTCATAGCGCTCGACACGCTTCAGGTCATCAAGCCTTGGGCAGCAGTCATACATGTCCTGCAACAG
>JBCCEL010000339.1:0-6252 GCA_039030315.1 Pseudomonadota bacterium
GTCATGCCAAGGGGCCCGATGAATGTTCTATGCGCGACGGCATTAAACGTCTCACCGGTCACCTCCTCTACCAATAACTGCATTAAGGTATAACCGCCACCTGAATAACGAAAAGCATCGCGACCATGTTCTTCCAGCGCCCTGTCGCCATGATCCTGATGGCGCTGGCCTTCTTCGTCATCGGCAGGACGTTCTGGACGAGCCTCAAGCAGAGCAGGCAACCGACGGAGTGATCTTGGGGCAGGATTTGTCGCCTGCCGGACAGGTGCGGTTTGAACAGCTTGGTACGGTCCAAGGCAGGAACGTGTTCGCCCGCCGCCGGGTTGCAGACCTGAAGCCGGCGGCCATGAAAAGAGGAAAGTGAAATGCCCGAGAATCCCCCCGGCGAAGGCTGGTTCCAGCCCTGGATGACCGACCAGGAACTGAAAGACAAACTCGGCGACTACACTGCGCCGAAGGGTCTCTATCAGAAAACCAAGCAGATGCCTTTCCTCGGGAGCGTGAGCTGTAATGTGGATCGACTTGTCGCCGGCGAATGGACCGAGATCGTCCTCGACTACGAGGTGGGCGCATCGGGAATTGCCGACGGGGCGTGGATCAAGGCAACGTTCAAGTTCTACTCTGACTGGGCCTTGTTCCAGACGGCTGATCCGGCCGGCGCCAACTATGTTTCTGCCGAATACCAGGCCGGACCGTGCGTCGATGGGCAGGTGCCGGCTACCGTCCAGTCATTGAAGGTCCGCTTTGACCAGAAGGGACATGAACGTCCGTTCCAGAAAGCTGTCATTGTGGACACTGTGGATGGCTATCTGAAACCTGGCGACCACATCATCATCCGGCTGGGTGATCGCCGCGGTGGTGGCCCCGGTACCCGTTGCCAGACCTTTGTGGAAAAGGATTTCAAGTTCCGCTGCTATATTGATCCGCTCGGCACGTCTCGATTTTGCGACATTCCGGGCGATGTCAACATCGACATCGTCCCGGGGGCTCCTGAGAAGATTGTGATTGCCGGCACGCGGATGGCCCGGCCGGGCGAGACACTCAATCTGGGCCTGAGAGCCGAGGATGCCTGGGGCAACACCTGCTTCGATGAGACGGGCGCGGAATTCAAAGTTACCGCGACACGCGATGGTGCAGGGGTCTACGAGAGGGTCATCGCGGCGAACGGCGAGGGCTGGTGCTACGCAGATCTAGATGATCTGCCGTCGGACACGCCAGGCGAGCTTGCGATCACCGCAGAGATGGTCGGACATCCGGAGGTCTCACCGACAACATTCTACGTGACGCTCGATCAGTCGTGCCCGGCGCCCCGCCTGTACTTCGGCGATCTGCACGTCCATTCCGACAACACGGTCGGTATCAATGACACCAACTACAACATCTCCTACGGCCGTGACATCGCCCGTCTGGACTATTTCGGCTACACCGCAAATGACTTCCAGATCACCAAGGACAACTGGGACAAGGACGTCGAACTGATCAATTCGGTCAACGAGGATGGCCGCTTTGTTATCTATCCTGGCACAGAGTGGTGCGGCAATTCATGTGCGGGCGGCGACCACAACGTCGTATTCCTGCACGGCGGCATCCCTGAGTTTCCGTTTGATGCCAAGGGCAATATTGCCCGCTCGTTCGAGTGGAACGAGGACATGGAGGGCGACACCATCATGCCCGGCGCATGGCCGCTTGAGGAGCTGTGGGCGACGTACATTCACGACCCCGAAGGCCATCTGATGATGCCCCATGTGGGTGGCCGGCGTTGCATCATGGATTGGTACCATCCGGTCATGGACCGCCTCGTAGAGATCGGTTCTGCCTGGGGGCACTTCCCCTGGCTCTATCAGGACGTGCACGCCCGCGGCTACAAGCTCGGTGTCTCCATGAACGGTGATGAACACCGTGGCCGCTGTGGCGGCGGAGTGCCGGGAACAGCGGTCTTCGGGACCAAGGGCGGCGTGACAGGCGTCGTGTCCGAGAGGCTTGACCGCCCCACCATCGGCGCTGCCCTGCGGAACCGGCAGACATGGGCAACGACTGGAGAGCGGCTGGTGGCGCTGTCCTGGTGCGGCGACAACATGATGGGCAGCGAATTCGACCATAGCGGCGATGCCGAGATCGAGTATCGCTTTCTTGGCGACGCCGGCTGGGATGAGATCGCACTCTTCGACCATACCGGTATGATTGACAGTCGGAGCCTTCAGGAGGAAGCGGGCCTGTCCGACGGCAGGATCCGCGTCCGCTTCGGCGGCGCGCGTATTCGCGACCGCTACCGCTGGGCTGATTGGCGCGGCCGCATCGATATCCGCAACGGCGTCATCCACCGCTTCGACGCAATGGGCCTGGAACACCGTGAGGAGACCGTCTGGCGGGCCTCGCCGACCGAAATCGGCTTCCGCTCGGACACCTATGGAGACACCGATACGGTTGAGATCGAACTGTCCCACCTGGCCCAGTCGACGATCAAGGTCTCAGGGGAGATCCACGGCTACGTGAAAGTAGGCAACCCGCTGGATGGCAATCCTTTCGTTCATTGCCCGACTTTCGAGCTGGAGGTCTCTGGAGCCGACCTGATCCAACAAGGCGGTGTCCGCAAGGAACTCGGCGGCGTAGAGCTGTTCGTCTCGGTCGAGCGCATCTCGGACAGCGCAATGCCACGCGACGTGTCCGGCTCATTCGTGGTCAAGCCGGAAAACGGCTCCCACGGACACCGGCCGCTGTGGCTGCAAGGACGCCAGGTCGATGATGGCAAGGCCTGGACGTCAGCGATGTATCTGACGTTCTAGGACCTGCCGGATGCGGGAGGTCCTGATTCTTAGGTGCCAGTTTGTAGCCTGCATGTTCCGCAGGCCGTTTGCCGGCAAGATGAAGCCGTCTCGACGTGGCTTTCCAGGTCCGGAACAGCCAAAAAAATGCCTGTTGCCGGTTTGCGCCCTATCGCTCAGCGCACCATCCCGCAGATCCAGGCGTCGCCCGGCGACGCTGCCATTCGAAAGGTTGGCGCACGCGCCTTGGCGTGCCTGAGGCGGCTTTGTGGCCGGGGTCTCGTCCGAGTCTGCTGGTTCCGAAGCGTGTGCGAGAACGGCGAACAGTGGCAGCAGGTGCCCCTTCAGAGGATCCTTCGGCCGATGTTCAGCCCGCCGGGCTGATCCGCAGTAGCTCGCCATCGTCCGTGATGGCGTAGAGGGCGCCGTCTGGGCCGGGTTTCACGCGGCGGATGCGGCCGTATTCATCCTCCAGCAATTGTTCTTCACCCACCACCTTGTCGCCGTCCAGATCAAGGCGCGAGATCAGCTGACCCCGAAGCGCACTGACGAAGATGTCACCCTTCCACTGCGGGAACAAGTCTCCGTTGTAGAATGCCAGACTTGATGGTGCGATCGACGGGTCCCAGTAGTAGCGCGGTTGCTCCATACCCTTCTTGTGTGTCCCCACGCCGATCTTACCGCCGGAGTAGTGACGCCCGTAGGAGATGACAGGCCAGCCGTAGTTCTTGCCGGCTTCGGGCTTGTTGATCTCGTCTCCGCCGGCTGCCCCGTGGGCAACAGTCCACACCTCTCCGGTGGAGGGACGCACGGCGATGCCCTGAGCGTTGCGATGACCAATGGACCAGATCTCCGGCAGCGCCTTTTTGCCATCTGCGAACGGATTGTCAGCTGGAACGGATCCGTCGCGGTTGATGCGTAGCACCGAACCGGCATGGTCTTTCGGGTCCTGCGCCCGCGGGCGGTTGCCCCGGTCACCGATCGTGAAGAACAGGGCTCCGTCTGGAGCAATGGCGATGCGCGAGCCGTAGTGCCGGCCTCCGGAGCTCAACTTGTTCTGCCGGAAGATGACCCGCGTGCCGTCCAGCGCGTCGCCAGTGAATGTCGCCCGGGCAAGCGCGGTGCCCGTTCCGCCGGTCCCACGCTCTGAGAATGTGAGGTAGATCTGCTTGTTTGCGGCAAAGTCGGGATCGATCTCCACGTCAAGCAGTCCGCCCTGGCCGCCAGCGTCGACTTCCGGCGTGCCCTTGAGAGCGCCGGAGAGGCGGCCATCCTTGAAGTGCCGGAGCGCGCCATATTCCTGGGTGATCAGCATTGAGCCGTCAGGGAGAAAGGTGAAGCCCCAGGGCGATTCAAGCTTGTCGGTCAGAACGTCGACCTTGAACGCGTGCAGTTCGCTCTTGAAAGTCTTGGCGTCGGCTCCCGCCGTTCCAAGTGCAGCGGCGACGATGGAGGCGGAAAGTGCAGAGGCAAGCAGTTTCATCGGGCGGTCTCCGTGATGACAGAACGCAGATAGGGTCCGCGCCCCGTTTCTCCACCCGGGGCACGCACACATTCACGTTATCACACCGGATGCGCGGCCCAAGCCTGCCGGTCGATGATGCGAACCGGCAGGCTGGACCTATCCGCTTTTAGCGTGCGGCGATCTGGTCCGCCTTCTGGACGAGCACTTCGGCCTGGCGGATGGACGCATAGTCGATCAGGCGCCCATCCAGCGATACAGCTCCTTTGCCGTCCTTGGCCGCCTCGTCCATTGCCACCAGAATGCGCTTTGCCTTGGTGACCTCGGGCTCGGACGGGCTCATGACCTCGTTGGCGAGTGCGATCTGCGAGGGGTGGATCGCCCATTTGCCCTCGCAGCCCAGTACGGCCGCGCGCCCGGCAGCGGCGCGGTAGCCCTCCGCATCTGAGAAATCGCCGAAGGGTCCGTCGATCGGGCGAAGGCCATTGGCACGGGCGGCGACCACCATGCGGGCGAGCGCGTAGTGCCACATGTCGCCCCAGTGTACTTCGCGCGCGCCATCGCCGTCAGGGTCGGTGAGGACCGCGTAGTCCTGGTTGACGCCGCCGATGATGGTTGTCCGGGCGCGGGTCGAAGCTGCGTAATCGGCAACGCCGAAATGCAGGGACTCGTTGCGCTTCGAAGCGGAGGCAATTTCGGAGACGTTCTGCATGCCCAGAGCGGTCTCGATGATGTGCTCGAAACCGATGCGTTTCTCGTAGCCTTTGGCATCCTCGATCTGGGTGACCAGCATGTCGATGGCGTAGACGTCGGCCGCGGTTCCGACCTTCGGAATCATGATGAGATCAAGATGCTCGCCGGCCTGTTCGACGACGTCCACCACGTCCCTGTACATGTAGTGTGTGTCCAGTCCGTTGATCCTGACGGACATGGATTTGCCCTTCCAGTCGATGTCATGGAGGGCCTGGATGATGTTCCTGCGGGCCGTTTCCTTGTCGTCCGGAGCAACCGCGTCCTCCAGGTCGAGAAAGATCACATCGACATCTGATTGTGCCGCCTTTTCAAAGAGTTGAGGCTGGCTTCCGGGTACCGCAAGCTCGCTCCTGTTGAGCCGTCCTGGGGCCTGTTCGACGGTGTGAAAACTCATGGGATTTCGTGCCTCCTTGTTGGCTCCTGTGAAATCAGGGCGCGCTAGGAGCTGAAAACATGAGCCCGGGTCAAGGTCGATTTTGACGCAGGGGGGAGCCGTGCAGCGCCGTTTATTCCTGGCTGGCGGAATGTCCGGACACGGACGAATAGTAGAACGCGATGGCGTGCGCGCGGTTCTGCACATCCAGCTTCTCGAAGAGATTTCGAAGGTGGAACTTGACCGTATTGACGGAGATGCCGAGTTCGTCTGCCAGCTGCTTGTTGGTGCTGCCCTTGGCCAGCGCCTGGAGCAAGGTACGCTCCTTGGCGGTGAGGGTCTCCAGCGGGTCATGCCGCAGCTCCCGGACATCGAGAAACGGAAAAACCATCCGGCCCCGTCCGACCTCGTCGACAATGTCCAGCAGTTTCTCGGCCGGTTCGCTGCGCGGACAGAAACCTGCCGCGCCCGCTGCCATGGCCATGCGGGGCACTTCGCCTTTGTCGGCGTGGGAGTAGACCACCATCCGTGGTCCGTTTTCCTGGGCGCGGATGATTTCGATCAGCCGCTCCGCCCCCAGCATGGGCAGCGTCCAGTCGATGACACCGACGGCGATGGGAACCCGCAGGACGGTTTCCAGGAACCCTTCGGCGGACGCCACCGTGGTCACCAGGCTGAAGCGCGGATCGCGGTCGAAAAACTCCGACAGGGCTGCCAGCATCAGCGGATTGCTGTCTGCGAGCGCAACGTCAATGACGGGGGTTTCAGCCACTTTTTCTCAAAAACCTACCCATAAGGATAGCCATATTATCATGAATTTTCGCAGATTCCACCCAAAAGAATAGGATATAACTCATTCTTTAAGCTACTCAAAGGCAGGATGTTTGAGTGTTGTGGGTTTA
>JBCCEL010000340.1:0-6198 GCA_039030315.1 Pseudomonadota bacterium
ATTCTGCGTACCGACGACAGCGCGAAGTTCACAACCCAGTTCGCCAGGATTCCCGTGATCGAAAACAAGGACGGAACGTCGGTCAGGCTCGGCCAGATCGCCGCCGTCAAGGACACCTTCGAGGAGGGAGATTACCTCTTCCGCTTCAACGGCGCCGCGACCACCGGGATGGAGGTATTGATAGGCCGCAAGGAAAACCTGCTGCGCATATCCGCCGTCGTCCATAAAGTCGCCGATGCGTTCCGGCCACAACTGCCCGCAGGGGTGGAGATCACCATCTGGGGCGATGCATCGGACTACATCTCGGAGCGCCTGGCCCTTTTGCGGTCGAATGGCATCCAGGGCCTGTTGCTTGTCCTTCTCGTCCTGTCGCTTTTTCTCAATTTGCGTCTTGCCTTCTGGGTGGCGCTGGGCATCCCCATCTCGGTCATGGGCGCGCTGGCGGTCGCCGGTTCGGACTGGGTCGATTACTCGTTGAACGATGTCACCACGTTCGGCCTCATCATCGCGCTGGGCATTCTGGTAGACGACGCGGTCGTGGTCGGCGAGAGCGTGTTCGAAGAACGGCGAAAGATCGCCGATCCGGTCGCCGGAACCGAAGCCGGCGTCGACAAGGTGGCGGTCGCCACCGTGTTCGGCGTGCTGACGACGATTGCCGCTTTCTACCCAATGCTTCTTCTCGACAATCCCCTCGGCAAGGTGCTGGCCGGATTCTCGGGGATCGTGATCTTCGCCCTCGCCTTCTCGCTGATCGAAAGCAAGTTCATCCTGCCCGCGCACCTGGCCCGTTTGCGACTCGACACAAGGCCCCGTTTCTGGCTTGCAAAGGCATGGGCGCGCGTCCAGGAGGCGGCGCAGCATGGCCTGGAGTGGACGAGGCAAAAGCTCTACCTCCCCATGCTCCTGGCCGCGCTTCGGCACCGCTATGCCGCCCTGGTCATGTTTGTGGCCGCTGGTACGCTTGGACTTGGGCTGATCGGCCTGGGGAAGGTGAAGACCGTGTTCTTCCCTGATGTCCCCGGCCAGATCATCACGGTCAATCTTGAGATGGACGCCCGGGCGCCGTTTCAGCTCACGAAGTCAAATCTTGAGCGCATCCAGAAAATCGGCAAGGACCTGAACCGGGATGTTCAGCGAGCGGCCGGGCTGAACCGCCCGCCCATCCGCACCATGTTCCTCATCATCGAAAGCGCCAGGTCGGCGCAGATCTACGCGGAAGTGACGCCCGTCGCGGAACGCCCGGAGGTGGGCATCCTGGAGCTGGTGCGGCTATGGCGCGAGCGCACAGGCCAGGTCGAAGGGGCAGTCGAGGTTCAGTTTACCGGGTCGGAGGAACTCGCTGGCGGCTTCAAACTCAGACTGTTCTCCAAAGATACCGTTCTCTTGGATAGGGCAAGCAAGGAGCTCCGCGATTTTCTGGCCCGCATTGACGGTGTGAACAACATCCGGGACACCATCGCATCCGGCCAGCGCCAATTGGAGATCCGTGTGAAGCCGGAAGCCCGCAATCTGGGCTTCGACACGCAGACCCTCGCTGCCCAGATCGGCAACGCCTTCGGAGGCGCAGAAGCCCGGAAGATCAGGCGCGGCAGCAACGAACTGCGGGTCATCGTCCGCCATGCTGACCCGGCCCGGGACACTATCGACGATCTGCTCCAGAGCCGGGTCCGCAGCACGGCCGGGGACTGGATACCCCTCTCTTCGGTTGCGGATATCACGGGCGGGTATGTGGCTGAAACCGTCCGGCGGGAAAACGGCAAGCTGGTGAACACGGTTTCGGCCTCCATCGAACGCGCGCTCGTGGCGCCGGAGGAGGTCAGCCAGGCCGTTACCGAATGGTTTGTGCCCGAACTGGCCCGGAAGTATCCCGGTGTGGAGATTAGAAAGGCCGGGGAACTTGAAGAAATCGGCGAAATCCAGGGCGGCATGAAGCGCGCTCTGCTGCTCGCCTCGGTGCTGATCTACATCCTGATGGCCGTGCCGCTTAAGTCCTATTGGCAGCCAGTGCTGATCCTCGCGATTGTCCCGTTCGGCTTCATCGGCGCGGCCATGGGCCACCTCATCATGGATCTGAAGCTCTCCCTTCTGTCGTTTTTCGGCATGCTGGCGCTCACCGGGGTGGTGATCAACGACAGCCTGGTGCTCATGACCCGCTACAATCAGGCGATCGAGGCCGGCTCAACCGTTCACGATGCCATTGTCGAGGCAGGCACCGGACGTTACCGGGCCATCTTTCTCACCACGGCAACCACGGTGACCGGCCTGGTGCCTCTGCTCAACGAGACTTCCGAACAGGCCCAGTATCTCATCCCGGCTGCAGCATCGCTGGCCTACGGGGAAATCTTCGCCACAGCGCTGATGCTGCTGCTGATGCCCGTGCTGATCGCGATCACCGAGGACGTGAGGGCCCTGTTCCGACCCACCGCATCGGGGCTGCCGGCAGATGCATCCTGATCCCGTGGAGAACCGCCGATGACAGAACGACTGCCGCAATCAGCCTATACGGACACGGCCTGGTTCACCAACGAACTGCGCACTGTATTCGCAAACGCCTGGATCCCGGCCGGTACCGTGCACGACTTCAGGGCCGCCGGGGACTACCGCACCGTTCTATGCGGCACGGCGCAGATCATGGTGATCAGGGACAAGGCCGGCAACCTGGGCGCGTTTCACAATTTCTGCCGCCACCGGGGTGCCGTGCTGCTTGATGACCGGGAGGGCAATTGCGGCAGCGTCCTGGTCTGCCCCTATCATCGCTGGACTTACGCCCTGGACGGCGCTTTGCGCGGGATTCCGGACCGGGCCGAGTGTTTTCCCGATCTGGATCTCTCCGCCCATGGCCTAAAACCGGCCGCGTTCGGCGTGTTCAGAGACATTGTGTTCGTCAATCCCGACCCCAATGCGGATTTCGCAACCTGGATCGAACCGCTTCAGGACAAGGCGTGGCCGCATGATCTTGCCGCATCGGACGTCAGTGAAGCGGTACCGCTCTACTATGACATGAAGTGCGACTGGAAGATTTACGTCGAGAATGCGCTCGACGGCTATCACCTCTCCTATCTGCATGAGAAGACAATCGGCGGCCCTCCTCCGGGCCTGAACGCATGGAACATATTCGGAGACCATCTGGTCTGGTACGCCACCGAGGAAGGCATCCGCCACCGGCTGCCGCTGAAAATCAGAAGTAAATATGGCACCGCAGGCGCCATCCGGAGCGCGGCCACGCCGGGGTACGGCGGCGTCTACTACCTGTTTCCTGCGACCCTTCTCCTGCTGACCCCATGGGCATTTTCCTGGTCGACCCTGCACCCTGTCGCCCCCGGCCGGTGCCGTCTCGTCATGCGCCACTGGATTGGGCCGGGCCAGACGAAAGATCTCCGCAAGTACATTCAAGGCTACGACAAGCGCACCAACACCATCTCATCGGACGGCTGGACGGTGCATCCTCTTGAATCGGGCGACTTCCAGACAGAAGACATGTGGATCTGCGAAATGATCCAGAAGGGCATGGAATCCCCGGCTTACGAGCACGGTCCGCTGGCGCGGGGAGCCGGCGGCGAGGATGCCATTGCCCTGTTCCATGGCCTCATGTCCCGTGCCATGAGCCTTCCTGGCCAGCAACCTCAGACGGATTGACTTTTCTCCGCCTCATGGTCTTAATTTCTGCGGGGACGCCGCGCCGAACAAGAGAAAGGTCAGGCCGGGGGCTGGGGAAGTTTGCATGAGAGTACCGTTTATTGACCGGGAGACGCCCGCCTCCCGTTGCCGACGCCGTTCCATCAGAAATCTGAAATATGCGCTGGGCGCGGCGCTGGTGTCGCTGCAGCTGGTCGCCGCGCCGCAGCCGGCTTCGGCAATCTACGAGAACGGAACGAGCGATCTGTTGCTGCTCGGTGCCTTCAAGAGCCAGACGACCTTCGATTACACCGGGGGCGAATCCAGGTCAGCCGTGATCAACGAGGAAGAGGCGTTCCTGATCGACTGCCTGATCATTCTGCGCGCCAAGAAGAACAGACTTAACCGGCAGCTGCGAAATGTTCTCGCCCAGCTCAAGACGGAGCGAAACTCCGAGGAACGGGGCAAGCTTTTCAATCTGGCCAAGGAGATCGGACAGGATGTCCTCGACACCGAAAAGGAGGAGAAACTGGTCGAGGCCGAACTTGCGCAGCTGCGCGAGATCGCTGCGAACCAGCCTCCCCTTCCCGAGTTCCAGATCCAGACGCGCAGACAGTTCTTCAGTTTGGGTTCCGGCCGGTCCCACCCGGGTCATGCAACCGGCCACTCCACCACGCGGCCGGCGCACGGGAGCGCGAGCACGTCCAAATCCGATCTTCTCGTGTCTTCCTCCGATGGCCTGACCGTCACCCCGACCGCTGCCGAGGGCACTAAAGGCACCCTGCCCGTCAAGCTGTTCGCCAAGGTGACCGGGCGTACCTTCGATGAGAGCTCACTGGTCGACCGGGACGGTGACATGGCCGGTGTCATTGCCGGTGCCATGTTCGGGCTGACGCCGAACCTTTCGGCGGGCATTGCCTTCAACTACTCGCATCTGGACGCCAGTTCGCGCTTCCTCAACACCAAGCTCGACATGGACAGCTTCGGCTTCAGCGCGTTCGTCAACAGCAAACTGCCGAACAAGATCACGCTTGATGCCCTGTTCTCCTATGCTCACGGCTCGGCTGACGTGAACTTCGGCGTCAGCCTCTTCAACGCTGCCCCGATCAGCGGCTCGTTCGACACGGACACGTTCTCTTTCGCCGCCCGGCTGGGGCGGAAGTGGCGCATCAAGCGGGACGTCTGGATCGAACCGAATGCGACCGTCAGCTATACGGTACTGGACCGGGAAAGCTTCACGGATTCCCGCGGGGCTCCCCAGGCCGGTTCGACGCTGGAACACGGCAGGATCGCAGGCGGCGTGAAGATCGGACACAGTTTCTTCAGGGATCTGCGCGGGGCCGGGCCCACGGCGCTCAGCCACGGGACAGTGTTCGGCGCCATTGAGGGGGTTTACGATTTCAGGCGCGAGGACAACGTTCTGGTGGTCGTGGGGCTGACCAACATTTTCGCCGACACCGATCCGGCAGGCTTCAATCTCTCCGCCGGCAGCGATCTCACCTTCGCCAACGGAATGCAGATCTCGGCGGTCGGCCAGTATCAGTGGCGCGGCGACTACCAGGCATTTGGCGGATCAGTGAAACTGGCCGTCCCCCTGAACTGAAACCCGCGAGCCGGCACCCAGAGAATTGCCTATCGCTGGCGCAATCTTCCCAGAAGCACCGGGAGAAAGGCGTCTTCCATCCGTGCGACCGGTTCGTCTCCCCAGATGCCTGTCAGGGTGGGCGTGGAGATGGCGAAGTAGTTGATTGCGCCAACGAGCTGATAGATGCCGGCGGCCAGCTCCGCATCCGTCGATCCATGCCATGATGGATGAGCCCGGAGCATGGCCGTCAGGTCATCCAGAAATGCCCGCAGATACCATTTGCGGCTTGAAGGTGCCCTGTCCACGTTGTCCAGGAGCTCACGCATTACGATGCGCGCATCTTCCCTCTCGGCCATCATATGGCTGTGGAGAGCAGTCAGCGCCGCGGCGAGCCGGGTTTCCGGCCCGGCCGTTCCTGCGCCGGCCGCCTCCATGACCGAGGTGTAGCGCTCAGCCAACTGCTCAAGCACGGCCCCGTAGAGCGCTTCCTTGCTGCCGAAATGATGGAGGACCGACTGCTTGGTCAGTCCAAGCTCATGGGCAACGGAAGCAAGCGAAACTCCGTAGTAGCCGCGGGCCGCAAACAGCGGCCTGGCCGCATCGACGAACTTCTGGCGGGCGGGAACGATACTCTTGTCCATACATCTATCATAGACCAGGTATTGACGACTTACCCATCGGTAAGCACCAAAGAACTTACCGATTGGCAAGTCAGGAGACCGCCACCATGAACCGCGAAAAGGAACTTGCCCTGCTGTAAGAGTCGAGAGGGCTGAAGGACAATGGGTTGTGCTTTCTCGACGACCACGTGGCACGCTCACCGGTCACCCGATACGGATGTCCGGATCGCTTCGCGCTGGAGCTGCGCAATGTATTCGGGGCGGAACCGCTGATCGCCGCTCATAAGAGCGAGTAGCCCGGTTCGGGTGACTTCATAACGCGGCAGAATTCAGGTTTACCTGTCCCCGTTACCCGGGACCGGCAGAAACATGTCCACG
>JBCCEL010000341.1:0-6183 GCA_039030315.1 Pseudomonadota bacterium
AGATCCCGCACCACGATCAGAGCCACGGTGAGGAGCGCGCTGAGCGCCCAGACGTTGAAATTCTGCCCGCCCGGACGGATCACGAAGAGCACGCCCGCAAAGCCGATGGCGACCGCCGTCCAGCGGCGCGGTCCGACCCGCTCGGCAAGCAGGAGCGCCGATGCGGCAGTGAGCGCCAGCGGGATGGCCTGCGTGATGGCCGCGACATTGGCGATCGGCATGTGAATGAGCGCCGCCATGTAGGTGAACATGGAGAACGTGTTGACCCCGGCCCGGGCCAGCACCGCCTTGTCGCCCAGCCCCCTCCAGCGCCCCAGCACGCCTAGCCACCAGCACGCGGCCAGGGTGAACCCGACGGCAAACCAGCCACGCACGAAGATAAGTTGTCCGATAGGCATCTCGGCGCTCAGCAGCTTGACCAACGTGTCATTGGTGACAAGCAGCGCCGTGCCAAAGACAAAACAGAGCGCGCCGCGCAGATTGGACGGGAGTTCAGCGACAGGAGGAGTCAATTGCTGAACTGATCCGGACCGACGTCAGGCCGCGGACCGTGCCGGTGCGCGTCAGGCACTTTCCACGCTCCTCGGGTCTCGCGCTCCGCCGCTGAAGTGAGGGTTATTCCGCACGGCCATCTGGTGCTCCGGTATATGCAGACTCAGCCTTCGCCTCTTTCATTCTGTGCTTTCTCGCACTGGCGGACTTGGGTAGGCCCGTCGGGTTCACCTGATCGATCATATCCATCGCCGCGTAGTATCCGAGTTCGCGATAGACATCGAACTGCTCGGTATTGAAGAACTGATCGGCCGTGGTTTCATGTGGAAAGGCAGGATTTGCTGCCTTGTATCCGCGCGCCGTGAACGACAGGTTCTCGATCATCGTGGACTTGATGTAGATCAGACGCCCGACCTGTACCGTGTCTGAGCCCGGCTCCGGTGCATACTCGATCTTGCCCAGGAAGAAGGCGCGTTCGGCTCCCTCGGCTTCATCCGGGTAGTGGATGTTGAGCTGCGGAATAACATGCGCGGGCAGAAACTCCTTCTTGTCGAACGTTATCCGTGCGTTGAAGTCTTCGGCAATCCGCCTCTGGAGGGCGTTGAAACCGGCAAACCCGTATGACGAATCCGCCTCCCCGTCGCAGGCGATGATCAGTTTGCAGCGCCGGCGGATGAGCTCGTACATTGCACTGTTGTCAAAGTGGCCGCCGTCGGACAGTTCCAGGAAGTAGCTCTCCGCTGTGAAGCCCTTGCTGGAAAGGGCATAGGCGGCTCCGGGAAAGAAGTGGAGGGGCTTGACGAACCAGCGCTTCCTCGCTTCGGCGCCGTAGGCACCGTTGCCGTTCTTGTTCCTGCCCTTGTAGTTCGGATTGGCGATCCAGAAGCCCAGCCGGATGTTCAGAAGCATCATGACGATTGACAGCAGACGACCCATGGTTGCGCCGGTTCCGACGAAGCCCGCATTAGGGTTAGCCGCCGCTCCGGAGGTTGCCATGCCTGTTGCCAGATCCAGTATCGGAAAATGCACTTTCGTTTCATACCATTCGGTCGTCCGTGCACCGCAATAGAGGGGCGAGAGAAGAAAGTTGTCCCCTCCGCGAAGCCGGACCGTCTGTTCGGGATCGTTGACCAGCACGCAGTTGGTGTTGATCAGCGGATACGGACAGGGATCACGCGCATCCTTCGCCACCTGATCCTGTTTCTTGTTCCCGCTCGAAGGCACCCTGACGACCCTCGCCCAGGAATCGCCCTCTTCACTTGCAATTTCATGAAGCTCGAACTTGTCTGCAGAAGTGGCTTCGACTTCACCGGACACCACCGCGCGGGCGTTCGGCATGTAGCTTTCCATGAGCCGGTCCCGGTAGAAGCGGTTCAGTCCGATCTGGTTGACATTGACCGCAAACGCCATCGCGAGCCCGAAAACTATCAGGCCGAACACGATGAACGGGACCCACTCCCTGACGGCCGCCGAGGCATCCTGGAAGAACCGCTCGGCAAAGGATTGAGTGGTGTAACTCTGCGCTGTCCAGGTCATCTCTTCAACGGCTGTGCGCATGCCGGATGAAACCTGCAGGCCTGTGAGCCTGATCTCCATCAGGAGCATTGCCAGTTCGTAGCCCAGCACCGCCAATCCAAACAGGAACAGCCCTGAGCCGACGGGAATAAAAATCTTGCTCGCAATACCGGGCGCCGCCGCACTGATCGCGCGTGCGTGCCCCCACAAGGCGGCGGCCACACCGGCTCCCAGGGAGAACAGACCGGTGAGACCTGGATTTGATGTCGCGAAGAACGCGGCGTAAAATGCAACCGGCACCAGACCGATGATCAGCAGCACGAGCATGAGCTTGAAGTACCTGCTGACCACGAGCTCAAAGAACCGGCGCAGGAAGTAAACCTGCGGGACGTCACTCTCCTTGAACAACATGTTCCTGAAGATGACAACGATCAGATAGCGGGTGAAAATCGCTGCGCCGATGAAGATCAGGACCCAGCCGACGGCTCTTGCGGCCGACTCCAGCCATTCCACAGATTGCGTGGCGTAGATCCACATGATGGCAGGCGCCAAGAACTCCTGCACTTCCTGCTTGTAGGAAAGCGCCAGATAACCGAGTAAAATCAGCAGCGGGCTGCCGACCCACCACCACAAATAGTGCTGCAATTCAAGCCGGGTGAGGCCGGAACCCTTGGTGTTCGCCGTCTGGATGGCATAAGCACCGGATCCCGCCACGAACACGGCCAGAAACAACAGGCCTGACCAGATCAGCAGCGCGAAGAACGGCGGCAGCTTGAGAACATTGGCCATGGCGCCCTCAACTGCATCCCCGCTCGCATCGAGGAGGTTGTCTGCCGAAGACCGCAAAGCATCAACAACGACTTCATCCACGATGCTCCAGCGTGCCGGCATCATACCGCCAGGAATGGGCGACCCGTCGTTTGGCAGCAACTCCAGTATATGGCTGACCCCGGGCCAGTCAGCACGGACCAGCCAGAGCAGGGCGAACAGGGCGATGGACAGCGGTATCCAGACCAGCAGGTTCAGCAGGATGGTTCGAACGACTACGGCGATTCCCGACCAGACGGTGATGCCGTTCCCGGGTGTCAGATAGTGACCGTGTGTGCGGAGAAAGTTTAGATTAGCGACCTGCTCCGGTTTGTCTCCGGCGAACGAGGGGTCGCGCGGCTCGCTCGTTCCATAGGGAAAACTGTCCGCACGCGTTCCGAAACGAACCTGGCCGTCCGCGTTCTTGACGCCGTGATCCCCGTGCCACCACCAGTGCAGGGACGAGCCGACGAAACCGCCGCCGGAAACGGTCGACAGGTAGTCGATATCCTGCAGCCAGTTCTTCTTGGCCAGCGCCTGGAGAATTCCGAGACAGAAGGTCGAGGAACGGATGCCGCCACCGGACAGCGCCAGACCTGTCCACTGGTTCTTGCGTGCGTCCCTGAAGTCCGGATCGTCGCCACAAAGCTTCTTCTGTTCTGCGCTGACAAACTTCTCGCTTGCCGAGCGCTCCCGTCCCCTTTGTGCCGAGAGATCGCCGCCCGAGCCCCGATGTCCAATGTTGTCCCGCGTGGTCCCGCCGCCGGCCAATCCGCCTTCAGCTGAGCTGGGTTTTTTTGCTTCGGCCTTGGCCTCTACGCCAGAAGTCATCACAGTCCGCCCTCAGCATCCGCTTGAAATGCAGGGAAGACTACACAAGAAATGACCCCGCACCAATCCTCCTCAGGTTGTACCGCCGAACCCATTTCGCGATACGCCGCGTCCGTCTAGCCCGCACCGCCGGGCTCCTCATCGTCAACCTCAAGCTCGAACACCGATTGCGATGTCTTCGGGACCGGGGCAAACGGGCCACGTTCGGTGAAGGCGCGGGTCGGGCCGAAGAGGAGGCGGGCGGCGATGAACGCCGCGAAGAGTGCCAGCGTTGCGGAAATGAACACGAAGAGGCCTCCTGCACCGGCCAGTTCCATCGCCGGCGCTGCAACGAACGGCCCGATGGCCGCGCCCACCGAGTAGATCAGAAGCAGTCCGCTTGACGTCTGCACCAGCTTTTCGGTCGGGATGCTGTCGTTGGCATGGGCAAGGCAGAGCGCATAGAGCGGCACCATGAGCGCGCCGTGCGCGGCCGCGAGCAGCAAGGTCGCGGCAAAACTGGGAGGTGTCCAGATGGCAATAAGAAACCCGGTGCCGACGCAAGCCAGGGCTGTCGGCAGGATGACGAGCCGGCGGTCATACTTGTCCGACAACCTGCCGAGCGGCCACTGCGAGAGCGTACCTCCCAGCACAAAAGCGGCCATGAGCAGGGTGACCTCCAGAACGCTCATGGACCGCAACTGGCCGAACACCGGCCCCAGCGTCCAGAACGCGCCTTCCACCGCACCGACGAGGAAGCATCCGACCGTGCCTGCCGGGGAGATGGAGAGCAGTCCCTTCAGCTCCAGCCGTGCCGTAGGGATCGGGGTCGGCTCCGCGGTTGGTGTCAGGGCCAGAGGCACGAGCGACAGGCAGGTGAGAACCGTGACAAGTGCGAACAGGGTCTGGGCCGCCGGATCCGCCAGGTTGGCCATGAGCTGGCCGGCCATCGTGGCGACATTGGCGACGATAATGTAGATTGAGAGCACCCGGCCCCGGTTGTTGTTGTCTGACTGGTCGTTGAGCCAGCTCTCGATGACCATGAAACCGATCGCAAGACAGATGCCCGAGCACAGGCGCAGCACCAGCCAGAGTATGACGCTCGGCCATATCGGGAAAACAAGGGACAGCGCCGCCGTCAGGGCCGCAACCCCGGAAAAGGCCCGGATATGGCCCACGATGCGCACCAGACCCGGTCCGAACAGGCAGCCAACGATGAAACCGCCAAAATAGGCGGTGCCGAGAAATCCGACGAGCGTTGCGGAAAAGGTTTCAAGGCCCGCGCGGATCGGGAGGATGGTCTGAAAAAGGCCAACGCCCGCGAGCAGCAGGGCCGCCCCGATGAGGATGGTTGCGATGGTTCTGCCGGTGCTGTGGGCCTGCCCGCTCATCGGCGCACTATACGCTTACGGAAAGGCGGAACGCCACGCCACCAAACGTCTGGCCTGGCCCTGCGGGATCGTCCGCCCCCGGAAATTCTCCGTGCACACACGATCTCTCTTTTTCTTGATCAAAGTTCATGAGCGTTGAGTGCTGCAACCATTGTAAGCTCTGCGCATAAAAATCACCTCGTATCTTGAAACGAGCCCACACCCGACGCCTAGCCGAAACTAGTTACTCCTTCAGCCACAAAAACTCCCAGCCACTCAAGGATTAGAACATGAAAAAAGCGCTCATCTCCGGTCTGTTCGCAGTTGCCATGATGTCCGGCACTGCCTTCGCCGGCCAGCAATATGTCGACGAAACCGGCTATGCCGTCAGCGGCTACGATGTTGTCGCCTATCACGGGCTGAAACAGGCTCCCGTCGGCCAGTCTCAGCCAGCCGCTGTCAAGGGCAGCACGAAGCATGTTGTCGAGTACAACGGCGCAAAATGGGCCTTCTCCACCGCAGCTAATGCCGACAAGTTCAAGGCGAATCCGGCCAAATATGCCCCGCTCTACGATGGACACTGCGCGTACGGCCTCGCCCAGGGCGGCAAGGTTCCGGCCAACCCCAACCTGTGGCGGCTTCTCGACGGCAAGCTCTACCTGAACATCACGCCGAACGTCGTAGGCTTCTGGGAAAAGGACATTCCAGGCCACATCAAGAAGGCCAACAAGAACTGGAACGGCGGTGCCGAGAAGAAGGCAGCCTCCAAGCGCAAGTGGACCGCAATCAAGGCCAACAAGGGCACTTATCAAGGCGCTGCACCGGTCTCAAACTAATGGTATAAGGGTCTTATTTCGGACCAGTTCCGCTATCACAAAGCAGGTCATCGCAGACGCGGACGAATGAATTCCATCTTCACCTTTCAAACTTGCAACTAAAGGAGAAATCTCATGAGCAAGAAAATTGTCGGCACTTCCAGCCTTGCGCTTGCCAGGCGGCGCGCCACCGGCTCGACCGGCTTCCGAACGCGGTCGCCCGTGACCGGGATCGCATGCGGACTGTGCAGGCCCTCGAAGCCGAACACGCGGAGCTACTCGAGGAGCGAGGTGCGATCTTCGAGCTCGAGAGCGTGTCCTGGGATCTCCAGGAGCTCCGCGTCAGCCTCTTCGCCCAGTCGATCGGCGTCGCC
>JBCCEL010000342.1:0-6161 GCA_039030315.1 Pseudomonadota bacterium
CACCTCGACGAACTCGATCCACGCCAACGTTCTGTGGCGTCCGGTCCGTCAGATGCGTCTCGGCTGGGAACTGATCTATGGCTTCAAGCGCAACACCACTGCCACGGCAGCTGTTGCCGGCCGCAGCCGCAACGAAGATGCAATCCGCGGTCAGTTCGGCGCCTGGTTCTTCTTCTAAGACCAGAAGCCAGACAGGCTGACAAATACAAAAAGCCCGGCCCTGCAAACCGCAGGGCCGGGTTTTTTTGTTTCGCTCCCGCGGCAAACTGGTTTATTGCGCTGCTGTTCACGCGAACCAGAGCTTTCAACCGCAACACAGGGATGCATCGACCGGGCTATGCAAAGGCCTTCTCAGCGTAATGATGCAATTGACAAAGCCCGCTCACTTGCCGCGTCCGGGCGTCTTGGCCCTGCCCGCAGAGCCTACAAGGAAGCGCTGCGCGCCCAGCCCGACCATCCGGAATTGCTGCAGGAAGCCGGATTTGTTGAAGTCGAGGCGGGACGGGTCAAAGACGCTGCGAAGTTCATGCAGAAGGCCGCCGACCTGGCGCCGAATGACCCGAACGCTCACATCAACGCTGCCGAGGTCTACCGCCTTCTTGGTGACCTTCAGCGCGCTGAGGAGTATTTCCGCAAGACCATTGCGCTCGATCCGGTAGATCCGGACGCCCACCACGGTCTTGCAGATCTACTCATCGGCTCTGGAAGCTGGGACGAAGCCGAGGACCACGTCCGGACTGCCCGGTCACTTTCGCCGGACGACCCTGAGGTCCTCAACCTTTTCGGCGTTATCCACGAGCGCAACGGGAAGAAGAAGGAGGCACAGGACGCATTTGAGCGGGCGGTTTCTCTCGCTCCGCATTTTGCCGATGCGATCTGCAATCTGGCAGCGTTGCTCGCGGAAATGAACCGCCTGGAAGAAGCCGTCGAGCGCTACCAGCAAGCATGTGGCCTGCGTCCCCTCACCGATCAGCAGCTGAACAATCTCTATAACTGCTACGTTCGGCTGGACCAGGCAACGGAAGCTTTGCGAACTGCCGAACTGCTGGTCGCGGCAGACGAAAAGAACAGCGAAGCTTTGGTTCTGCGGGGATCGGCGCACCGGGCGACCGGGGATTTCGACGCGGCCGAAAGGGACTACAGGACAGCCCTTCAGATCGATGCGAACTGTGCCTCCGCTTACGAAAATCTCGGCGTCATCCATAAGCTGACCTCCGACGACATTGCCGATATCGAAGAGCGTCTGACGCAGGCCGAATTGCCAGATGTCGACCGTGTGGGCTTCTGGTACGCGCTTTACCACGGCTACAACAGCGAGCGGGCATATGAGAGAGCCTTCGATTCTCTGCTGAACGCAAACCGGGGTGCTTTCGGCGGAATCTCCCATCGAAATTTCCCAGATGGCCAAGAGTACAGAGCGCACCATGGGCGTGTTCTCCCCCGATTTCTTTCAGGACCGGAAGACTTTCGGACACCTGACACCCGGACCGGTGTTCATTGTCGGCATGCCGAGATCAGGCACCACCCTCACGGAACGGATTCTTGCCGCCCATCCGCAGATCTCCGGCGGCGGGGAGCGCTACGATGTACCCAATTTGACGGGCGGCATCGAGGACTACCCGCATGCTCTCCTGGAAAAGGACGGCGACTGGGCGGTAGAGGCCGGTCGTAGAATTCACCGGTCGATGTTTTCCAGAGCAGCTGAAGCGGACTTCGCCACCGACAAACTGCCCGGCAACCATGTCAATCTCGGCCTGATCTCAATGATCCTGCCCGGGTCCAAATTCATCTACTGCAAGCGCAATCCGATCGACAACTGCCTGTCCTGTTTCGAGCAGCACTTTGCGGACGGCCTGAACTTTACGTTCAGTCTGGAGGGTCTCGCCGAAGCCTATATGCAACATGAAAAATTGATGGGGCACTGGTTTGACGTTTGCCCGATTCCGATCCACACGGTAGAATATGAAAATCTTGTGAGTGATCCCGAGCCGGTTGTGCGCGGAATGCTCGACTATATCGGGGTGAAATGGGATCCAGCCTGTCTCAATCCGGAGAAAACGGAACAATCGATCGCAACCGCAAGCGTCTGGCAGGCGCGCCAGCCGATCAACAAGGGGTCGATTGCCCGCTGGCGCAGATACGAGAAACAACTGCAACCACTTATCGAGGCTCTGGAACAAAAGTGAGAACGGCGGTCACTGTATTGGGTATCGGGCTTTTGGCATCGGCTTGTGTTACGCCGGTCGGGGAGCCTCGCGTGATCAATGTCTCCCCTGCATCAACGGCCGGAGCGACATTGTCGCCCACGATTGACGGCCTGCTGGAGCAGACCAGACTGTCCTACGTGACGCTGGTCATCTCGAAGTCGGCTCAGAAGTCCAGAAACAACCGGAACGAACTGCTGTCCGAATCGGTGACTTCCGGTTCGGGATTCCTGATCGATAGCGTCGGACATGTGCTCACCGCAGGCCATGTGGCGGTCAAGCCCGGCTGGGTTGTCGAGGCCAAGGGGCCAGATGGCCGGAACTATATCGGCCGCGTTGTCGCCGTGAAGAAAGACAGTGACGCGGCATTGATCAAGCTCCGTGGCGTGGAAAACGGACAGCCGGTGCGTCCAGTCGCCCAGCCCTGCCTCAGGCGGGGTGAGCCGGTGTTCTCGCTCGGCAAGCCCCGGCAGGCCGGTGACGTTGCGCGCCTTGGCGAAGTTGCCGCCATGAGCTTCGGACGGCCCGTCACCTACAAGGGCTTCGGTTATTCCGACGCGATGGTGCTCAAGCTAGAAACCAGGAAGGGTGAATCGGGCGGTCCCGTGTTCAACAGCAACGGGCATCTGGCCGGAATGGTGGTCAGCACCCTGTCGGACGGCACCGGCCGACACCTGAATCTGGCCCATGCGATCACGGCGCCGAAACTGGCGGAGTTCGTTTGTGCCAACACCCAGTGCGGCGCAAGCTGGCGCGCGATCCGCAAGATCAACACCTCAGCCTGCCCGGCCGCCTAGCCGGCACATTCCCTGATCAGGGTATCAGGACAGTGGAACCTGTTGTCTTTCGTGATTCCAGATCGCTATGTGCCAGCTGAGCCTCGCTTAGCGCGTAGCGCTGATTCACGGGAATCTTCACCTTGCCGCTCCCGACCATCTTGACGACGTCAGAGGCATTGGCCGCAAGGTCCCCGTCGCTGGCGGTGTAGGTCATCAAGGTCGGCCGTGTCACATAGAGCGAGCCCTTCGCGGAGAGCTGGCCGAGGTCGAAATTCGTCACCGGGCCGGACGCATTCCCGAAACTGGCGAGGAGACCGCGGGGTCTGAGCGAATTGAGCGAAGCTTCAACCGTCGATGCTCCAACCCCGTCATAAACGACGGGCACCCCGGCGCCGTCGGTCAATTCCCTGACCCGCTCGGCAACATCTTCCTCGGTGTACATGATGATGTGATCACATCCGTTATCTCTGGCCAGTTGCGCCTTCTCTTCGGACGAAACCGTTCCGATGACGGTCGCGCCGATGGCCTTGGCCCATTGGCAAGCGATCAGGCCGACGCCGCCGGCGGCCGCGTGCCAGAGTATCGTGTCGCCCGGCTGGACTTCGTACGTCTCGTGCAGGAGGTAGCGTACAGTCATTCCCTTCAGCATCATTGCGGCCGCGGTTTCATCGCTGATGTCGTCCGACAGCTTTGTCACGCGCGCCGCCGGAACATTTCGCGCCTCTGCGTACGCGCCAATGGGTCCCGTGCCATAGGCAACACGGTCACCGGCCGTCAGTTTCGTGACCCCTGGTCCGACTTCTTCTACAACACCGGCTGCCTCAAGACCGATTCCGGACGGGAGAGGCAAAGGGTACAAACCTGAGCGATGATAGGTGTCGATATAATTGAGACCGATCGCGGTATGGCGAACCCTCACCTGCCCTTCACCCGGCGCTTCGAGGTCCGCATCGACGAGTTCCATGACCTCCGGCCCGCCGGGGGCATTCATCACGATGGCTTTCATACCGCGTTCTCCCAATATCTTGTGCCGCCAACTTCCCACACAGACGGAGCGTGATCAATCCACAGCCATCTCGGTGGACGGAAAGCATCCAAGATTGGCCCTTTCGCGCAATTCCAATTGTGGTAATCCACGTTGGTCAGCATCGAACTCCACACCAATTGGGCCCACCCGGAAATGTACAAAGATGTCCGCCTTTTCATCGATGGCGTTTGGCGCGAAGGTGCCGAGCACCGGTCCGAACCCGTGTTCAATCCGGCCGATGAAACCACACTTGGGAAGGTTGCCCATGCTAGCCGGAGCGACCTGACAGATTGTGTGCGTTCGGCGGAAGCCGGCTTTCAGGTCTGGCGCACGACGCCCGCGGAAGAACGCGCCAACGTACTGCGCAGAACCGCTGCGCTGATTGCCGAACGGAGCCGCCAGATCGCCAGCATCATGACGCTCGAACAGGGCAAGCCTCTGGCGGAGGCGCTCGGTGAAATGGACCGGGTTGTCGAAACTTTCAACTTCAATGCCGAAGCCGCGCTTTCGCTCGCACCTAAAAGCTGCGATCCGGAAGGCGGGAGCTTCCGCCAGTCCGTGACGCTTGAACCCCTCGGCGTGAGTCTTGGTCTTACGGCATGGAACTTCCCTGCAATCCTGCCTGCCCGCAAGCTTGGGCCCGCGCTGGCTGCGGGCTGTTCGATAATCCTCAAGGCTTCCGAAGAGACGCCCTGCACAGCGGCCGAACTCGTTCAGGCGCTTCACGATGCCGGGTTGCCACGCGGTGTGGTCAATCTGGTTTTCGGCGAACCGGCGACGATCTCAGAGCAACTGATCACCGCTGAGGCCGTGAGAAAAGTCAGCTTCACCGGGTCGGTTCCCGTGGGCAAGCTACTCGCAGGACTTGCAGCGCCCAGCCTTACCCGATGCACGCTGGAGCTTGGCGGTCATGCGCCGGCGATCATATGTGAAGATGCAGATGTGGAGGCCGCGTGTGCGGCTTTGACCGGCTTCAAATTCCGCAACGCAGGCCAGGTCTGCATCGCGCCCAGCCGATTCTATGTCCATGAGCGCCACTATCAGCGGGTGGTGGACGCATTCGTCATGGCAGCACAAGCACAGAAAATCGGGGACGGAATGGATCCGGAAACAACCTTTGGGCCCATGGCAAATGCACGCCGCCTCGAAGCGATGGAACGCTTCACGGAAGATGCCAAGGCCCGTGGCGCCAAAGTTCTGACGGGCGGAAAGCGACACGGCAACCGCGGGCACTTCTGGGAACCCACCGTCATGACCGACGTTCCTGACGATTCCCTGGTCATGACCGAGGAGCCATTCGGGCCGCTTGCGCCAATATCCCGCTTCTCGAACCTTGAGGACGCGATCGCCAAGGGTAACGCCCTGCCCTACGGACTGGCGGCATACGCCTGGACGGGCAACAAGAACACAACCCGCCACCTTGCCGAGGGCCTTGAGGCGGGTGGCGTCGCCATAAACGCTGTCACGCCAATGCGAGCGGAGACGCCATTTGGCGGCATGAAAGACAGCGGGATTGGATATGAGGGCGGCATGGAAGCCGTTGAGAGCTATATGCACAAGAAATTGGTGAGCACGGGGCTGTCATGATCAGGCAATTCGGCCTGGACACCGCGCTCCTGCTGATTGATGTGCAACAGGGTGTCGATGTTCTCCAACACTGGGGCGGCGCGTCTGGCCGCCGAAACAATCCAGGCGCAGAGGATGCGATGCGACAGCTGCTGGGTGCCTGGCGCAGTTACGAATTTCCGGTGCTTTACACCCAGCACGATTCCAGGGAAGCGGCCTCGCCCCTGAAACTCTCCGGGCCCGGCGGTCGCTGGAAGGACGCTGTCGTTTCCAACAGCGTCCTCTGCAAGCATTCAGTGCTGGCAACAGCGTCCCCTGCGAAGCATGCAGCGTTGCTCTACGGCCCCCCGATTAGCGTGGGTGGATCCCCTGCTACAAACTGCCTGCACTACTCGGGTGCCTACGGTATCTTAACTGTGCTTGCACGCCGCAGCTAGCTTCACAGCGGCTGACGCTAGAGCGGTGCCTGGGCCCAACGTTGGGGGACGTGTATCGCAGTTTATTGAAATCCAGGTCCTTGCACAGCAGGCCACCGATCAACAAGATCTTTCTCCTCCAAGACACAGGCACTGGCGAGGTACTGGC
>JBCCEL010000343.1:0-6117 GCA_039030315.1 Pseudomonadota bacterium
ATACGCTGGGCGCGTGCATCGCCGCGGGCGGAGCAGTGGCTGCCGGCCTGTTGTGGATGGCTGGCGCCGGTTTTGAGGCGGGCGAGAAGAGTGGTGAAGACGAAGAAGATGGCCGCCGTTCGGCGCTCATCCGGCATCTGTGGCTGGCATACGGCGCCGGCGTCGCGGCGGGGCTCATGATCATCGGCCATGCCAGCGGCATCCTCAAGGCCCTCGACGCCGGCGAGCGGCTAACCGTCCTGGCACCTGTCCTGGTTGCGCTCGGGAACATGACAGGCGGCATCGCCGCCGGCTGGTGCACGGACCGGATTGGTGTCCGCGCGGTCCTCACATCGCTGCCGGCGGTTTCCTTTGCCGCCCTGATCTTGCTGCTGACGTCGCCCGGTCCCTTGCTTGCGCTTGCGGCCCTGACGCTGACCGGCTTTGCCTATGGCGCCATCATCGCGGTCTACCCCGCCGCCATCTCCTATCTGTTCGGTCCGGTGCCCGGCATCAGGGCCTATGGCCGGGTGTTCACGGCCTGGGGCTTTTTCGGCCTTCTGCTCCCCTGGCTTGCTGGCTACCTGTTCGACCGGACTGGCGGCTATGACGGCGTTCTCGTCATCGCGGCCGTCATTTCGCTGGTTTCCGCCGCTGCCGCCTGGCGCCTCCCGGAGGCCTCGACGTCTCCTGCCTAGAAAAGGGCGCGGTTTGGCCCTACATTATGCTCAAATCCGGCCTGAAAGAGCCGGCCACCAACAGGCTTCAACACGGATAGGATCATCCGGGAGGTTCAGACATGATCAAGCGCCTTGCCCTGCCCTTCGTCCTTACTCTCGCCCTTTCAGCGCCGGCCGCCATGGCCCAGAGCAACCAGGACACCGGCGTCAGCGCCTTTCCGGAAGACAATGTGGAGAGCAAGCCGCCGTCCCAATCCAAGCGGATCGATGATCTGCGCCAGGGCGCGGCCGACATATTCGAACAGCTGTCCCGGGATCCGAACATTTCCGACATTCTGACCATTCTGGACGAGAACCTGAAACAGTCCGAAGAGGTCACCCGCATCATCAAGGAAACCGATGACGTCGATTCGGTGATCGACGAGGTCTCCACTCGCTTCGATGAGATTGCAGACAATTTCGAGCAGATCGCCAAGATCTCTCCCAAGGTGTTCGAGAACCGCCTGCTCGGCATCCAGAGCCTTGAAGCCATCCAGCGCGAGGCGGCGCTGGACACCGGTGACGTGCACCGCAGGATCAAGGACTGGCGCGCTAAGAACCGGGCGCTGGAGAACAAGATCCGCAGCGGCGAGCTCAATAATGTGGAGCTCAACAATGCCAAGATTGACATCCGCGCCAACGATCTGGTCATCAAGTCACTGGTGGCATCGATTGAGGTTTGGAACAGTTTTGCCGAACAGCACGACAAGCTGATCGACAGCATAAACGAGCATTCCGGCCGGCTGGACAACTTCCTCCATGCCCTGGAACGCAATGCGGATGTCTACCGTTCGGTGGCGGAGATCATGCGCCTGCGCAAGAGTCTTGCGGCCGTGGTCACCCAGCTGAAATCGATCCAGAATCTTGGTGAGCACATCGAGCGCATGGACAAGAGCTGGCAGGAGCTCGACAAGGCGATCGACAAGCTGCGCAATGAGAAGTTCCTGAAGACGGTTCCATCATCTTGAGCGAGACCGCCGACAGCAAGCCGGGGCCGGAGGCTGCCGGCCCCATGGAAGAAAGCAAGGAACCTTCCCGCGCGCGCGCCTATGCCAGGTTCCTGGTCTACGCGGTGGCCGCCTGCGGGGTGCTCTTTATCATGCTGGGGGTCTACCAGCCGGAGTTCGGCAAGAAGGAAAGACCCTCCTGGGACGACTTCCAGGAACGGACGAAGAGCTATCAGCAGTCGCAGGACAAGCTGCTGGAGCTGATCCAGAAGAAGACCGGCCAGGGCGGGGAATAACCATCAGCCCGCCTGAGCCGGTGCCCCGGACGCCGGGTGCGGCACTGCCTCCGGAACATGGTCGCGGCAACCTGGCGGCATCGAGCTGATCCCATCATGGTCATGCCCGCATAGGCGGGCGATCGGGGCAACGGATGAAGTTCTGAGCGTTCCGCCCCTGGGCACCCGCCTTCGCGGGTGCGACGGTGGGGATGATAAAAGACTGGGTGCGGCGACGCCCGTCGCACTCCAAACTCAACGCAATCATCCGTCACTCCCGCGCAGGCGGGAGTCCAGGGCAACAGGCAAAGTGCGGAGAGTTACCCTCGCTGGCGCCCGTCTTCGCGGGTGCGACGCCTGATGGATCGGTGCGAGATCTGATGGGTCGGCGCAATGTTTGATCACCAGTGTCCAGGCGTCTGCCCAGCCCCGTCAAGGCTGCACCGCCATGCGCTTGAACTCAGCCTCGAACAGTGGTTTCAGCCAGCGGGCGCCCCTGGTGGTGACGTGCTGGTAGTCGTTGTAGAGGACGTTGCCGTTCTCCGTCATGAGGCAGCGGTCGGCCGGGCAGAATCTGGTGGCGGGATCGACCCGCGCAACACCCTCGCCCCTGGCCAGCCTGTCGAACTGGGAGACCACGTAGGCCTGCCGGGCAAGGTGGGCCGGCTTGGCCAGCGCAAGATCCGACGGGTCCACGCCCGTGGCGGCGACCCGCGCGAGGAGGGTGGGGATAAGAGCGTGATGCTCCGGCACCTGCTCGACCAGCACGGTGCGGGCGCCCGCCTTCTTCAGCGCGGCCAGGGTCCGTTCCAGCCCCTCGGCGAATGCCAGCCGGCTGCTCGCCCGGTCCGCCGTGGTGTGGCTGGCGCTGGCGATCAGTGTCCGCCGCCCTGACTGGGGACCGTCCTCATTGTGACCATCCGAGTAGACGGTCCAGCGCGAGATCAGGAACACGGTGCGGATGCCGTTCTCGGCGATCAATTTCACGGCCGCTTCGTTGAACTGCCGGCACTTGTGGCTTGCGGGCCGGTCCAGGCGGTACACCGTCAGCAAGGGCGGACAGCCGCCGTAGCTGGCAAACCATCCTGAAACACCGTGCTTGGTCGCCAGATCTTTGAACGCCGGCATCAGGGCGTCGGCATGGCTGTCGCCCCAGACCATGAAACTTGGTTTCCCGTCCGCAGGACCGAGCACACACGGCTTGTTGCGCACCAGTTCTTCCGGGTCGCGGGCATGGCAGCGTTCGCTGTCCGGGTTGTAGTCCTCGCGGGCCGCGGCAAACGCCAGAACTTCAGGCGACCAGCGGCCCGGAAAACCGGCGGCGTAATGCCCCGCAAGGCCGGCAGAAGTGAGCACGAGACCGCTTGCAAAACAGGCCGGGGCAAATATCCGGATATTGCTGAAATGACCTGTCTTCCGGCGGAACGGCTGCTCGACAAACCGCCAGGACAGCGCAGCGGCCACGAAAGAAAGAGCGATCAGCGCCCACAGCCCCCAATGGGGCATATCCTCGCCCCAGGCATACTTGGCGAACACGATCAGCGGCCAGTGCCACAGATAAAGCGAATAGGAGATGAGGCCGATCCAGACGAAGGGTTTGAGGCTTAGAAGCCTTGCGCCCCATGTTTCACCGGATCCGTTCGCGTAGATCAGCAGTGCCGCTCCCAGGCAGGGAATGGCTGCCTGCCAGCCGGGAAAGCCCGTGTCCGCGGTGAACATGAAGATGGCCCACAGGACCAGGGCAAGACCGGCCACCGACAGAACGTTCATCACGGTTCGGTTTTCGATGGCCGGAACCAGGCCGATGGCCAGGACCGATCCCATCAGCAGCTCCCAGGCGCGCGTCGGCGACAGGAAGAAGGCGTAGACCGGGCGGTAGTCGGTTGCCCAGATGCAGGCTGCGAACGAGATCACCAGCAGGAGAACGACAAAGGGTCCGATAAACCGGCGGAAGCCCATTGCGGCGATCGCCAGAAGCACCGGGAAGACGATGTAGAACTGTTCCTCCACCGCCAGCGACCAGGTGTGCAGCAGGGGTTTCACCTCCGAAGGCTGCGCGAAATAGCCGGTCTCGCCCATGAACAGGATATTGGAGGCAAACAGCATGGCTGCCGCCAGGCTGCGCGAGAAATCCTGGAAATCGAGCGGCACGAACAGCCACCAGGCGGCCACGAAAGAAAAGGCGCACACCGCAAACAGAGCGGGCAGAATTCGCCTTGCGCGCCGTTCGTAGAACTTAAGGATCGAGAAGTTCCCGGCACTGATCTCGCCGTAGATGATCTTCGTGATCAGGTAGCCGGAGATGACGAAAAAGACGTCGACACCCACGTAGCCGCCCTCGAACAGGCCGAGGCCGGCGTGAAAGAACAGCACCGGAAGGATCGCAAGGGCGCGGAGGCCGTCAATGTCTGGGCGATAGGCGTGCATTCAGGCCTGACCAAGTGCGGGAAACGCAGCCCGTATAAGTCAGGCGTCGATGCAGTGTCGAGTTAATTCAAGAGCTTGAGGCTGCGATCGCCACTCAGAGCTTCCTGAACACCACGTCCTTGGCGACATAGACCGGGCCGTACTTGATGACATGGCTGCACTGGGTCTTGCCCTTGAACCAGCTCTTCAGGGTGATGCAGAGCTGCCGGTTGCGCACGCGCCAGGTTCCCTTGTCGGAAAACATCTTGTAACGGCCGGTGATCGTGCCATTGCGGGATACGACGAACCTGACGCGGTATTTCTTGAACTTTGCCGCGAACGTGCCGGGGAACAGCTTCTTCAGGCCGGATTTGGTGACGTATTTGCCGGCCGGGAGCTTTTCGCCCGCATCGGACGGGGCCGAATGCCCGTAGACCATGGCTGCCGCGAGTGCCAGCGTGAGCATGAGTTTCTTCATTTTCGCCTCCTCAGGAACGGTATTGCCTGTCCGCTCAGGCACCGTATGGAAGGCAATGAGCAATCTTTGTGCCAGAACCCGCGCTTTGATCTACGAAGCCCGGATCCGCTCGTGGTTGCGGATGACTTCGTCGATGATGAAGCGGATGAGGCTTTCGGCGAAATCCGGGTCGAGCTGGCTGTCGGTGGCCAGACGGCGCAGACGCTCGATCTGACGGCCTTCACGTGAAGGATCGGCTGGCGGCAGATCGTTGGCCTTCTTGTACTCGCCGACCTGCTGGGTGAGATGGAAACGCTCAGCAATCAGATAGATCAGCGCGGCATCCAGATTGTCGATGCTGCGCCGGAATTCCTCGAGCTTGTTCTGATGTTCTTCGCTCATTGGCCTCAACTCTTCTGGCATTACCCCTTGCGCAGCCACAGGGCACACTCGTGTGCACCCTCCAGAACCGGGATATCCGCGATCACCGTTCCCTCCCAGGACGGCGCCATCTCCCTGACCACGTAGTGGCTGGCGAAGAGAATCTCATAGCCGCCCTGCAGGAGCACGCCAACCCCGTTCTGCTCATTATAATTGCGCCAGTTCCAGTCCGGCGGATACGGATAGGGCAGGAAGATGTCATGAAACGACACGATGATGCCTGACGGCAGGGCGGGAAGGATCCGGTTGAGGGCAAGATCGACGTCACTGCCGGGCATGAGGATATGGCTGGAATCGATGCAGAGGAAATCTCCGGCCTCAAGCGTGCCGAACAGCGCCGGGTCCACTTCCTGCAGCGTTTTCCGCTCGATCGTGATCGGCAGTTCGGCAATCTGCGCGCGCGGCTCAGGATCGATCGCCGTCATGGCGCAATCCAGTCCGCCATCCGCAACAGCCCGCGCCATGAACCGGGTGGAATGGCCGGAACCGACTTCGATGACACGCTTCGGCGCTTTTGTCCGCACCATGGTGTAGGCCGCCATGGCATCGAGCCGGGGGCACCAGTACTGGTCCCAGCGGGCGCGGTCTGAGCCGGTTCCGTCGACCGCCCGGAACTCGTCCGCAAGCGTATCGATCTCGGTGATGACCGCCTCAAACCCCGGCCGGGCCGCCGTGAACGCGGGCTCCAGTGCGGCATAGGGCTCGACCCGCTCCGGCACGCCGTCGGCGTAGCGGTACGGAATGAAGAACCCTTCCCGCGCCTGCCCGGTCACAGTCCGCATCCCCATCCGGATCAGGCGCTCCTGTTTGCTCTGGTTCATTTTTTCTTGTGGACCTTCCGTGGGCGCGGCGTCGGAGTGCTATATAGAACGGTTAGATGACGAATCGCGAAC
>JBCCEL010000344.1:0-6114 GCA_039030315.1 Pseudomonadota bacterium
GCCCTGATCCCGATAGCCTCGACCCTTGCACATTTTTGCAATTTGGTCAAACTATATTCAAATAGTAACTAGTTGACGTTCTTACTTTGTGTAACCATTTGATTTGAAGACCGAATTCCACCGGTGTCGCGCACCCCAGGAGTAGAGTGTCGTGTCTCCAGGTCTTTGTGCATCCTGCGTTGGCGAGATAGTTTTTGCATTCCCCCGGCGAACACTCGCCTGGAAGCTTGCCGGTCGCGGTGCAGACATCGTTGGCAGTTCTGGCCGCGGCCTTTCCGGGAAAGTGCTCAGGCATTGAGAAGAACATTCCGACCGGATTGCTGTCGTGCGGGCATTTTGGCTACGAACAGCAGGCTGGGCTCCTGTGGCGCGCAGAGCCTGGTGCATGACGTTGCCGGCAATGGCGATGCCGCCGTGCGACGGCGGCGGGCTGAGAACCTTCTGGCGGTAGAGCCGGAAACGCTCACGATCAGTAAGCCAAGGGCAGTCTACGCAATCTGAGCGCAGCGTTGCCATAAAGGTCAAGTCTTCCAACGCCCGTGAGGTGCTTTGCCGATCAGCCTCCGTGCCTCAAAACGCTGAGGTCCACGCTGCCTCGGCACTTGATCCATTGCGCTCGGCGGCGGGCTAAACCTGGGCGATCGCGCTCAGTTGCAATGGCTTTTTCTGAGCTCAAGTCTTCCGCGTGTACCAATTTCCAGACCGTTCTACAGTCGACTTTCAAATCCCGTCCGGCCAGTTCGCCGACAACGCCCTTGAGTGTAAACTCTCGCAACTTGCATCGTTCCACCAGCAAGATGTGATGCTCGCCCGCGATCCTCCCCGGTCGGCATCCGACTATCTTACCCGGAACCACACTTCCGGTTCACGGGAACTGCCTGACCCAACGCGATGTCGTCGAGACGGCAATTCCAAAACGCTTGGCAGACCGGTGCCGAGACTGGATTTCGTTCTCCAAAGCCCGGACAACCCGCCCACGGAGATCCACCGAACAAGGTCTTGCCATCCCGCCGGCCTCCTTATCCCGCCAGAATTGATGAATCAGCAAAAAGAAGGTTCGCGAGTTGCAAAGAAACAATCCAGCCAAAGATTGTTCCGCCTCAGGACCGGTTTCGGTAAAGCGTTTGATCGACCCATGCCGCTGCCGCCTTCATGTCGACCGCCAGTCCGTTCCGGCCGAAGGGCAACTGTCGGCACAAGCGCTCAGCCTCCACCGCCGGACGCTCAATCAGTTCGTTGTAGCAAATGGACACGGCACCGGACCGGGACCGGATCAGATCGAGCTTGTCCATGTAGAACCGATAGAGTTCATCGCCGCTCTGTGGGGTGAAGGCGGGAAAGTACCCCGACCGTTCGATTGAGCGGAGAACCTCAGTCTTCTTCCGCTTGACTATGACAGGCCAGATGGCCACGCCGATCCGCTTGAAGACCTCCTCATAGACCGGGAACAGCGGCACCAGTCTCGGGTCCTTCAATCCGTGCAGCCCGGGTTTGCCGAAGCGCCCGGCGAGAATACGCTCCAGTTCCCGGGCCTCGGCCATCATGGCATCCGTCCGGCGCCAGTCTTCAGGAAGCTCCCTGGCACTGCTCCAACTGGATCCATAGCAGGACAGCAGACGTTCATTGAGCCTGTAAAGCTGCTCGTCCTCAAAGTTGCCCTTGGGGTTCTGCCAGTCTGCCGGCTTCAGGCCGCTTCCGAAATCCACGCCGGCGGCTGAAAGCGCTCCGGAGACGCAGGATGTTCCCGACCGTGCGATCCCCAGCACCAGCACCACGTCCGCGTGCCGCGGCCGGAACAGGCGGCTCAGAAGCGATCTCATGCCTTCGGACCTGAAGAGTGTGGGCTGAACGGGTTCATCTCACATCCTGACAGCCCCTTGCACAAGCTACACAAGAACCGGCCAGTTCATCGTGTCCTCCGTCCAGATCCACACCGAAAGGAACGGTTCGCTGCCCACGTCAGTTGCGTGAACTTCGTTGGACTCGTGCCAGATCATCGCCGGGGAGCTGCGCCGATACCAGGGATCGTCTCCAAGCTGCCAGCCGTGCTCGCCCGTGAGGGTATAATAGAGTTCAGGCGCGACGTGGTAGTGCTGCGGATAGAAGATGTTCGGACCCATGGCAAACATGCCCATCATCAGGTCATCCGCATCGAAGATGCCGCCCGGCCCGATGATCTGCGTGAACGCCCACTCGTCAAAATAGCCTTCCGGAAACCGGTCTTCAGGATAGGCCGCATTGCACTTCCAGTGCAGATGGTCCCTGAGAGACCGGATGACCGATGCAAATCCGGGCCGCGCCCGCCCCAGCAGCGCAGCCCCTGCATCGACCCACTTGAGCCCGTCTACCTGTGCGGGCTCGACCGAAGTCTCCGCAAAGCTTGCCGCGGCCATGACGTCGTCCAGCCGGGCAAGGCCGGAAGCGATACCGGCATGGCCCGGTGCTTCCGCCACGATGTCCAACCGGACAATATCAATGAACCGGCGCCCGTCTTCGTGAAGACGGGAGGACATCAGAGTACCCCAAGCTCTTTCAGGGTGGCGTGCGCCGCCTTGAAACCGGAGAGCGACGCTGGAACGCCCGCATAGATCCCCACCTGGAAGAGCGCCTCGCGGATTTCTTCCGCCGTCAGCCCGTTGTTGATCGCGCCGCGCACGTGGAGCTTCAGCTCATCGGTCTTTCCTAGGGCGGCCAGCATGGCCACGTTGATCAGGCTGCGGTCGCGCCGCGAGAGGCCTTCGCGCACCCAGCAGGCGCCCCAGCAATGGTTCGTGGTCAACTCCTGGAACGCCATCATGAAGTCGTCGGCATTGTTCACCGAGTTGTCCACATATTCGGCACCCAGCACTTCGCGGCGGGCGTCCATGCCCTTCTGATCGAGGTCAGCCATGTCGGATCGTCCTTGTTCTGATCTGAGTTAAGAGGTGAGGAAGTCGACGAGCACCCGGTTGTAGATCCCGGTCTGCTCGATATTTGCAAGGTGCGCCGCGTCGGGGATGATCTCGATCCCGGCGCCGGGGATGCTGTCGGCGATGAGTTGGCCGGCTTCAGGCGGTGTCGCCGGATCGGCGGCTCCCGCGATCACCAGTGTCGGCGTTGTGATCGACTTGATGGTCTCGCGCTGATCCATGTCGCGGATTGCCGCGCTGCAAGCACCGTAGCCGTGCCCGGGCGTGGCCAACAGTTGCGCACGCACCGTGGCGACCCGGTCCGGAGAGGACTCGCGGAAGGCCTTTGTGAACCAGCGTTCCAGGATCGGCTCCACCATGGGCTCCATGCCCTGCTCGCGCGAAATGCGCACACGGTCATCCCAGAGATCGCGGGGGCCCATGAAGGCGGCCGTGTTGGAAAGTACCAGCTTGTGCACCCGGTCGCCCGCGTGGCAGCCGAGCCACTGGCCGACCATGCCGCCCTTGGAGAGGCCGCAGTAATAGACCTTATCGATCTCCAGTGCATCGAGCAGAGCCACGGCGTCGGTACCGAGTTCGTCGATCGTGTAATCCCTGTCCGGCGCAGAGCTGCGGCCGTGCCCGCGGCTGTCATACCGCAGCACCCGGAAATGCGCGGTGAGCGCCTCCATCTGGTCGTCCCACATCTCAAGTCGGGTACCAAGGGAGTTGGAAAGAAGCATCACCGGAGCCCCCTCCGGTCCGTCCCAGCGGGCATGAATGTCGATCCCGTTCGCCTGAACTGTTGCCATGGACTGCCTCCTCCCGTTCCGGCTGTTCGAAAACCGGCGGCTCCCATAGCACCTCTTTCCCGGCCTGTCCGCAAAAGGTGAGGTTTTCGCACCCGCGCCTTGCGCTGGATCAAAAGCGGGCTGGGCCGATCGTGCCATTCTGCAGCCTCGAAGAAGACCAAAAAGAGGCCGGAGGGGAACATCGATGACAGAAAGCGCGCCATACCGGCCGCCTGCACAGCCAGAGGTCAAGCAGATTTCCCTGGACGATGTGTCCGGCGCACTCCGCGCAGGCATCCACGACTTTGTCCGGGCGCCGGTATTCGGACTGTTCTTCGGCGGCGTTTACGTCCTCGGCGGCCTCTTCATCCTTGCGTGCCTTATGGTTTTCGGCATCCCGTGGATGATCATTCCCGTAGCCATCGGGTTCCCCCTGATCGGGCCTTTTGTCGCCGTGGGCCTTTACGAAATCAGCCGGCGGCTGGAACGTGGCGAGCAGCTCAGCTGGCGCGGCATTCTCACTGTCGTTGTGCAACAGCGCCACCGCCAGCTCGGCTGGATGGCTTTCGTGGTGCTCTTCATCTTCTGGATATGGATCTACCAGGTCCGCCTGCTCGTCGCCCTGTTCTTCGGGTTCAGGACCTTCACCAGCATTCCTGCCTTTCTGGATATCGCCCTCACCACCGCACAGGGTCTGGCTTTCCTCGGCGTCGGCACGCTGGTCGGCGGCTTCCTCGCCCTGGTGCTCTATTCATCAACGGTGATCGCCATGCCGCTGTTGCTCGACCGGGACATCGACTTCGTCACGGCCATGATCACCAGCTTCAGGACAGTTTTCTCCAACCCGGTACCCATGCTCGGCTTCGGTCTGATTGTCGCGGCGCTGACCATCGTCGCCCTGCTCCCCGCCTTCGCCGGCCTTCTGATGGTTCTTCCCGTACTCGGCCATGCCACGTGGCATCTCTACACCAGGGCCATCGCGTCCGGACCATGATAGCAGTACACAGCGGCAACTTTTTGCGCCGGTGAAATACCGGTGCTTATCAAGCGCCGAAGCTGCCTGCCAACCTTCCAACCGCTGGTCTGAGCTTGGCCCTGAGATCCAAAAAATCCGTCCAGTTTATCCTGTTCAGGCCCTGCGCATCGAAGTGCACGGTCGTACCTTCCTTTGCGGTCAGAATCACATCCTTGCCGAGCGCCCGGGCATATCCAAGTTCGTAATATACGTTGGGCCGCTCTTCAGTCAGGTCGACGATCACAAAGGCCGAGTCTCGGATGCGGTCGGTAATCGCCTCGTTTACTTCAAATGTCCCGCCACTGTCTTCCTGGTCAAGACGCTTCGCGTTGAACCCGAATTCGTCGCAGACTTCTTCGAACGCTGTCACCGCCTGTTCGAGAGAAGGATCATCTCCATAGGACATGATTATGAACACATCACGCGAAAGCGCCATCCGTTCCGCTAGCGAAACAACGTCTTTTGCGAGCCGTTTGGCTTCGTTGGAGTCTGCACCGGAAACAGCCGTATTCAGCACGTCAAAATCAGGTGAATCCGCCTTGCGGCCAAAGAGGCTCGGCAACAAATCACGATCGCTGTCGTAGATCTCAGCCGCCGCCTCGCCATAGCTTGCGACCGGGAGTATGGGCTTGTTGGCAAGTTTTGCCCAGGTCGCAGCTGTGTGCGTACCCTCCCAACCGCCGACCAGTATCACAACATCTGAGTGTTCAATCGGCTCCGGATACCTCAGCACAGGGCCAACTTCGTTCCAGTGCGGCAGCTTACTGTTAAAAACAGCTCCCCGGTTGGTGAACTCGTTGCTTCCCAGTGGCCGCCAGCTCTTCACCCGTTTCAAACATTGATGTTCATCGGAGATTTCGTCACATGCCGCTTCAATAACTGTCTTGTCGAAGCTTGTCAGATTTCCACAAACCAGAGTGTGGCCTTGGCGCGCAACTTGGCATGCCAACTGTTGACCGAAAATAGCGATACTCTCCGCGCGCGACCCATCCTGTTGATCTTCGTCGTAGCCGCCACACACCATTATGTTGAGGCTTGTTCCTGTTCTTACCGGCATAACTCTAATTCCCCGCATTCGGCTTGCACGGTTAGCATAATCAAATCCAACTTTGGAGCAACTGCAGGTATCCGGACATTTCCGGATGGCAGCAAACAATTATCCGCTGGATTTACCCTGCCCGGCAGCCTAAATGCTCTTGCGAGGCTGCCCTTCGCGTCACAGAGAACTCAATGCCCGGGGCCTTAACGATCCGGAAGGGAGCTGTCCCTGGTTGGACTCGTGGGTCTTTTCATACGGCGCCCACCTACTAGCCGAGCGGGCCACGGAAGCGATGGAAATGCTCCCGTCCCGATTTGGCATTGTCGTTTTCGTCTATGTTGATGCTCTCGTTCAACAAACACTCCGGGCATGGCCTTGCGC
>JBCCEL010000345.1:0-6113 GCA_039030315.1 Pseudomonadota bacterium
ACTAGTCCTCAGACTGGCCTTTGCAGAGCGTCTGCCCTACCACCGGATTGAAGGGTATAGAACGCCAAAAACCACATTACCCTTCAAGGTTTTAGGCGATATTTGCACCGATGAGTGTAAAATGGTGCGGTCGAGAAGACTCGAACTTCCACGGGTTTTACCCCACAGCGACCTCAACGCTGCGCGTCTACCAATTCCGCCACGACCGCATGTCTTGGGAAGGCGGGGCAGCATGTAGCAATGTGGCCTGCGCAAAGCAAGCAAATTACCCGCCTGACCACATAAACCAGCGCTCCTCAAACAGCGCGAATTCGTCTAGGGGTAGCGCCGATGAACACAGACCGGAGCGCAACCCTTGATCCTGACGCCCTGCGCAGCCCGCAGGCGGTTGAGTGGCGGCTGCTTGGCGCCGATGCTCCTTACGAGAGCACTGTCGACGCCATGGAACGGGTAGCCGAGGCGATCTTTCGCGGCGAGGCGGCGGAACAGGTCTGGCTGCTGGAACACCCTCCCCTCTACACCGCGGGAACCAGCGCACAATCATCCGACCTTCTGGCCCCTGAACGCTTTCCCGTGCATCGGACCGGTCGCGGCGGACAGTACACCTATCATGGTCCAGGCCAGCGGGTGGTCTACGTGATGCTCAATCTGGGCCAGCGGAAAAAGGATGTCCGCGCCTTTGTTGCAGCCCTGGAGGCCTGGGTCATCTCAACCCTTGCCGATTTCAACGTGAACGGGGAACGGAGGGAAGACCGGGTGGGCGTCTGGGTGCGCCGCCCGGAATTCGGCGCGGGCCGCGAAGACAAGATCGCCGCCATAGGCATCCGCTTGAGGCGCTGGGTCAGCTTCCACGGCATTTCCATCAATGTCGAGCCGGATCTGGAGCATTTCACCGGCATCGTGCCCTGCGGCGTTGAGGAGCACGGTGTCACCAGCCTGGTCGATCTGGGCCTGCCGGTCACTCTGGAAGACGTGGACGTGGCCCTGAAGCGGAACTTCGAGACCGTGTTCGGGCCGGCCGCCTAGGCCGCATTTACGGTTTTGAACCTGTTGGCGAGCATGAACGGCAGACCGGACATCAGCACATCGAGATAGCGGATTTCCTGATAGTCACCGTTGATCGAAACCCGTGGTAGCGCCAGCAGGTGATCGGCATGGTCGCGGTAGATCATGCCCTTGCGCGTCGTGACGGCTGCTTCGAACCCGGCCTTCTCCGCGAGAGCGAAATCCCTGACCCCGGCCGAAATCTCGTCGCCATAGGGGTAGCAGAAGAATTTCGGCGTTTCGCCCAGTTCCTCCGCAAGCCTTCCCTTTGAAAGGAACATCTCCAGATAGGCATCGTCCTCGCTCAACCGTCCGACCGAGTAGTGATGGACCGTATGCGCGCCGATGGTGCACAGCGGATCTTCGTTGATCTCCCGGACCTGATCCCAGGTCATGGCCTGCTCGCGGCAACGGGCAGCCCAGTCGATATCGTGTTTTTCAGCAAATCTGCGGGTCCACTTGCGCTGGGCCTGCTCGTCCAGGCCCCAGCGAACAAGCTTGTAGAGTTGCAGAAAAGCTTCCTGCTTCTGTTTGTCCGTCTCCACCGGCAGATCGAGGGTTTCGCCGGCCACCTCCGTCTGAAGCCTGCTGCCCTTTTCGATGGCCTCGCCGATCACCTGCCACCAGAGTTCGCATTTGCCGTCGGTGATGTCCGAAGCAATGAAGACCGTGAACGGGCAGTTGTGCTTCTGGAAGATCGGCCAGGCATGCTCATAGTTGTCGAGATAGCCGTCATCCAGGGTGATCACGGCGAAGGCCTTGTCGCTACGGTGCGACCGGATGCGCTCCACGCCCTCCTCGAAACTGACGATCTCGATGCCGCGCCCACGGACAAAGGTAATTACCTCGTCCAGAAACTCGGGCGTGATCTCAAGCCCTGCATGGGGGGCAAATCCGCGTGCCGAGACCTGCGGGCGCACATGATGCAACATGAGGAAGCTGCCAAACCCCCGCGATACCGGTGAGAGCAGGCGATGAGCCCGGCTGTAATACATCCCGTCCAGCAGCATCCGCACTGTTCCACTATGGGGCATCCCGCACCACCCTCCGCTTCGTCACGTTCGAAATCCGCCAGATTCTGCCATTTCTAGCACGGATTCCTTGCACAATACTTGCACCACCCCGGCTCAGACACTTCCGAACGCCCCCGAGCCGGAGACCCAAATGGCCTCATTCACCACTCCAGTCACAACCGCTCCCATCTACCACCAGTCCAGCAGGATCGCAGAGCTGGAGATCTCGGTAGTTCTGACCGCCGAAGAGATCCGGGACGAATGGTTGGACCTGCAGAACACCGGTATCGCCACGCCCTATCAGTCCTTCGACTGGGTGAAGACGTGGCAGACTTCGGTCGGTGAGCCTGCCGGTGAAGACATCCGGATCATCACAGTCCGTGATGAATCTGGCAGTCTGGTGGCAATCCTTCCCGTCTCGATCTGCCGGTCCTGGGGCGCGACCGTCGCCAAATGGGTCAGCGACAGCCTGATCAACTACGGCATGCCCGTCATGGGCCTGGAATTTGCACGCATCGCCTCAGACAATCCGTTCCAGTTTCTCCGCCTCGTCGGCGAAGTCCTCGAAGGCGTCGATGCACTCCATCTCGGCAAGCAGCCGGCGTCCTGGGACGGTGTCGAAAATCCGTTTGCGGACACGTTCACCGATATCGGCACCAACCGGACCTATCTGACAAACCTTCCTGCGGACTTCGACAGTCTTTATCACGAGAAGCGCTCAGCCCGGACCCGGCGCTGCAACCGCCGCCGGGAAGCCAAGCTCATGTCGTTCGGCGACATCGCTTTCGGCCTGCCCCAAACCAGCGAGGAAGCTGCAGAGGTACTCGACACACTCTTCAGCTTTGTCCAGCACCGTCTCGGTAAACAGGGCATCAAGGACCCCTATGGCGAAAAGGGCCGGACCTTCTATGCCGCGCTCGCCCAGCTGCCGACAGACAGTCCCCTTCAATTGCGCCCCTATTTCATGAAAACCGGGGACGACATCGTCGCCATCAACATGGGGGCGGATTTCAAGGACCGCTTCTGCTGTCTGGTCTGCTCAATCATTGACGGCTCGCAAGCCGCCTACTCGCCGGGTGATCTTGCGCTGAGTAAAACGATCGAAGCGTGCTGTTCGCGCGAACTCGAAATCTTCGATCTGTCTGCGGGCGATTCGCCTTACAAGTTCCACTGGGCCGATGAAACGGTGCCACTTGCCGATTCCGTGTTCCCCGCCACGGCAACAGGCTATGGATATGCCGCACTCATGCTGCCCCAGCTCAGCACCAAGCGCGTGATCAAGAACTCAGAATGGCTCTGGGGTATTGCCAGTCGAGCACGGAAGATAGCCGCCCCCATGCGCGTGGGGCTCTCGGCCTGAGCGCAGGTAGTTCGAACCGGCCCAGATGACCTACGCGGCATGCCTTGCCGGTTGCGCCACTGGCGCTGACAGGACAATTCCGAGCTCCGATGTGGTCACGCCTGCAAGCTGCCGGCATGCCGCCAGGGCTCCGTCCTGTCCGGCACTTTCAGGGAAGGCCAGCAGAGTGAAGTCCGCCGCGGACGCGATGTCCCGAACCCATGGGTTCTCAGGCAGGCTCGGCCCGGAAATGATCACCACGTCATAAGCCTGACGCAACGCCTTGAAGGTCACGTCGATCTTGTCCGGCGCAACTGAGGCAAGTCCATCCGCTCCCGCAAGCCCGCTCGTCATGATGTGCGCCGCTGATGTACCGTCGCTGACGATCGCATCGGAGAAACTCACATTGCCGTTAAGGAACTCCATCAGACCGAAGCCGGGTCCGATCCCGAATGCACTCAGAAACTCAGAGTTTGTGAATGTGGCGTCAACGACGATCGTCTTTAGCCCGAACCCGGAGAAGCTTCGCGCAAGCCCGGCCGAAATTGCCGCCCCGGTTCCCAGATCGGTCGACGGAGATACATAGAGACAGATATTCGTCAGGTGACCGAGCCTTGAGGCCACATCGCGCGCCAGCTGCTTGATGCCGCTGGCATAGGCAGAGTCGGGCGCCGCGATCACTGCATAGGCGGAGGCGGCCACGTCTCCCGGCATTTCGCTCAGCAGCGCCATAACAGGCATCTCACGCATTTCCGGAAGGATCGCCGGCGCAGCAGACACCGGCTGATGGACCGTCGGGGGCGGCTCGACCGGCTGGACGGGTAATGGTTGAAGCTCGGTCTGGACAGGAACCGGCGCAGCGGATGCTTTCGTGACGGAAACCGTCTGTTCGGGGGAAGCAAGCGGCTGTTCCGGTGCGCCAAACCGCATCACGGGCTCAAGGCCCACCGGTACGGCAGGTGAAGCGGGCTGCAACGGAGGAGCGGGATCGATTGCTGCTGTCGGGACGGCCGCAGGCTGTGTTCCCGATGCTGCGATCCCCGCAAGATTGAGCGTGTGTCCGCTTCGCGCCGGCGCTTCCTGCAACGGCTGGGGAGCCGGCGCCGCGGGTTCCTGCGGCGGCATACTCGGTGCCTGGGCAACAACACCCATGACCAGAGGCCGGTGACGCGGATTGATGGCTTCCAGAAGGAACGCAACCAGCAAGGCGATGGCAATCGCAGCCGCCACAGCGACCAGGAGTGTCGGTGCCTTCTTCGGGAAAGACGGTTTGCTCGGAACGGCCGCAGCGGCAATGATGCGTGCGCCCGGCGCCTGGGCGACCAGATCCTGGCGTGAATCCGCGTCCGTCTGGCGCTTGATGTACAATTCGAGCTGCTCGCGCGACGCCTTGGCCTTGCGCTCCATGGCCCGCAGCTTGACCTCATCCTGCTTGCTAGCGGAAGACTTCGCCTTCAACTCGTTGAGGCTGGCGCGCAGGGAAGCTTCGCGCGCGGTAGTCACCGCAGCCTGCTGCTCGAGCCCCTCGACGATCTTAAGGGCTTCGACGCGGATCTCGCGGCGCACGTCGCGGATCTCCTGACGGGCCGAAACAATGCGCGGATGGGAGGACAGATACGTGGTCCTCAGCTCCGCAAGACGCCGTCCAAGGGCGATCTCCTGTTCGCGCAGCCTCTGGATCAGGTTTGAATTGATGACGTCATTGGAAGCTGCGACGCTGCCGGTTTCCTGCAGCATCCGGCGGATGGCATCGGCCTTCGCTTCAGCTTCGGCGCGCGCGGCGGCGGCGAGGGCAATCTGGCGGTTCAGTTCGGAAAGTTCGTCCTGGGCCAGCGTGCTGTTCTGGGACTGGCCACGAACCAGGCCCGCCCGGGCGCGGAAAGCCTCCACATCGGCTTCCTCCTCGGCCAGCTTGTCCTGGAGCCGCTTGATCTGGCCGCTCAGCCAGCCGGTAGCACCGCGGGCATCGTCCCGCTGCACTTCCTGCGTCCAGTTCACATAGAGCTTGGTGTAGGCATTTGCGACGGCGGCGGCAGTTGCCGGATTCGGCGATTCGTACTCCACCTTTATCACCTTGGAGCGCTGAACCGGATATGCGGTCAGGTTCTTGGTCAGCCTGCCCACCACGCGGCGCTCGACCGCATTCGGGTCATTGCCGTTGTTCTGAGCCTGCTTGCCCAGACCCAGCATCTTTTCGAATTTCGCCATGGGCGACGATGAAGCGCCCGGCGAGACGAACTCGCGCACCTGGTTGAGCTTGAGCGCCTTGGCGACGCGAACCGCCAGATCGCGCGAGCGGATGACCTCCGCCTGGCTGCGCACCTCGCGCTCGCCGACCCGTGTTGTCGAGTTCTGCTGTGCGGCGCCGAGGTTTGGATCGCGGTAATTGGCTGCCCGGTCGATAATCAGAACTTTGGAGATTGCGGTGTATTTCGGTGTCGCCGTAAACACGAAGGCGGCAGCGGCCGCGACAATTACCGCGAAGATGGTCACCATTAGCAATTTGCGCCGCCACATCCCCGAAAACACGGCGGCAAGATCAACGGATCCCTCGTTGCTGTTGGCTGGCAGCATGTTGATGGCACCCTGCCCTGCCGGCTGGCCGCCGGGCGGTGCGGAATTGTGCTGAGTATCCTGAATGTGAGTCATGGCGCCAACGCAACTTTCTCGCAAGAGTAGAAGTCCGGCGACCTTGGCGCGCTTATGGTAACGATTCC
>JBCCEL010000346.1:0-6109 GCA_039030315.1 Pseudomonadota bacterium
CAGACGCTGGCTGTACTCCAGCGAACGCAGCTCTTCGGCAAGATCGATGCGGATGTGGCTGTCAGACCCGACGCCCCAGGCACCCTCATGCCTCTCGAAATGAACACCGTTGAAAGTGCCGTCGCCAAGATTGGCCTCCGTGATGGGACAGAGCCCGGCGACCGCGCCGGACTGCGCAACACGTTCCGTCTCCGCATCCGTCATGTGCGTTGCATGGATCAGGCACCAGCGTTCATCCACGGGCTGATTGCCGAGCAACCACTCGACCGGGCGCTGCCCGCTCCAGGACACACAGTCTTCAACCTCGCGCATCTGCTCGGAAATGTGAATATGGATGGGACCGTCAGGGCAACCCGCAACAACGGCGCTCAAGCTGTCCGGCGTGCAGGCCCGCAGCGAATGGGGCGCGATGCCGACAACCTAGCGGCCGCCCTGCCCGCAGGCGTCGACCAGGCGCAAAAAGCGCTCCGGGTCGTTGGCGAACCGCGTCTGCGCGCCGCCCACCGGCTGGCTGCCGAAGCCGCCATTGGCGTAGAACACGGGCAGCAACGTCAGGCCGATACCGGTTTCGCTTGCCGCGGCCTCGATCCGGTGCGCCATCTCCGCCAGATCATCGTAGGGCGTTCCGTCCGGCTGGTGATGAACGTAGTGAAACTCCCCGACAGCGGTGAAGCCGGCTTCCAGCATTTCCACATAGAGCTGGGTGGCAATGGCTTCGACATGCTCCGGCGTCAGGCGCTCCAGGAAGCGGTACATGACCTCGCGCCAGGTCCAGAAACTGTCGTCCGTCTCGCCGCGCCACTCGCCGAGGCCCGCCATGGCGCGTTGAAAGGCATGACTGTGCAGATTGGCAACGCCGGGCACCGCGATCGATCCGTCCGCACCCGTTTGCGGCCGGTCGGCACCGCTGTCGACCTGCGTGATGTGCCCGTCCGCCTCAAATTCGATGGAAACGTTTTCCGTCCAGCCGCCCGGCAGCAGCGCATTCTCAAAAAACAGCTTGCTCATGACCGGCACCTTGCCCTAATGTGATTATTATGTCTATACATAATATGCACAACGATGGACACCGAAGAGATGCGGGCGGATACGGTTTGGACGAATGCACGGCTGGCGACCATGGCCGGCGATGCGCCTTACGGGATGATCGAGCAGGGCGCCATCGCCGCTGAAGACGGCAGGATTTCCTGGATCGGCCAGGCCTCCGAAGCCCCCGAAGGAGACCAGATCATCAACTGCGGCGGGCGCCTGGTGACGCCGGGGCTGGTCGATTGCCATACGCACCTGGTTTATGCGGGCAACCGGATCGGGGAATGGGAAATGCGCCTCAACGGGGCCAGCTACGAAGAGGTGGCCCGCGCCGGGGGCGGCATCGTCTCTACTGTCAGCGCTGTCAGAGATGCCTCCGAAGATCAACTGATCGACGAAACCCTGCCGCGTCTCGACGGGCTGATCGGCGAAGGGGTCACGACCGTGGAGATCAAATCCGGCTACGGCCTTTCCACCGAAGCGGAAGCCAGGATGTTGCGGGCGGCCCGCCGGCTGCATCAGGACCGCGACATCACCGTCAAGACGAGCTTCCTCGGCGCCCATGCCATGCCGCCCGGCGAAAACGACAAGGACGCCTATATCGATCAGGTCTGCAACGAGCAGCTGCCCGCAGTCGCGGCCGAAGGTCTGGCCGACGCGGTGGACGGGTTCTGCGAGGGCATTGCTTTCTCGCCCGAACAGATGGCCCGGGTCTTTGACGAGGCGAGCCGGCTGAGGCTGCCTGTGAAGCTGCACGCAGAACAGCTCTCCAACCTCGGCGGCGCGAAGATGGCCGCATCCTACGGCGCCCTGTCGGCTGACCATCTGGAGTATCTGGACGAGGACGGCGTCAAGGCCATGGCCGCGGCCGGCACGGTCGCCGTACTGCTGCCCGGCGCCTTCTATTTCATCAAGGAGACGCAGGCGCCGCCCATCGACCTTCTGCGCAAGCACAATGTGCCCATGGCCGTGGCCACGGACTGCAACCCCGGTTCCTCCCCCCTGAATTCACTCCTTCTGGCGATGAACATGACCTGCACGCTGTTCGGCCTGACGCCGGAAGAGGCGCTCGCCGGAGCAACGCGCGAAGGGGCCCGCGCGCTTGGCATTCAGGCAGAGGCCGGAACCCTGCAGCCCGGCAAGTGGTGTGATCTTGCAATCTGGGACGCCCATGAGCCCGCCGCGCTTGCCTATTCCATGGGATACAATCCTCTCCACGCACGGGTGTGGCACGGCCATGCATGATCTTGTGAAACTGACCCCAGGCAAGCTGGACATTCATGCCCTGAGGCGGATTTACCGGGGCGAACGCACCGAGCTGGACGCTGCCTGCAAGCCGGCGGTGGATGCGGGCGCAGAAACGATTGCCCGCATTGCCGATGGCGACGAGGCGGTCTACGGCGTCAACACAGGTTTTGGAAAACTCGCCCAGACGCAGATCGGCAAGGACGATCTCGCCAAGCTGCAGGAGAACCTGGTGGTCTCCCATGCGGCTGGGGTCGGCGAGCCGCTGGCGGAGCCCGTCGTCAGGCTGACGATCGCGCTCAAGATTGCGAGCCTCTGCCAGGGGGCATCGGGCATCCGCTGGGAGGTCATCGAGAAGCTCCACGCGTTGCTGACGCGGGATTGTCTTCCAGTGGTACCGTCGCAGGGATCGGTCGGCGCCTGCGGCGACCTTGCCCCGCTGGCCCACATCAGCTGCGGCCTGATCGGGGTGGGCGAGGCGTTCCTTGCCGGCGAGCGCATGACCGCCGTCGACGCACTGTCCAAAGCCGGCCTGGAGCCTGTTCATCTCATCGCCAAGGAAGGCCTTGCGCTCCTGAACGGCACCCAGGTCTCCACCGCCCTCGCCCTTGCGGGTCTGTTCGAGATCGAAACCTGCTTTCACGCCGCGATCATCACAGGCGGGCTTTCGATCGATGCCGCTCTTGGCTCGGACACACCCTTCGATCCGCGGATACACGAGCTGCGCGGCCACCAGGGTCAGAAGGACGTGGCTTCTGCGTTCAAGGCCCTGATCGCCGGGTCCGAGATTCGCGACAGTCACGTGGATTGCGGCAAGGTACAGGATCCCTATTCGCTGCGCTGCCAGCCGCAGGTCATGGGCGCCGTGCTCGACCTGATGCGGAACGCCGCATCGACCCTGGTGATCGAGGCGAACGGCGTGACGGACAATCCGCTCGTGTTCTCCGACGCCGGCGAGGTCCTGTCCGGCGGAAACTTTCACGCCGAGCCGGTTGCCTTTGCGGCCGACCAGCTGGCGCTCGCGGTCGCGGAGATCGGCGCCCTGTCGGAGCGGCGCATCGCCATGCTGACGGATGGCACCATCTCAGGGCTGCCGCACTTCCTCACCGCCAATCCGGGCCTCAACTCCGGCTTCATGCTTGCCCACGTTACGGCCGCCGCCCTCGCCTCGGAGAACAAGCAGCGGGCGACGCCAGCCTCGGTGGACTCGCTGCCGACCTCAGCCAACCAGGAAGACCATGTGTCGATGGCCACACACGGGGCGCGGCGCCTCCTGGACATGGCCGCGAACACAGCGCGCATCGTTGCGATCGAATGGCTGTCGGCGGCGCAGGGGATTCACTTTCACCGGCCCCTCGTCTCCAGTCCGCCGCTGGAGAAAGTGCGCGATCTCCTGCGCTCGCGCATAACGCCAATGGATGAGGACCGGTATCTCGCACCGGACATCGCGGCGGCCGAAACCATGATCCGCTCCGGCGCCATGCAGGCCCGGGCCGGAGATTGCCTCAACCCAGTGGAGCTTTGAAGAGAGATGAGCACCCGGCTCGACAACGAACGCATAATCAAGTCCCCGGCTGGAACCGATCTTTCCGCCAAATCCTGGCTGACCGAGGCGCCCCTGCGCATGCTGATGAACAATCTCGATGCCGAGGTTGCCGAAAAGCCCCAGGAGCTCGTGGTCTATGGCGGCATCGGCCGCGCGGCGCGAGACTGGGAGAGTTTCGACCGGATCACGGCGGCGCTGAAATCGCTGGAAGACGACCAGACGCTTCTGGTGCAGTCCGGCAAGCCTGTCGGCGTGTTCCGCACCCACGCGGACGCCCCGCGCGTGCTCATCGCGAACTCGAATATCGTCGCCCACTGGGCCAATCTCGATCACTTCAACGATCTCGATAAGGCCGGTCTCATGATGTACGGCCAGATGACCGCGGGCTCGTGGATCTATATCGGCTCCCAGGGGATCGTTCAGGGCACCTACGAGACCTTCGTGGAAGCTGGCCGCCAGCACTATGGAGGCGATCTTTCCGGCCGATGGATCCTCACCGCAGGCCTCGGCGGCATGGGCGGCGCCCAGCCGCTCGCGGCAACCATGGCCGGGGCCTCCATGCTGGCCATCGAGTGCCAGCCGAGCCGGATCGAGATGCGGCTGAAAACCGGCTATCTCGACGAGATGGCAACGGATCTCGACGAGGCTCTTGAGATCATCCAGCGCGCTTCCGATGAGAAGAAACCGGTCTCCGTCGGCCTGCTCGGCAACGCTGCAGAACTGGTGCCGGAAATGGTGCGCAGGGGCGTCCGGCCCGACATGGTGACGGACCAGACCTCGGCCCATGATCCGGTCAATGGCTATCTGCCTGCCGGCTGGACCCTGGAAGAGTGGGAAGCCAGGCGCGAGCGCGATCCCAAGGCCGTTGAAGCGGCCGCCAAGAAATCCATGCGTGTCCACGTGGAAGCGATGCTGGCATTCTGGAACGACGGTGTGCCCACCCTCGACTACGGCAACAACATCCGCCAGATGGCGCAGGATGAGGGCCTGGAGAACGCCTTCGATTTTCCCGGCTTCGTGCCGGCCTATATCCGGCCGCTGTTCTGCCGCGGGATCGGGCCGTTCCGCTGGGCGGCGCTCTCAGGCGATCCGGAGGACATCTACCGCACCGATGAAAAGGTCAAGGAGCTGATCCCGGACAACCCGCATCTCCACAACTGGCTCGACATGGCCCGCGAGCGCATTCACTTCCAGGGCCTGCCCGCGCGGATCTGCTGGGTGGGGCTGGGCGAACGCCACCGGCTGGGCCTTGCGTTCAACGAGATGGTGGCCAACGGCGAGTTGAAGGCGCCGGTGGTGATCGGCCGGGATCATCTCGATTCCGGTTCCGTGGCGAGCCCGAACCGCGAGACTGAAGCCATGAAAGACGGCTCGGACGCGGTGGCGGACTGGCCTCTGCTCAACGCGCTTCTCAACACCGCATCGGGCGCGACATGGGTCTCGATCCATCACGGCGGCGGCGTCGGCATCGGCTTTTCCCAGCACTCAGGCATGGTCATTTGCTGCGACGGCAGCGCGGATGCTGCACGGCGTATCGAGAACGTCCTCTGGAACGATCCGGCCAGCGGGGTCATGCGGCATGCGGATGCCGGCTACGACATCGCCATCGAATGCGCCAGGGAGCATGGCCTCGACCTCCCCTTCCTGAGCGCCTGAACCGTCACCCAAGAAAGGCTTGGCAAAGCCTGGACTATGGTATCAAATGCCGGGCGCGCCCGTTGTGGGGAACAAGAAGAGATAGGAGCAACGCGCGCGACGACCGATTGGGAGGGGTACGATGACCGACTACCGGCTGATCGTGGCGGACGATCACCCGCTTGTGCGCGATGCGCTGACCAAGACTCTCTCTGAATCCTACCCCGACGGTCAGGTGGATAACGCCGGATCGCTGGACGAGGTTGTCCAGGTTCTGGACAGGGACAATCCTCCCGATCTCATTCTGCTCGATCTCAAGATGCCCGGCGTGCAGGGCTTTTCCGGCCTGAGTTACCTGCGGGCGCAATACCCGGAAATTCCGGTCGCCGTCATTTCCGCCACGGACGATCACGCTGTGATCAGACGTGCCATCAGCTTCGGCGCCTCCGGTTACATTCCCAAGTCAGTCCCGGTCGAGGACATGCGTGCCGCGGTGGACGAGATCCTCTCCGGCGAGGTCTGGGTCCCGGAAGCGGTTGATCTTTCCTCGGAGGTTGCTCTTACCGGGCAATGAAGTCCTAGCTGACAGTGGATTTACTGTGTAATACTGAAGTACGAAAAACTAGTCATCTCAGCCTTTCCTACGTAGGGCGA
>JBCCEL010000347.1:0-6085 GCA_039030315.1 Pseudomonadota bacterium
CGCTGGTTGATGCAGGTGTTCTGGTTGGAACGCTGGAACTTCAGCAGGTTGTAGATGTCGACACCCGGCTTGGTCGGGTCGGTTTCCGCCGTTGCCCGGATCACGATGCGCTTGGCGTCAACCTGGTCGATCACGCCTGACCGTCGGGCCGTAATGGCGGCGCCGGAATCACGGGCCACCACCGCTTCCATGCCGGTCCCGACGAGCGGGGCTTCCGCCTTTACCAGCGGCACGGCCTGACGCTGCATGTTCGACCCCATGAGAGCGCGGTTGGCGTCATCGTTTTCCAGGAACGGGATGAGCGCCGCGGCTACCGAAACGAGCTGCTTCGGCGAGACGTCCATGTACTCCACACTGTCCGGCGTCTTGAGCTCGGTATCGCCGTCATAGCGGCAGTTCACCAGATCGTTGACGAACTTCATGCTCTTGTCGAGCGGGGCGTTGGCCTGGGCGATATGGTGCTTGGCCTCTTCCACTGCCGACAGATAGTCGATCTGCGCCGTCACCTTGCCCTTTTCGACCTTCTGGTACGGGCTTTCGATGAAGCCGTACTTGTTGACCCTCGCGTAGGTCGCGAGCGAGTTGATAAGGCCGATGTTCGGACCTTCCGGCGTTTCGATCGGGCAGATGCGGCCGTAATGGGTCGGGTGCACGTCGCGCACCTCAAAGCCGGCACGCTCGCGCGTAAGACCGCCCGGGCCGAGCGCCGAAAGTCGTCTCTTGTGAGTCACTTCCGACAGCGGGTTCGTCTGGTCCATGAACTGCGAGAGCTGCGAGGAGCCGAAGAATTCACGTACAGCCGCAGCAGCCGGTTTGGCATTGATCAGGTCATGCGGCATGACCGTGTCCACGTCGACGGAAGACATCCGCTCCTTGATAGCGCGCTCCATGCGGACCAGACCGATGCGGTACTGGTTCTCCATGAGTTCGCCCACGGAACGGACCCGGCGGTTGCCGAGGTTGTCGATGTCGTCGATATCGCCCTTGCCGTCACGCAGGCCCACGAGGGTCTTGATGACCGCCATGATGTCTTCCTTGCGCAGCGTCCGGTGGGTATCCGGTGCATCAAGGTCGAGGCGCATGTTCATCTTCACGCGGCCGACGGCGGAAAGATCGTAACGCTCGGAGTCGAAGAAAAGGCCATTGAACAGCGCTTCGGCGGTTTCGCGCGTCGGCGGCTCGCCCGGACGCATGACCCGGTAGATTTCCAGAAGTGCGTGATCGTAGGACCAGGCCTTGTCGACCTTCAGCGTGTTGCGGATGAAGGCGCCAGTGTTGATGTGGTCAATGTCGAGCACATCGATCTGCTTGTAGCCGGCCTCCTTGAGATTGTTGAGGATGGCCTCGTCAATCTCATCGCCCGCTTCGGCATGGATCAGGCCGGTTTCCTCATCGACAAGTTCGTCGGCCACGTACATGCCGTACATGTCCTCGTCACGCACCAGAAGTTCCTTCAGCCCCTCTTCGGCCAGTTTGCGGGCCAACCGCGGCGTGATCTTTGTGCCGGCCTCAACGACGACGTCGCCGGTCTTGGCATCCACCAGATCAGAGGCGGGCTTCACGCCGCGGAAACGCTCCGGTGCGAATGCCGTTTTCCAGCCGGCATCCTTCGGCGCTTTCTTGTAGGTCACCTTGTCGTAGAAGAAGGCCAGGATTTCCTCGGTCGTCAGGCCAAGGGCGTAGAGCAGCGTGGTCGCCGGAAGCTTGCGCCGGCGGTCAATACGCACATGGACGATGTCCTTGGCGTCAAACTCGAAATCCAGCCACGACCCACGATAGGGGATGATGCGGGCGGCGAAAAGCAGCTTGCCCGAGGAGTGGCTCTTGCCCTTGTCGTGGTCGAAGAACACGCCCGGAGACCTGTGCATCTGCGAGACGATGACGCGCTCGGTTCCGTTGATGACGAACGTACCGTTCTCGGTCATGAGCGGCATGTCGCCCATGTAGACATCCTGTTCCTTGATGTCCTTGACCGACTTGGCATCGGTTTCTTCGTCGATCTCGAAGACGATGAGACGCAGGGTCACTTTCAGCGGCGCCGCATAGGTCATACCGCGCTGCTGACACTCTTCCACATCGTATTTCGGCGGCTCGAACTCGAAATCCACGAATTCAAGCGTCGAAATGCCTGCGAAGTCGCTGATCGGGAAAACCGATTTGAACACCGCCTGCAGACCTTCGTCCGCACGGCCGCCCTCAGGCTTCTGCATCTGCAGAAACTGGGCGTAGGATTCTTTCTGGACTTCAATCAGGTTAGGCATTTCTGCCTGTTCGGTAATTTTACCGAAATACTTACGAACGCGCTTTGCTCCAATCAGAGTCTGCGTTTGCGACATGACCGCTCCTAAGTCTGGTGTTGGAACCGGTTCAACGGTTCGCCCCAGAAACACCATCCATCGTGTTTCTGGGAGAAACCGTTACGGGTCTTAAGATTCTAATTTAAAACACAAATCCCGATTCCAGGCAGCCAAGTGCCGCCCGGAACCGGAAGTACACAACTACTTGAGCTCGACAGTCGCACCTGCTTCTTCGAGCTTCTTCTTGATTTCCTCGGCCTCATCCTTGGAAGCGCCTTCCTTGATGTTGCCGGGAACGCCCTCGACGAGGTCCTTGGCTTCTTTCAGGCCAAGGCCCGTGATGCCGCGGACTTCCTTGATGACGTTGATTTTCTTGTCGCCGAAACCGGTCAGGACAACGTCGAACGTGTCCTTCTCTTCAGCGGCAGCGGCTTCACCACCACCTGCACCGGCAACGGCAACCGCAGCAACCGGAGCGGCTGCGGAAACGCCCCACTTCTCCTCGAGCATCTTGGAGAGTTCGGCGGCTTCCATCACCGTCAGGTTGGAGAGATCGTCTGCAATTTTTTCCAAATCAGCCATTTCGTTCACTCACTTAGATTGGTTTGAACCAGTTCAACACTTGAAGCGCCGTCAGGCGGCTTCCTCTTTCGTGGCATAAGCGTTCAGGACGCGGGCAAGCTGTCCGCCAGGTGCCTGCATGATGCCGGCGATCCGTGTAGCCGGTGTCTGGATCATGCCCACGAGCTTCGCCCGCAGTTCATCCAGAGACGGCAGATCAGCCAGCGCCTTGACACCGGTTTCGTCCAGAACAGTCGTTCCCATGGCGCCGCCGAGGATCACGAACTTCTCGTTTTCCTTGGCGAACTTGGCAACGACTTTGGGTGCAGCAACCGGATCATCGGAATAGGCAATGGTCGTGGGACCAGTGAACAGTTCCTTGATGCCTTCTGCATCCGTACCATCAAGAGCAAGCCTGACCAGGCGGTTCTTCGCCACTTTGAGCGTCGCACCTTCCTGCGCCATCCGGACTCGCAGATCGGTGATCTGCGCAACCGTCAGACCCAGGTTGTGGGCTACAATGATGCTCCCTGTGTTCTGCTTGAACACAGAGTTCAACGTTGCAACGAGCTCTGTTTTCTGGGCTCGATCCACTTCGCTTTACTCCTGGTTGGCTTCCTTCCGCCGCCAGGCGCCGGAATTCGGCCGGTTCACTTCTGCCACTCCGTCAACGGCTCTGACTTGCCGGGGCAAGCTGCGAGCCGCATGGAGCGGCGCTCACTTGCCTGTCGCTCTCCCCCTTCCCGGAGTGCCGGGCGGAAGAGAGAAACGGAGGTTCAAACCAATCTGAAGTCAGGCCCTTAAGACCTTGAAATCAAATTCATTTTCTCCCCGTCTCATGCTGGCTGGCATTTTAAGCCGGGCTGTGCAGCCTGGCGCCGGCAATCTCTGACAGGTCTTCGCCCCCTGCACGCCTGAGGCTTCCAGGAAGCGTCTCCCGCCAGGCGAACCTGGCGGAAACTCCAAGGCGCAACCAGCCTAGCTGGCCGCCATCAAAGAAGCCGGATCAAGCTTCACACCCGGCCCTTGTGTTGAACTCACGGACACGCGCTTTACGTAAGCGCCCTTCGCACCTGAAGGCTTGGCCCGAACCACAGCATCGACAAAGGCGCGCACGTTCTCAGCCAGCTTGGCTTCATCGAAGCTCGCCTTGCCGACACCACCATGCACGATGCCGGCTTTCTCCACGCGGAATTCGACAGATCCGCCCTTTGAATCCTTCACTGCCTGTGTCACATCCGGCGTCACCGTGCCCACCTTGGGGTTCGGCATGAGGTTGCGCGGCCCGAGGATCTTGCCGAGCCTACCGACGAGCGGCATCATGTCCGGCGTCGCGATGCAGCGGTCGAAATTGATTTCACCCTTCTGCACGGACTCAACCAGGTCCTCGGCACCGACGATATCGGCGCCGGCCTCGCGTGCTTCATCCGCCTTGGCGTCTTTGGCAAACACCGCGACCCGGACCGAGTTGCCCGTTCCGTTCGGCCGCGACACCACACCGCGCCCCATCTGGTCCGCATGCCGCGGATCGACCCCGAGGTTCATTGCCACTTCGACGCTCTCGTCAAACTTGGCCTTGGCGCAGGACTTCACAAGCTTGACGGCTTCATCCAGATCGTAAAGCTTGTCGCGGTCAACCTGCTGATTGATGTCGGCCATTCTCTTGCCACGCTTTGCCATGTCTTAGCCCTCCACCACTTCGAGGCCCATGGAACGGGCGGAACCGGCAATGATCTTGGATGCCTGATCCAGATCGTTGGCGTTGAGATCTACCATTTTGGCTTCGGCGATCTCGCGGCACTGTGCCATCGTCACCTGCCCTGCACTCTCGCGGCCCGGCAGCGAACCGCCCTTGGGCAGTCCGGCTGCCTTCTTAAGATAGAAAGAGGCCGGAGGCGTCTTGGTCTTGAACGTGAACGACTTGTCCACGAAGATCGTGATCTCGGTCGGGATCGGCGAATTCGGCTCAAGATCCTGCGTCGCAGCGTTGAACGCCTTGCAGAATTCCATGATGTTCAGACCACGCTGACCGAGCGCCGGACCAATGGGCGGCGACGGCGTCGCTGAGCCCGCCGGCACCTGAAGCTTAAGGTAGCCTTCGATTTTCTTTGCCATTTCATACCCTTTCGATGCTCACATCGGTGAGCGTTTCCAGTTTAGGGGCGGTGGTGCGGCCTCGGATCAATCCGGCTGGCTTGTCCGGATCAATCAGCCTCCCACCAGGTTCACGGCCAGCTTCGATGCCCTAGAGCTTCTCAACCTGCCCGTATTCCAGTTCGACCGGGGTTGCCCGGCCGAAGATCGACACAGCCACCTTGAGCCGTGCCCGTTCTTCGTCGACATCTTCGACATGACCGTTGAACGAGGCGAACGGACCATCGGAGACCCGCACCTGCTCGCCGATTTCAAACGAAACCGTCGGACGCGGACGCTCAACGCCTTCCTGCACCTGGTGCAGGATGCGACCGGCCTCTTCCTCGGTAATCGGTACGGGCTTGTTTTCTGTACCGAGGAAACCCGTCACCTTCGGCGTATTCTTGATGAGATGGTAGGCGGCATCCGTCATCTCCATCTTCACCAGGACGTAGCCGGGGAAGAACCGGCGTTCTGACGTCACCTTCCGGCCGCGCCGGATTTCCACCACCTCTTCGGTCGGGACGAGCACTTCCTCGAACAGTTCGTCCAGCCCCTGGGCTGCCGCCTGCTCCTTGATTGCGTCCGCGACCTTCTTTTCGAAGTTCGAGTAAGCGTGCACGATGTACCAGCGCTTCGCCATGTGCCCTCTAATATTCGCCGCTTGGCCGGCTCTTTAAGAACCGAGAATGAGCTTCACGCCCCAGCTCAAAATCTGGTCAGCAATCAAGAAAAAGACACTCGCGAGTGCCACCATGATCAGCACCATCACAGTGGTGATCATAGTCTCCTTGCGGGAGGGCCAGGTGACCTTGTTGGTCTCTGCCCGGACCTGCTGCATAAATTCGAACGGGTTGGTTTTTGCCATTTCACTTCGGTTCGTTAAGTGGCAGGGGCGGAGGGGCTCGAACCCCCGGCCTGCGGTTTTGGAGACCGCCGCTCTACCAACTGAGCTACACCCCTAGTTTCGCGTTCCTCTATTCCACGATTTCCGACACGACGCCGGCGCCGACGGTGCGGCCGCCTTCGCGGATGGCGAAGCGCAGGTTCTGCTCCATCGCGATCGGCACGATCAGCTCCACATTCATGTCAAC
>JBCCEL010000348.1:0-6072 GCA_039030315.1 Pseudomonadota bacterium
CGGCTGCCCTTAAGCATGCCCGCGCACAGACCGAGCCCAGGACGATCGTTTCCTTCGTCTGCGACAGCGGCAACAAGTATCTTTCGAAGATGTTCAACGACTACTGGATGGTCGACAACGGCTTTATCGAGAGCCCCATGACTGGCGACCTGAGGGACCTGGTCAGCCGCAAGCATGCCGAACGACAGGCCATTACCATGAAGCCCACGACCACGATCGAGCAGGCCTACCGCGCGATGAAGCTCTACGACATCTCGCAGATCCCCGTCCTCGACGGCAATGATCTCGTCGGCATTCTGGATGAAGAGGACCTGTTGCTTCACGTCTATGATACCGGAGGGTTCGGAGGCGAGGCCGGCGACATCATGACCACGGATCTGAGGACGGTCGATGCGGATGAGGACCTGGCCCGCGTTCTCCTCCTCTTGACCCGCGGCTTGGCCGTGCCGGTGATCCATGACGGCCGCTTCCAGGGTCTCATCACGAAGATCGACGTTCTCAATCATATGAGGCTCGCGGCAGCCTGAGCCGGTATCCTGAGCGCAATGACCAAGCTACATCAGCTCACCGCCACAGAAGCCGTCGCCGCGCTGCGGCGAAAGGATGTTTCCCCGAAAGATCTCGTGGACGCATCAGTCAGCCGAATCGAGGCGGTGGACGGCAAGGTCAACGCCCTCCCGATCCGCGATTTCGAGCGAGCCCTGGAACGGGCTTGTGATCCTGAACTTGCGCAGATGGCCCCGCTGCATGGCCTTCCGATCGCGGTGAAGGATTACAATGACGTCGGCGGTGTGCGGACGACCTACGGTTCCCCGATCTACGCCGACCACGTGCCGGAGCACTCGGATGCCACCGTGAGCATGTTGGAGAGCCGGGGCGCGCTGCCAATCGCAAAATCCAACGTGCCGGAATGGGCGGGCGGGCACACCTTCAACCCGGTGAATGGCACAACGCGCAACCCATGGAACCTCGCTCTGAGCGCAGGCGGCTCGTCCGGCGGCTCCGCCGCAGCACTGGCGAGCGGGCAGGTCTCGCTCGCCACAGGTAACGACCTTGGCGGCAGCCTCAGAACCCCGGCGAGTTTCAACGGCATCGTGGGCCTTCGCCCAGGTCCTGGCGTGGTCCCGCGCGGCAAGCGGCTTCAGGCGTTCGACACGCTCTGGGTTGAGGGACCAATGGGCCGCTGTGTGCGGGACATTGCGCTCATGCTGGATGCCGGCGCCGGTGCACATCCGCACGATCCCTACGCATTCGATGCCGCCGGCGCCTCGTTCGTCGATGCGCTGGAAGCTGCAGATCAGCCCGCACGCATCGGCTTCAGCGCCAATCTCGGGATCGTTCCCATGTCGCGCGAAGTAGCCGGCGTCTGTAAGGCCGCCGCCGTCAGGCTTGCGGAGACCGGAGTCGAAGTCACAGACGAGGCACCTGACTTTTCCGGCGCGCTGGAGGGCTTCCAGACTCTCCGCGCAGTGCTTCTGGCAACCATGATGGGACCGCTGCTGGCGGAACATCGTGATCGCATCAACCCCGACATCATCAAGAATGTGGAGCGCGGCCTTCACATCACGCCCGAGCAGATTTTCGAGGCGGAGCGTGCCCGCTGGCAGCTCTTCCACCGGGTCTCGGAGTTCTTCGAAACCCATGACCTGCTCATCTGCCCCGCGGTTTCCGTCACACCGTTTCCGGTCGAAACGCCTTTTGTCACCGAAATCGACGGCAAACCCTGCGAGACCTATATCGACTGGTTCGCCATCACCTTCGCGCTGACCATGACCGGCTGCCCGGTGCTCAGCCTGCCTTGCGGCTTCACCGATGCCGGCATGCCGGTCGGCCTGCAGATCATGGGCAAGCCGAGGGGCGAAGCAGCGCTCCTGCGTGCGGCCCTGCGATTTGAGGAGTGTCTGGGCGTCGCCAGTGGACTGCCGATTGACCCGCGTGGAGACGGCTGATGTCCACCACCATCATCCCCGGCATCAAGGCGGTTGAGAACCTCAAGGCCAATCCGCTGTCCGGCTGGCCGTCGCGGAACGATGCCGAGAACCGGATGGAGCCGCTGTGCGAACCTGGCTTCAGACCGAATTTTCACCTGGAGCCCGGCGAAAAGGTCTTCACCATCGGCTCCTGTTTTGCACGCAACGTGGAGAAGGCGCTGGCCGCGCGCGGCTTCGATGTCGTCACCCGCCGCATCCTCAGCGCCGGGGAGACATTCTACAAGTTCCGGGCAAACATCCTGAACAACTACGGCGTCCCCTCGATCCTCAACGAACTCACCTGGGCACTGGACGGCGATCATCCCTTCGACCCGGAAACCAATCTCTTCGAGGTTTATCCGGACCGCTTCGTGGACATCCATCTTCCCGCCGCGATCAAGCCGGCATCGAAGGACGAGGTGCTGGAGCGCCGCAAGGTGATCACGGACATTGTCCGCGAAGTGCGGAACTGCCGGATCGTGGTCATCACCCTCGGGCTGACGGAGGTCTGGTACGACAGGCAGTCCGAACTCTACCTGAACTACTCCCCGCGCCGAGCGCTGGTCGCCAAGCACCCGGACCGGTTCGAGCTGCACGTTCTGAGCTTTGCAGAGACCATCGAGTATCTCCGCAGGATCATCGCTCTTCTGAAACGGGAATGCGGGGACGAACAGCGCATTGTCCTTACGGTCTCCCCGGTCCCGCTGACCGCCACCTACACCGACCGCGACGTCCTGGTGGCAAACGGTCTGTCCAAGGCGGTCTTGCGAGCGGCGGTGGACGAGATCATCTCCGAGAACGGCCACATTGACTATTTCCCCAGCTACGAGAGCATCACGCTGTCTGACCGCAACGCCGCCTGGGAAGACGACCAGCGCCATGTGGAGCAGGAGGCGATCGATCTCAATATCGGCCGGATGATTTCCGGCTACATCCGCCATGATGAGACCGATGATGCCGATCTCGGCGAGATTGCCGCCCGGGCCCGCGCCCTGCTCGGCGACAGCGGGCGCAAGAAGGCCATGCGCGAGCTGGAGCCCTACGCCGGCAGGCTCGGTGAGAATGCGGACCTCGCTTCAATCTATGCAGAAGCCTGCGTTGCAGTCGGCCGCAATGAAGATGCGTTCAACGCCTTCCAGCTGCTACCCGCCGAATGGGGAGGCTGGCGCCGCAGCGTTCTGGAGGCTCGTGTCCTCACGGCGCTCGGCAGGGCCGGCAATGCGGTAGCCATACTTTCTGTCCTGGCGGCTGCCGAGAGCAAGCGCGCGGCAATCTGGCAAGGTCTCGCTGAAGCCCACGCCGCGAACGGCAGCACAGATGATGCGCTTGCCTCCGCGAAGAGCTGGGCTGATCTCGAGAACACGTCAGGTGCGCCTTACAGGCTTATCGCCGCGATCCACCGCACCGCTGGCAACCCTGACAAGGCGGATACCGCCTACCGCGCCGCCATGGAGGCCGAGGCCGGCGGCCAGGAGTTTCTCATGGACTATGCGGAGTTCCTGATCGAGCAGAAGCGGCTGGGCGAGGCCCGAACGTATCTTGAGGCAGCCATCCCCGAAACCCGCTGGCAGGAAGAGCGCCTGGAAAGGTTGAAACTCTTTGCGTCCTAAGTCTGCTCCGCCCCCGGCAGCCCTTCGCATTCCAGGAAGACGCGCTTCTTGCAGGTGGCGCAGATGCTGTAGTCGATCTCGGCCATGGCCGCCGCCAGCGCATCGCCCTTGGAGATGTGGAGGTGGTCCTCGCCGATTTCTTCGATCACGTGGAAGCGGCGCAAGTCCTCGATCAGCGGCGGAAAAAGCGCCACGATGTGAAACTTTCCGCCCCGCTCGCGCACATTGCGGATCTCCTCGATGAGCAGGTCCGCACCGGCGAGGTCCAGCTTCCCGTTACCCTTCAGATAGAAGATCATCATCTTCTGGTGCGGCCGCTCACGTTCCACACGCCGGAACTGTTTCTCCACATGCTCGATCGAGCCGAAATAGAGCGGGCCTTCCAGGCGCTTGGTGATGATCTGCGGGCATTCCGGCAACTTGTGGATCTCCGCGTTCCGGAACTTCCGCCGCCCCGACGCGGTGACCACCGGCGTGCTGATGATCACGTCGGGATGGGAGGTCTGGTAGATGAACACCGCGAAGGAAGCGATCACGCCGACATAGATCGCGAAGTCCAGCTCGATCAGCAGGCCGGCGACCAGCGTGAGCACGAGGATCACCGTTTCAGCCGGGCTCGTCGTGACCACGTGATGAAGTTCCTTGGTGTCGACCAGACGCCAGGCGACGAACAGGATGACGCCAGCCATGGCCGGCACCGGCACGTGGGCTACCAGCGGCGCGATCAGCAACAGGATCAGAATAAGGAACGCACTGGCGAACACGCCGGAGAGCGGCGTGACCGCGCCGGCCGAGGCGTTGACGCCGCTGCGGGTGAAGGAGCCCGATCCGGCGTAGCACTGAAAGAAGCCGCCGATGGCATTTGACAGCCCCTGGCCCATCATCTCCTGGTTGGCGTCAAACTTCTCCTTGCGGCGCACGGCAAAGGCCCGGCCGATCGATATGGCTTCCAGCAGACCGACCAGCGCGATGGCCGCAGCGCCCGGCGCCAGTGCGCTGATGTCGCCTGCATTGAAGCTCGGCGGCGCAAACCCGGGCAGCGCTGACGGCAAGGCGCCGACCATCGCGACCCCCTCCTTTTCCGCCGCGAGGAACCAGCCAAGCAGGGAGCCTGACACTAGCCCGATGAGCATACCCGGCAGGCGCGGCACGAACTTGGTGATGAGAATGGTGACGCCCAGGGTGACCGCGGCGATGGCAAGGGCATAGAGATTGGTGCTGCCCACGGCATCCGCCACCCGGACCACCCGCTCGATGGCATTGCCGCCGCGTTCAACCTCAACGCCAAGCGCACCTGCCAGCTGGCTGACGCCGATCAGTACAGCCGCCGCCGCCGTGAAGGCCGTGATCACGGAGTGAGAGACAAAGGAGATCAACCCGCCGAGCCGTGCCAGGCTGGCAGCGATCTGGATAACCCCGACCATGACCGTGACCAGGAGAGCGAGCGCGATAAAGCGTTCCGAGCCCGGCACAGCCAGGCTGGCAAGGGTAGCGAACAGAACAGCCGAAATGGCCGTCGTCGGCCCGGAGATCATCACCATGGACGAGCCGAACATGGCGGCGATCACCGCCGTCACCATTGCCGTATAGAGACCGTATTCCGGCGGGAGCCCCGCGATCGTTGCGAACGCGACCCCCTGCGGCAGGACGATCGCCGCGTTGGTGAAGCCGGCCATCGCATCAGCCTGAAGGCTCGCGCGGGTCACGCTCCCCAACCATTCACGCGCTGGAAAAGGATCGAAGGGAAGCAGCCGGGACAGGGGGCCGAGCGCCATTGGGAAATCCGGAGTTGGGGGAGCCTGCTGCAAGCGTGCAGCTCGTGCGGGCTTACAGCAAGAACCGCCGCGCCGTAAGGAGACAATTGCGCCCCACACCTGCGTCCAGTTAGCCCAGGTGCCGCCAGCCGACTGGCTGACGACGAGGCGGAACAACCGTCTGCGCGGTGCAAATACATAACAGTTTAACGGTCACCTGGTAGACTTCATCTGGTCGATCAACAGACCGCACCGGGGTACAGATATGTTCGAGCGCCTGGGCAAGGGCACCCGGCTTGCAAACCAATGCTGGCGTGTCGTTCAGAAAGACCGGGAGCTGCTCATATTTCCCGCGATCTCGACCGTTCTGGTTACCTTGCTTGCCTGCATCACCTTCTTTCCGGTTCTGTCGGACTACCTGTTCAGTCCGGTCAGCGATCCGGCCATGCGGGCCGGCAGACCGGGTTACCTCTCCCTGGCTGCGCTTTATGTTGCGGTCTATCTCGTGACCGTCTTCTTCAACTCGGCCATGATCGCCTCGGCTCTCATCCGCTTCCGCGGTGGCGATCCGACGGTTCGTGATGGCCTGAACGCCGCTGTTGCGCGGCTGCCCTATATCGTGGCCTGGGCACTCTTCGCATCATTCGTGGGGCTGTTCCTGGCCGCAATGGAAAGGTGTAGCCGGGGCCTCCTGGGCATCATCTCCGATATCCTGGGGGCCGCTTGGGCCGTCGCGAG
>JBCCEL010000349.1:0-6069 GCA_039030315.1 Pseudomonadota bacterium
GGCGCCTCGCGCATCGGCTCGCTGGCGGCAACAATAAGCTTCAGGGCGAGCAGCATCAGTCCAAGGCCGATCATGATGCGCCCGGCATTGCGGGGACGGAAGCTGGAGGAGGCGGAAAACGTGAGATAGCCGGCAATCAGAAACGCCGGGGAGAGAGCCACAACGGCGGGACCGGTGGCCGCCACCAGGGAGGCCACGACGGCTGAGCCAAGATCAGCGCCCAGCAGGACGGCAAGCCCGGTTCCGCCGGTGATGACCCCGCCGGCGGCAAGCCCGGTGACGATCAGCGCCGTGGCGGTGCTGCTCTGAAGGAAGAAGGTCGCGAGGGTCCCAGAGGCGAACGCCGTGATGCGGTTGCGCAGGTTGGTTTCGATGAACAGTTTGAGCCGGTCGCCCCAGGCACGCATGACGCCGGTGCGCACCATGCGGACACCCCAGAGCAGGAGCGCGATCCCGCCCAGGAGATTGATGATGATCCAGGTGCCATTATCCATGCTGTCGCTTTCCCGGCGCTGACGTTCAGACCTCTGGCAGGCCTTCGAACAAAAATGATTCCCCCAGTATATTCAAAACAATGCGGGGTTTCCATGATGCGGATGTCCGGCCTGCTGCCCGGAATGGATCGCAGATCGCGGGTCACCCGGTCGAGCGGCGGCCGGCCGGCCCGACCGTGCGGGTTGCGTTTTGCGGTCGCCCGACGCAAACTGGCGAGAAAACGAGAAAGACAATCAGGGGAGGTGGTTATGAGTGCGGCGCTGTCCGTCTATCATGGCAGCTTCGGGCGGGCCTGTCTTTATCGCATGAACCGGCCCATGGCGACCCATGCGCACCGGGAGGGGCATCTGGCCTTTCTGGTCTCGGGGGCGGACGCCTGCCAGACGATCTGCGGAACACCCTATGAAATCTCCATGGAGGGCGCGACGGCGATCAACCCTTGGGAGCCGCACGATTTCCGCCCTCTGGACGTTGAGGGCGGCGGCATATTCCTGGTGCTCTACATCAAGCGTGACTGGTTTCTCCAGCTGAACCGGGACGCCACGCGCGGCCTGCGTTTCGGGGATACCCAGATCGAGATGACGGCGGTGCTGCGCAGGGCCGTTCAGCGTGTCGCCAACATGCTGTTCGATGGGGAAAGCAGTGATCTTTTCGATGGTTACCTATACGAACTCACAAGAGCCTGTTTCGAGCAATCCTGGGCACACCGGCCCGAAACGGGAGCGTTCGGTTCGGCCGGACAGTCCTTCAGCGACTTCCGGGTGCGCAAGTCGATCAAGATCATGACGAGCAATCTGGGATCGGAAATCGTGCTGGACGAGATTGCCCGCGAATCGGGCCTGTCCCGTCCTCATTTCTACAAGCTCTTCCGCAGGCAGACCGGGGTCACGCCGAACCTGTTTCTCAATACCCTGCGCATGGAGCGGGCTTTGGACTACCTGACCGACAGCGACCGCTCGGTGACGGATATCAGTTTCGATCTGGGCTTCTCCTCGCAAAGCGGCTTCACACGGTTTTTCTGCGCCAATGTGGGCATGGCCCCATCCGACTACCGCCGCGCGGCGCAGATCCTCTGATCGATCGTCTGTGGTGCGACTCAAGACTCGGGGGAATATTTGATACTCTCGGATATGTGGGCGGTGCGGTTCGGGCAGTAAACAGGAGGCCGGATGAACGAAAAACCCGCCCGCAACAGGGTGTTAGTGCCAGGGAGGTTCAGGCGCGAGGAATGAGTTTTGTGCCGCCGGAAGCAAGGCAGCCAGGATGCCTTCCGTCCGCGCCCTTGGAGGTGGCGGCATGAACCGTTTTGTCGAGCGCCACCCCTTCTGGACTTTCGTGTTTTTCGTGCTGGCGATCTTTCTCCTGCTTGCCGTCTTTGCAGTCTGGCCCAAGGGGCTGATCGCCGTCGTCGGCAAGAAGAAGGTGTTCGTCAACGCGCTGCTCAACGGCATCACGCTGGGCGCGCTCTACTTCCTCGTGGCGAGCGGGTTTACCCTCATCTTCGGGCTCATGCGCAACGTCAACCTGGCGCACGGGTCGCTCTATCTGCTTGGCGGATATATCGGCTACGAGTTCGTTGAACTGACCGGCTACTGGGTCCTCGGGTTCGTGGCTGCCTTTGTCCTCGTCGGCCTGATCGGGATCCTGTTGCAGGTCCTTGTGTTCAGGCGAATGGAGGGACAGGACCTGCGCCAGACGCTGGTGACCATCGGCATATCGATCGTGCTCGCGGATATCATGTTGTGGGCCTGGGGCGGCGACTTCTACCAGATCCTGACGCCGGACTGGCTGTCCGGGCCGGTGGTGACGCCCATCATCTCCGTGCTGAAGCGCAGCACGGGCGACCCGATTTACATCAAGTACCCCATGGTCCGATTGGTGATCCTGGCGGCGGCCATCATCATCGGCATCGGTATGTGGCTCCTGCTCAACAAGACCCGCATCGGGATGCTGATCCGGGCCGGCGTTGACGACCGGGATATGCTGTCCGCCACCGGGGTCAACGTGCAGCTCATCTTTGTCGTCGTCTTTGCCTTTGGCGCTGGTCTTGCCGGAGTGGCCGGCGTGGTGGGTGGGACATTCCAGTCGCTCGCGCCCGGCGAGGATACCAGGTTCCTGCTCGCTTCCCTTGTCGTGGTGATCGTCGGGGGCATGGGCTCGATCCCCGGAGCGGCGCTCGGGGCGATCATCATCGGCCTCGCCGAGCAGTTCGGTTCCGTCTACATGCCGACATATGCCGTGGTCGGCACGTTCCTCATCATGGTGCTCGTGCTGGCATTCCGCCCGCAAGGGCTGTTGAGCATCCGGTAGCCCCATGGCCCTGCTCGACGATACCCCGGCCGCGCCGCCGCTCAGCGACGAGAGCACCTCGCGTGTGGGTCAGTGGATTGCCGGCATCCATCCGGGCGTCTGGCTTGTGGTGTTCCTGCTGCTCGCCCTGCCGCTGTTCGCCAACAGCTTCATCCTGATCGACATTTTCGGCCGGACGATGATCCTTGGGATGATCGCCCTCAGCCTCATGTTCCTGGCCGGATATGGCGGGATGGTCTCGCTCGTGCAGATGAGTGTTGCGGTCTCGGCTGGCTACATGTTCGCCATTTTCGGCGAAAGCGCCATCGACCAGATCAGCCTCGGCTGGTCGTGGTGGTTTGCCCTGCCGATCTCGCTGATCATCGCAGTGATCTTCGGGACCATCAGCGGCGCGCTGGCGGTCCGGACCGAAGGCATCTACACCATCATGATCACGCTGGCGATTGCGGCTGCCTTCTTCTACTTCACCCGCCAGAACTACACGATCTTCAACGGCTTCAGCGGCTTCAACGGGCTGAAGCCGCCTCAGGTGTTCGGCATCGACTGGCGCGCGCATGTGCCGTTCTATTATCTCATCTTCTTCTGGGCGGGCATTGCCTATCTCGTGGTGCAGTATGTCTCGCGCTCCCCCTTCGGCCTGGCGCTGCAGGGCATCCGCGACAACCCCCGCCGCATGGAGGCGCTCGGCTTCCACGTGACTGCGCACCGCATCGCTGCATACAGTTTTGCAGCGCTCATCGCCGCGGTTGCCGGGATACTGCTGTCCTGGCTCAACAACCAGATCTCGCCGGGCACGGCGGGTATCGGGCCGGTGATCGATATCCTTGTCATCGCCGTCGTCGGGGGCCTGGGCCGCCCGATCGGCCCCTTCATCGGCGCGCTGGTCTATGTGGTGCTCAGCACCTTTGCCATCGACCTGCTGAACGCGGTCGGGTTGGACGGCGCGCGCTTCAAGCTGCTGGTCGGCCTGGGCTTCCTGCTGACGGTGTTTTTCTCCCCGGACGGTCTGCTCGGGCTGTGGGAGCGCTGGAAGAGCTACATGGCGCGTTCGGGAGATGGTTTTGATCCCTTGAGCGGAGGGTCCGATGCAGACCGCCGCTGAACGCCTTCAGGCCACCGGCACGGCCAATGCTCTGGAGATCCGGGGCGTGTCCCGCTATTTCGGCGCGCTGGCGGCCTTGCGCGAGGTCAACATGAGCATCCGTCCGGGCGAACGCCGGGGCGTCCTCGGCTCCAACGGCGCCGGAAAGACCACGCTCTTCAATTGCATCACAGGCGATTTCCCACCAACCTCAGGCTCGATCCGCTTTTTTGGCGAAGACGTCACCGACTTCCCGCCCCACGAGCGGATCCGGCGGGGCTTGCGGCGGACCTATCAGATCTCGCTGCTGTTCGGCGGTCTGACTGTGCTGGACAATGTCTATCTCGCCTGCCGCGGGGTCTCGCGCGGGCGCTTCTCCCTGCTGCGTCCGAGGCGGGACGATGCTCTCATGCAAAGCGCCGTCGACCTGGTCGAGGCGGTGCATCTGACGGATGTGCGCGATCAGCTGGTGTCGGAACTGAGCTACGGGCAGCAGCGCCAGCTGGAAATCGCGCTGGCCCTGTCGGGCGCGCCGCGCTTCATCCTCTTCGATGAGCCCGCGGCCGGTCTCTCGCCGGCAGAGCGTACCGAGCTGGTGGAGATTCTGACCTCCCTGCCGGAGCACATCGGTTACATCATCATCGAGCATGACATGGATGTGGCCCTGCGCGTGGTCGAAAGTGTGACCATGATGCACAACGGCAGCATCTTCAAGGAAGGCAAGCCTGAGGAAATCGAGTCCGACCGCGAGGTCCAGGAGCTTTATCTCGGGGGCGGGCATGGTTGATTTCGGCAGATCAATCGGGCGCCCGATCTCGTCGTCCGGCCCTGTTCTCCAGATCTCGGGCCTCAACGTGTACTACGGCCACTCCCATGCCCTGCAGGGGGTCGACCTGACGCTGGATCACGGTGTCCTGTCCGTGGTCGGGCGCAACGGCATGGGCAAGACCACGCTGTGCCAGGCGGTGATGGGGCTGGTGCCGGTCTCCAGCGGGTCCATCCGTTTCATGGGCGAGGAACTGACCGGCGCAACGCCAACCCAGGTTGCCCAGCACGGCATCGGCTATGTACCCCAGGGGCGCCGTCTTTGGCCCTCGCTCAGCGTGGACGAGCACCTGCGCCTCTCCATGGGGCGCTCCCGCGGGTCGTGGAGCCTGGAACGCATCTACGACACCTTTCCGCGCCTGGCGGAACGCAAGAGCAATACCGGCGCGCAGCTGTCTGGCGGCGAACAGCAGATGCTGGCGATCTCGCGCGCCCTGTTGCTCAACCCAAGGCTCCTGGTGATGGACGAGCCGACGGAAGGCCTGGCGCCGGTCATCGTGGCGCAGGTTGAGTCAATGCTCAGCCATCTGCGCGAGGAATCCGGTATTTCCGTCCTGCTCATCGAACAGAATATCGGGGTCGCGACGGACGTGTCCGAGCAGGTTGCCATCATGGTCAACGGGCAGATCAACCGCATCATGCCGTCCGGCCAGCTGGCCGCCGACCGGGACCTGCAGCAGCGGCTGCTGGGTGTCGGCCGTCATGGCGATGAGGCGGAGGCGCCGGCGCCTGCCGGCGAAGAGGAGGCGTCGGAGGCGACCAAGGCCGAGGAACGCAAGGCGCCCGTCCGGATCTACGTCTCCAATCCCGAGCTCCCGACGCGCTGGTCACAGCCGGTTCCGGTCCGACAGCTCGAAGCCATGGCCCGCACCGATTCCGGCGCCGGTGCGCGCGGCACAGTCAGCGCGCTGCCCCGTAGCGTCGAGTTGCGGCCGTTGTCGGGCAGCGGGGAGCCGGTGGTGCTCGTGGCCGGCACCCTCGACACCAAGGGTGCGGAACTGCGCTATATCCGAGATCTGCTCAAGGAGGCCGGTGTCCGCACCCGGCTGGTGGACCTGTCGACCAGCGGCAAGCCGTCCTCTGCCGACATCCCGCCGCAGCAGATCGCCCTTTACAACCGGCGCGGTCCCAACGGCGTCTTCACCAATGACCGCGGCGAAGCCGTGGCCGGCATGACCGAGGCTTTCGAGAACTGGATCCAGCGCCAGAACGGGGTCGCAGGGATCATCTCGGCGGGCGGTTCCGGCGGCACGGCCATGGTCACGCCCGCCATGCGCGCCTTGCCGGTGGGGGTCCCGAAGATCATGATCTCCACGGTGGCATCGGGGAACGTCCAGCAATACGAGGGACCTGCGGAC
>JBCCEL010000350.1:0-6061 GCA_039030315.1 Pseudomonadota bacterium
CCACACGCTTGGCAAGGCCATGGATCTCACCGCCGAGCAGATCCGCGATGCGTTTCGCGAGCGGCAGGGCCGATGGTCCGAGAACGATTACCGCAGTTTCAGTCACCAATTTTCTCCGCCGCTATAAACCAGAATTGTCGAAAAATAGGGCTTTTCGCCCTCTGCTACCGCCTCCAGTGCGATGATTTTCTGCCCCGGGTTCGTGGCCGCTTCCACGATCCAGGCTGAGTCCGCCAGCCCGCACTGTCGCAGCACGCGTCGGATCTTCTCGAAATGGCGCCCGACCTTGATAATCGCGGCGCTCTGGCAGAACCGTAACTCACGGAGAAGTTCATCCTCGCCGAGCGGGCCGGGAAGCACTTTGAGAACCTCGTTGCGCGCAGCCAGAGGCCGGCCGAGTTCGGCGGCACAGGCGGTCAGAGACGTCACGCCCGGCACCACCTCGCATTCATAGGAGCCACACACGCGCTGGTGAATATACATGTAACTACCAAAAAAGAACGGATCTCCTTCGCAGAGGAACACAACGTTCTTACCCCGGCGAAGATGCATGCTGATCTGTTCAGCGGCATCATCGTAGGCACATTGCGCAGGACCGCGCTCCACCTTCATGGGCACTGTGATCGGCAGATGGTCGGCATCCGGGCTGACGACATCTGCCACGATCCGCCGGGCGAAACTGTGTCCGGCCCCGTTGACCGGATAGGCAACCACGTCTGCCGAGCGGATCAGCCTGGCCGCCTTCAGTGTGACCAGCTCCGGATCGCCCGGACCGACGCCGACGCCATAGAGAGTTCCGGCGCTCATTTCATGATCCGCCATTGCAGCACGGCCATGGACGGCCGAAGGCCGCGCATCGAACCGACCGCCTCCACTCTCGAGACCTCCATCCGCACGAGATCTCCGCCGTACGCCTTGTGATATCCGGCCAGCGCGCCTTCGCCTTCCAGGGTGACCGCATTGGAAACCATGGTGCCGCCCGCGGGAAGCGCGTTCCAGCACGCGTCGAACACGTCCCGATCGGACACCGCACCGCCAAGGAATATGGCGGATGGCCGCGGCTGGCCGTTCAGTGTTGCCGGCAGGTCCCCCGCAACGATCTCCAACTCCGGTGTTCCCAAACTCTCCGCATTGCCGGCAATCATCGCGAGACGGCCTTCGTGTCGTTCAAAAGCCACGGCCCTGGCGCGCCGCTCGGCCCTCATCCATTCGATCCCCACCGAGCCGCAGCCGGCCCCCACGTCCCAAAGCAGAGCGCCTGGAGCCGGGCCCAGCGCGGCGAGGGTCGCGGCCCGCACTTCGCGCTTGGTCAGCTGGCCGTCGTGTTCGAATGCATCGTCCGGCAGTCCGGGGACGCGCGGGAGCACAGCGGCACCGTCCGATGAGAGACAGTGGATGGCCAGCGTGTGGAACGCGCCGAACTCTTCTGCTTTCAGGGCTTCAGCGGGTAGGGACAGAACGCGCTCGTCCGAGGCCCCCATATTCTCAAGCACGGTGACAATGGAGCTGCCGAAGCCCCGGGCGATCAGGAGGTCCGCAGCTTCTGCGATTGTCTCAGCGCCTGAGGTCAGAACCAGGAGCCTTGCACCAGGCTCTAGGAACCCGCTCAGACGCGCCACCGGCCGCCCGTGCAGAGACAGGGTTTCGCAGTCCTGCATCGCCCATCCCAGACGGGCGGCAGCGAGAGAAAATGCGGAAGGCGATGGATGGATCACCATCTCCTCGATGGGGAAGCGCCGGGCCAGGGTCACGCCGATGCCGTAGTGCATGGGATCGCCGGTCGCCAGAACGCAGACAGCCCGCCCGCGCCAGGCCTCCAGCTGCTCGAGGCTCTCCGAAAGGGGAGATCCCCATGCATGCTGCTCCGCCGCGCTCTTTCGCAGGGTTGCGAGAAGACGCTGGGGGCCGAGCACGATTTCCGCGTTCTCCAGGGACTTGCGGGCTGCGGGATGGATACTTGCGGCGCCATCCATGCCGGTGCCGATGATGGTGAGCCAGGCGGTCATCGGGCGGATCCGGCGGAAATGGCGTTGAGGGCGGCGCTTGCCATGGCGCTTCCGCCGCGCCGGCCGAGCACGGTGGCGAAGGGAACGCCGCGCGGGTCGGCGGCCAGAGCATCTTTGGATTCGGCCGCACCGACAAAGCCGACCGGGAAGCCTAGGATGGCCGCAGGACGAACCGCCGTTTCGTCCAGCAGTTCCAGCAGCGCAAAAAGCGCAGTCGGTGCGTTGCCAATGACAACGACGGCACCATCAAGGTGCTCCGGCCAGAGACTGACCGCAGCCGCGGACCGGGTCGTCTCGTGCTTGGCGGCTAACAGCGAGGTCTGCGGATCGTTAAGCGTGCACACGATCTGGTTCGATGCCGGCAGAAGGCGCCGGATGATGCCGGCCGCTGCCATTTCGCAATCGGTGATGACCTTGCAACCCGCGATGAGCGCTTCTCTTGCCTGGAGCACCACGTCGTCGCTGAACCTCAGATCGTCAGCCAGATCCACCATGCCGCAGGCGTGAATGAGCCGGACCGCCAGCGGGCGGACGCTTTCCGGCAGGCGTGCCAGATCGGTTTCCGCCCGGATGGTGGCGAAGGACAGTTCATAGATCGCGGCCGGATCTTTCAAGTATTCCATCGCGCCGGTCATTTCCGTGCATCTCTGAACTTGCACCCCCCTTGGATCGAAGTTTTCCGTTCTATCGATCGAGGAAGTCGTGTGCCGTGCGAATTCAGCCTGCTTTGCGGTCGCGCCAAACGAAGAGGGCGGCTACGCAGGCTGCGACAGCCAGATATTCCCAATGGGCATGGGCGTCTGCGCCGTGACCCGGGTGGGCAAATGCCGGGGTCGCGGCAATCGTGGCGGCGAGGGCGAGGAAGGGGGTGGTGATTTTCATGTCAGGTCTCCCAATTGCGGTTTCAGTGGAGAAGACCCGCGCGCGGGAGAGCGCCTGGAACAACCAGGCCAATGCTCGACATGAAGCACCGGATTTGGCCCCCGATTTGGGTCGGCCGCACCGGAGTAGCTTTCAGTCCCTCACGAGGACGCTTCTGTCTTCCAGTAACGCTCACCGTGGTATTTGCGGAACGGGCGCACGTCAATGTGTTTTGCGGCACTCGGTATCCGTTTGCGCCAGGCACTGGGAGGGCAGGACGTCTATGGCCAGCCGATGAGAACCTGCGCTAGAACTTTGCAGTTGAAAACCTGAGATACGCCATGACCGGTAACCCGACCCCCGCCCGCAAGCTTGTGGAAGCTTTTGGTGACTGCGAAGCCATGAAAGCAATGTATGCTGAGCATGTTACCTGGCGGTTGAACCATTCTCTGGCTCCGAACATCGCGGGACCCCATTCCGGCAAAGATGCCGTGTGCGCCTTCAACCGGGCCGTGTTTGAAAAGTTCTATAAGCCCGGCTCGGTCGACGTCGAAATTCTCGACGATATCGGCGATGAAGCCTCAAGCGTGGTGCGTTTCAATTTCAGGGCAACAAGCGCCCGCGGCAACCCATACGCCGTCGAGTACGTCCTGTTTGCCAGGACAACTGCCGGCAGGATTCATGAAGTTGTCGAACTGCTCGATACCCATGCATCGAACGAGCAGCACCAGGGCCGGCCGGTCGGTGTGCCGCCGCCTGCATGACGGCTTCATCTGATCGGTAGCTTGAAACGCGCGTTCTCATGCGGGCCGGTTGCAAAGCTGCTGTCAGAACTCAATTCCGACCTGCGCCTTCACGCCCTGGTCCCTGTAGGGGTGTTTGATCTGGGTCATTTCGGTGACCAGGTCGGCGATTTCGATGATCTCGTCCTTGGCGTTCCGACCGGTGACGATGACGTGTTTCATCTCCGGCTTGGCACTCAGGACCTCGACCACCTCGTCCAGATCAATATATCCATAGCGCAGGACGATATTCAGCTCATCCAGCAGCACCAGCTGCACCTCCGGGTCGGCAATCATGCGCTTGGCTTCTTCCCAGGCCTGGCTGGCGGCAGCAATGTCGCGCTGGCGGTCCTGGGTTTCCCAGGTGAAGCCTTCGCCCATCGCCTTGATGGTTACCTGATCGGGGAACTTGGCCAGCACGTCCCGCTCGCCCGTGTTCCAGGCACCTTTCACAAACTGCACCACACCTATATTGAAGCCATGGCCAAGCGCGCGGAAGACGATGCCGAATGCGGCGGTGGATTTGCCTTTGCCCTTGCCGGTATGGACAATGAGAAGGCCTTTTTCCTTTGTTTTTGTAGCTACAATCTTGTCGCGCGATTCCTTTTTGCGGCGCATCTTCTCGGCATGGCGCGCGTCAAGTTCCTCTTCGCTCATCATGTCGATTTTCTTCTTCGGACGTTCGGTCATGCCGGTTCCTCCACAGTTTCGCCGGCAAGGTGCCGGAGGCGATGATAGGCCGAGTTGGAGCGCGGCGTCCACAAGCCGCGGTCCATTGCTTCGCGGAAGCGTTCTGAGAGTTCGCGCAAGGCGTTTTCGTTATTCTGCGCGATGAAGTCGCGAACATTGTCGTCGGCCACGAATGCATCATAGGCCATCTGGAAGTGATGATCGCGCACGGCTCCAGTGGTGGCTGCGAATGCGAACATGTAGTCGACCGTGGCCGCGATCTCGAACGCGCCCTTGTAGCCGTGGCGCATCACGCCGGCGATCCACTTGGGATTGACGACGCGGGATCGAACGACCCGGCCGATCTCCTCCTCCAGCGACCGGATGACCGGCCGTTCAGGCCGGGAATGGTCGTTGTGATAGACTGAGGGCCGGGAGCCCTTGAGGTGTTCGATGGCCGCGCTCATGCCGCCTTCGAACTGGTAGTAGTCGTCGGAATCCAGGAGATCGTGCTCGCGGTTATCCTGATTGTGGATGACCGCTTCCAGACCGCTCAGGCGCTGGGCGAAAAGCTCGTGACGCTCGGCGCCCTGTGTGCCGCCGCCATAGGCGTAGCCGCCCCAATTAATGTAGCTACGTCCCAAATCGTCCCGTTCGCTCCACAACTGTTCATCGATGAGTGCCTGGAGTCCAGCTCCGTATGCGCCCGGCTTGGATCCGAAGACTCTGAATCCAGCCCGTTTCGCAGCCTCCAACTCATCTAGACCCTGCGTCATGAGCCCCTGCCGGTCCTCCTGCATGCGGGCCGCAATCGGATTGTCGCCTGGATCTTCTTCCAGGGCGCCGATGGCACGGACGGCACTGTCGAACAGATCGATCTGCGCGGGGAAGGCATCGCGAAAGAAGCCGGAGATGCGCAAGGTCACGTCCACGCGCGGCCGGCCGAGCTGCGCCGGCGGGACAATCTCGAAGCCCGTCACCCGCCAGCTCGCCGGATCCCATTTCGGTTTTGCACCAATCAGCGCCAGGGCCTGGGCGATGTCGTCGCCGCCGGTGCGCATGTTCGATGTGCCCCAGACCGACAGTCCCATGGCCGTGGGCCAGCGGCCGTGATCCTGCAGATAGCGCTGCACGAGGAGTTCGGCCGACTTTTCGCCGAGGGTCCAGGCGGCCGGCGTGGGTACCGAGCGGTTATCGACGGAAAAGAAGTTGCGGCCCGTGGGCAGAACGTCGAGCCTTCCCCGGGTGGGCGCGCCTGAAGGCCCCGGATCAACAAAGCGGCCATCGAGGGCGGTGACAGCCGCCTTGAGTTCCTGTTCTCCGCTGGAGTCAAGGCGCGGCGCGATCACGTCTTCGATTTCATCGAGAACGGCCTGCGTGCGGCACCAGCCGGGAGAACAGGCGCTGTCCGCAGAAACCAGCTGACCCGCCAGGATTTCCAGCCGTTCGACGGTGTCCCCGGCGGTCCGCCAGGAGCCTTGAACCAGTTCCAGGAGAAATTCCGGCCTCTCATCCTCCCACGGCGCGCCAAGCTTGCAGTCCAGGGGATCGAACCCGTCAAACCCGAGATCGGCGGCCAGCGCGCGGATGAGCGAGGCGTCGCCGTCTTCCCCCAGATTGCGGGGAACCCTCGCCAGGGCAACGAGGAGATCTGTGCGCAGGCGGCCATCCGGGCTTTGACCGAGGATATGCAGACCGTCGCGGATCTGGGCCTCCTTCAGCTCGCAGATGTAGTTGTCGATC
>JBCCEL010000351.1:0-6047 GCA_039030315.1 Pseudomonadota bacterium
CGCCGCACGAAAAGCGGAGAAGATTGAGGCTGAAGGTCGGACACAAACACAAGCCCTCAGCATGAGCTGACAGTCTTCCTCAAGAAAAAAAACAGAAAAATGCTTGCGCTACAATTGAATAAACGTATAAGTTGCACTCTTTTTGTTCGCGCAAGCGAGAATAGAAGACGGCTCCGCTGGTATTTTAAGGGCCAAGAGTAAAAAGGACTGCGTATGCTGAAGTATGAATTACCTCCACCCGACATAGACGAACACCCTGTGCCTGAGCTGGCTGATCCCAGCTCAAGGCCCAAGCTCATCTTCAATTGGGAGGATTGGATACCCTACCTTGAAGAGATGGAATTGACCGAAGCGCAACAACGTCAGTTCATCGAAACCTACTGGCTCATCGTCAGTATCTTCGTCGACCTCAGATGGGAAATCGTTTCTGAAGCGGAAAACTGTGAGCAGAATTTGGACCTGACTGCTGCTCTGATGGCAGCTGTGTTACAATCACAAGATCATCAACAGACGGAGGAGGTATGAAAGAACAAAACCAGAAAGCTGTAATCTACTCACGCGTGTCGTCCCAGTCTCAGGAGAAGGAAGGGCACGGCCTTGAAAGCCAGGAGACCCGTTGCCGCCAATATGCAGCAGCGAAAGGCTACGAAGTCGTTGCTGTGTTTCCAGACACCATCACAGGTGGTGGGAACTTCATGCAGCGCCCCGGCATGGTGGCGCTCCTCAGTTTCCTTGATGCTCAACCTCAGGAACGATTTGTCGTCATCTTCGACGACCTAAAACGCTTTGCCCGTGACACCCGTTTCCATCTTGATTTGAGAGAGGCCTTTCGCCGTCGTGGCGCGGAGATTGAGTGCCTCAATTTTAAGTTCGACGACACGCCGGAGGGTGAGTTCATAGAAACCATCATGGCGGCCCAGGGTGCGCTCGAGCGCAAGCAGAACGGGCGGCAGGTCGCTCAGAAGATGAAGGCCCGCATGCAGTCGGGCTACTGGGTTCACGACGCGCCTATCGGCTATCGCTACGAGACCATCAAGGGCCGGGGCAAAATGCTTGTCCCTAACCCGCCGTTCGATTCGATCATCCGGCAGGGGTTCGAAGGCTTCGCCTCCGGCCGTTTTGCCACTCAGGCGGAGGTCAAACGCTTCTTTGAGAGCTTCCCTGACTTTCCGCGCAACAAGCACGGCGAGGTGAAGCAGCAGAAGGTTGCCGACATTCTGACCCGCACCGTCTACACCGGGTACATCTGCAGCGAGACCTACGGCCTCAGCTGGCTCAAAGGCCAGCATGAAGGACTGATCTCACTAGAACTATTCGAGAAGGTCCAGAAACGGCGTCAGGACACCTCAAAGACACCCAAGCGGGCAGGCGTCGGCGAGGACTTCGCTTTGCGTGGCATGGTCGTCTGCTCCGGCTGCGATGTCCCTTTGCGCTCCTCATGGAGCAAGGGACGCTCGAAGCTCTACGCCTACTACCTCTGTCAGACCAAGACCTGCGACCACTATGGCAAGTCCATCGCTCGGGACAAGATCGAGGATGAGGTCGGCGAACTCGTCAAACAGCTTCAGCCACAACACGCCGCGTTCAAGCTCGCAACAGCCATGTTCCGCTATGCCTGGGACCAGAGGCGAGAACAGGCTGCAGAGATCGTTCGCTCTGGCCAAAAGCAGATCGCGGAAATCGAGAAGCAGATCGAAGCCCTGTTGAGCCGCATCCTCGCCTCTACCAACGACACGCTGATCGGAACTTACGAGGACAAGATCAGCCAGCTGGAGAAGCGGAAGCTCCTCCTGGGCGAAAAACTGCAAAGTCAGGCGGAGCCCAAGGGCACGTTCGAAGAAAAACTAGAACCAGTCCTCACGTTCCTCGCAAACCCTTATAAACTCTGGGAAACTGGCCAAACCGCACTACGCAGAACAGTGCTGAAACTGGCCTTTGCGGACCCCATACCATACGACCGATTTAAGGGTCCTAGAACCGCCCAATTAGCCTTACCATTCAAGGCCTTAGGGGGTGGAATCGGAGTGGAAATGAGAAGTGGTGGGTCCGGCAGGACTCGAACCTGCAACCAGACGGTTATGAGCCGTCGGCTCTAACCAATTGAGCTACGGACCCACCGGGCGCGGCAACCATGGATGGTGCGCGCGGTCGTGTGCTATAGCAAGCGGGCAACCGGCGCGAAAGCAGGATTTCAGTCTCGACGGAACCGAAACCGGGAAACAGGATCAGGCCATGAGAAAAATCGACCTTTTGGGTATGTCACTGGTGCTCGTGCTGAGCCTTTTTTTCAGCACGGCGACAAATGCCGCCGATCGTACCATCACGGTTACGGGCAAGGGCACGCGAACGGCCGCGCCGGATATCGCCGTCGTCACTTTGGGTGTGGTCAGCGAGGCCCGCACCGCGCGCGAAGCCTTGTCCCGCAACACCGGCTCCATGCAGGCGCTCAAGCAGACGCTCACGGGTCAGGGCGTCGCAGAGGAAGATCTGCAGACCTCGAACTTCAGCGTTCAGCCCCGCTACGTCTACCCCAAGCGGCAGGCAAACGGAGCCCAGCAGCCGCCGCGAATTGTCGGTTACACGGTATCCAACCAGCTGACTGGCGTTATGCGTGATCTGGACAAGCTCGGCGAGATCCTGGACGCGGCAGTGTCCACTGGGTCGAACCAGATCCACAGCCTGAGATTTTCCATCGACAAGCCCCAGCCACTGCGCGATGAGGCCCGGAAGATCGCTGTTGCGCGCGCCGTTGCAAAGGCGAAGTTGCTGACGGAGGCCGCCGGTGTGAGGCTGGGTCAGATCATGGCGATCAGGGAGGCCGGCGGTTCGCGCCCGCCGGTCCCCGTGGCCCGCGCCAGAGCGTTTGCGTCGGAGGCTGCTGCAGCGCCGGTTCCGGTCGCCCGCGGCGAACAGGAGGTCTCAGCGCAGGTAACGATCACCTGGCAGCTGAACTGACACCGCCACATGCTGACACGCCTGCGCGGCTGGCAGATCTGTCAGAGTATTTCCGGCTCAGCGGGGTTTGCGCCGTGGCTGCGCTCCAGGAAGTCGAAGTCGCACCCCTCGTCGGCCTGGCGGATATGGCGTGTGGCAAGCCAGCCGTAGCCGCGCTCATATTTTGGTTCCGGCCGGGTCCATGCCGCGCGGCGGGCCTCCAGTTCCTGATCGGAAACCTCCATGTTTATCGTCCGTCCATCGACATCGATTGAGATCATGTCCCCGGTGCGGACCAGTGCCAGCGGGCCGCCGACATGGGCCTCAGGTGCAACATGCAGGACGCAGGCGCCGTAGCTGGTGCCGCTCATCCTGGCATCGGAGACGCGCAACATGTCCCGCACACCCTGTTTCAGAAGTTTTTTCGGGATCGGCAGCATCCCCCATTCCGGCATGCCCGGGCCCCCTTGAGGACCCGCACCGCGCATGACAAGGACAGTGTCTTCGGTGACCTCCAGCCCTGGGTCATCGATCCTGCTCTTCATTTCCGCATAGCTGTCGAACACGAGGGCAGGGCCCCGGTGCTTCAGAAACTGCGGGGCACATGCCGAGGGCTTGATCACGCAGCCGTCAGGCGCGAGGTTCCCGCGCAACACGGCGAGAGCTCCTTCCCGGTAGACCGGGTTGTTCAGCGGGCGGATGACATCTTCGTTCCAGACCCGCGCTCTTGCGATGTCCTCACCCAGGGTCTGCCCTGAAACCGTTTTCGCTCCCAGATCTAGATGTGCCTTCATCTGGCTCATGAGCGCAGGCAGGCCGCCTGCGTAGTAGAAGTCCTCCATCAGATAGCGCTCGCCGGAAGGTCGGATATTGGCCAAAACCGGCACCTGCCGGCTGGCGGCCTCGAAATCGTCCAGGCTGATGTCCTGACCTGCGCGCCTGGCCTCGGCTATCACGTGGATGATTGCGTTGGTAGAACAGCCGAGCGCCATGGCCACGGCGATCGCGTTTTCAAAGGATGCGCGGCTGAGCACCTTGGAGGGGCAAAGATCCTCGTTGACCATTTCGACCGCCCGCCGGCCGGCGGCCGCACACATCCGGATGTGGTTGCTGTCTGCCGCAGGAATCGACGATGCGCCGGGCAGGGTAAGCCCCAGTGCTTCCGTGGTGGCGGTCATCGTGCTTGCGGTGCCCATGGTCATGCAGTGGCCGTAGGAACGGGCAATGCCGGCTTCGACCGCCTGCCACTCCGCATCGTCGATGACGCCGGCCTGCTTGTCATCCCAGTACTTCCAAGCATCGGAGCCGGACCCCAGAGTCTGGCCTCGCAAGTTACCTCTGAGCATGGGGCCGGCGGGGACAAAGATCGCCGGGATATCCATGCTGATCGCCCCGAGCAGCAGCCCGGGCGTGGTCTTGTCGCAGCCGCCCATGAGAACCGCCCCGTCCACCGGGTGCGAGCGCAGCAGTTCTTCTGCCTCCATGGCCAGGAAGTTGCGGTAGAGCATAGTGGTGGGCTTGACGAAGTTTTCAGCCAGCGAGATCGCCGGCAGTTCAAGCGGAAAGCCGCCGGCCTGCAGGATGCCCCGGCGGACATCCTCCACGCGTTGCTTGAAATGCGCATGGCACGGATTGATGTCCGACCACGTATTGATGATCGCAATGACCGGCCTGCCGCCCCAGTCCTCCTGCGCATAACCCATCTGCATGATGCGCGAGCGATGGCCGAAGCCGCGAAGATCATCCGTGTCGAACCAGCGTGCGCTGCGCAGTCCTGATTTTGTCATGCTGGCGGTCTCCTGGCGGCAAGGGAGACCCTGTCTAGCATGATCTAGGCGGGCAGGGCCTTCTTGGATTTCCGGGTGCGCAGAACGTGCTCGAAAGCGGCGTCGTAAAGGGCGCTGTCCCGGAATTCCTGGCTGTTGAACACAGAGCCTACGAGCACTAGTGCGGTGCGGGTGAGCTTGGCCTTCCGCACCTTGCCTGCAATGTCGGACAGTGTGCCCCGGATGATCATCTGGTCAGGCCAGGTTGCGCGGTAGACCACGATGACCGGGCAGTCCGCGCCATAGTGCGGTGTCAGTTCGCGCTCGATATGCTTCAGGTTGCGGATGGACAGATGGATGGCGAGCGTAGCGCCGGCGCGGCCGAGAGCGTCCAGGTCTTCGCCTGCCGGCATGGCCGAGGCCTTCATGGTTGTCCGGGTGAGGATGACCGTCTGGGCGATCTCCGGCAGGGTGAGTTCGGTCTTCAGCTCGGCTGCCGCAGCGGCATAGGCGGATACGCCTGGGGTGACGTCATAGTCGATGCCGAGGTCGTCCAGCCGGCGCATCTGTTCCGCGATGGCGCCGTAGATCGATGGATCGCCCGAATGAACCCGTGCAACATCCTCGCCCCTTGCGTGGGCCAGCCGTATTTCTTCAATGATTTCATCAAGATTCATGGGCGCGGTGTCGAGTACTCGGGCCCCTTCAGGCGCCGAGGCCACGACCTCTTCGGGCACCAGCGAACCCGCATAGAGACAAACGGTGCAGCGCTCGATGATCTTCAAACCGCGGACGGTGATCAGGTCCGGCGCGCCTGGGCCGGCTCCAATGAAGTGTACGGTCATTCGGCCGCCTCTCTTTTCTTCTCATAGCCTCTCGGCGTGTACACCCAGGTCTTGCCGTCTCCCGTCTCCAGCACCCTGGTCTCACTCGAGCCGACCATGACGAGGGTGAGCATGTCCACCTCGTCAGGATCGAATGCGCTGAGCGGACGTACACGGATACATTCTTCCGGACGGCCGAGGCTGGAGGCGATGACGACCGGGGTGTCCGGCGGTCTGCGCGCCGCGAGAATCTCCATTGCCCGAACGATCTGACTGGTCCGGCGCTGAGACTTCGGATTATAAAATGCAACTACAAAATCACCCTCCGCGGCCGCCTTGAGGCGTCTTTCGATCACCTCCCAAGGTGTGAGCAGATCGGACAGCGAGATGGTGCAGAAATCATGGCCGATCGGCGCGCCCGCCTTGGCGGCCGCGGCCTGAAAGGCCGAAATGCCCGGAGCGACAGTCACCTCGACACGGGGGACTGCCGGATCCTGATGGCAGGCCATGACCTCGAACACCA
>JBCCEL010000352.1:0-6042 GCA_039030315.1 Pseudomonadota bacterium
CCGGTGTGTGGTCATCATTGAAGCCGCCGCGCCGCAGGCGGAAGCCGCCGGGGACGGCGAAATTATGCGGACGCAGAGCCCGGCGCTGGCGCACCTTTTTGCTGCGGCGCACCTTCTTCCCTCGACGCACATTCTTGCGGGAACCTGCACGGAGTTTGGTGACGCCCCAGTCCGCGGCGCTGTAACCACTTTGCGGATCACCGGCAAAGAGCACCGACTGTGCGGCGTTGCCAGTTTCATCTGCCGCCGCAACGGACGTCATCATGGCGAGCCCGATGGCTGGAATCAGTACTGTCTTGATCATCTTGGCCTCATCTTAAAGGGTTGTGTTGACCATAAGACCTACGCACCAGACTCTTCACTGGGAACACAACTTGGCATGATCAAGAGCCCCCGAAGTTCACGCCAGGCCCAATTGCGCGTCACCGTCAAATCCCTGGGACACGCCTCCCGAAAAGCAGCAGCGCTTTGAATTCGCACCAAAATTCACGATCAGGCGATCCGATCAAACCGGCTTGAACTCCAGGTGACCCGGTCCTGAAATGCGGGCACCGCAGTCTCTACGCACGCCCTAGGTAGTTTCCCCCAATTGGCGCCCGGCGGGCAATGCTGCACCTGTCTCCAATTGACTTTTTGTATCCACCTGATGCGGCCTAGAGCGGGAAAGGGACGCCAATCATGGGATGGCAAGGCAAGATTCAGGGCTGGAACCCCTATGCAGCAAAGCATTCGGGACAAGCCTTCAAGACGCACGGGTTCAAGTTCAAGGCTTCAAAAATCGCCAAACTGCTGCATGCTTTGAAGTCTCAGCATGCAAAAACCGCCAAGACGACGGGCTACAGTCATCAGTGCCCGAAATCCGGCGGCGGTTCAGGAGGGTCCGGCGGCTCGGGCGGCGTCCGCAAGACCAGCCACAGCGGATACAGCCACAAATCCTCCGGTGGTGGTTCAGGCTCAGGCTCAGGCGGCTCCGGCGGCGTCCGCAAGACCAGCCACGGCGGATACAACCACAATTCCTCCAGTGGTGGCTCAGGCTCCGGCTCGGGCGGCTCGGGCGGTGTCCGCAAGACCAGCCACAGCGGATACAGCCACAAATCCTCCGGCGGCGGTTCGGGCTCCGGCTCGGGCGGCTCCGGCGCCCGCAAGGCCGCCCATGCCGGCTATGGGCACAAGTCGGTGAAGGGCGGAAGTTCGTGACACCACTCCTTGTTCGGGACAGTCATGAGCTTGGCCGTCCCGGGTTCCTCTGATCCCGGCCAGGCGGCAGTACAATGACCAAGCGGAAGTCCACCAAGACGAACTCCCCGCGTTCCCCACGCAGCGACGATCGCCGGGACGACCCTGAAGTCTTGACCAGTCAGTACGACACCATCGCGTTTCCCGAGTATCTGACCGGCGGCGTTGCAACCGCGGCAACGCTCTGGAAGGAACCGCCGCGCACCCCGGTCCGGCTGAAGACGGTCTGATCCAACAGCACGCAACGGAGCCTCAGGACCTTGCTTTCCATCGCCCGCACAGACGATTTCGCCTCCGAACCGGTCACCTGCTCGCGCACCGCCCAGGACGGCCGGACTCTGGCATACATCCACCGCCTGTGCGCGCAGTGCGAAAAGATGACCGGCGCCCGGCCGGTCGAGGTATCGTTCCCGGCCGGCAAGGGTCGCGCCTCATTCCGCGCCGTCCTAAGCGACGGCAGGTCGGTGATCATCACCAGGCGCGAGGAACAGGCCAGAGCGCAGCTGGAGGAGCGTGTCCTCCACACCCTCAGCGCCTGGAAGGCGCCCGTGCCGGACGTACTCGCCTTCAACGGTCTGGTGCTGGTGCAGAGCGACAAGGGCTCCAGCCGTCTCTCCGAACTCTTAATCGCCCAGCTGGAGAGTGCCGAGGATGCGCTCCATCGCGCTGCGGAATCCCTGTTATCCGTGCACACTGCTGCCAGAAAGTCCGGCCTGGCCGGCTGCGTGCCCATCCTCGGGGCCGACGGCGACTGGGTGCGCGCGCTGATCGACCGCCCCGCCGTGATCGGCTCGCATCTCGATCATCCGGCACCGGAGCCCGATCTGGATGGGATCTACAGCCTTCTGATGCTGCTGGATCCCGCCTTCGTCAAATGGGACGCGCGGCCTGCCAACGCTGTTGTCGGCCGTGACGGCAAGGTCAGCTGGATCGACTGGGAGCATTGCGGCGCGCGCAACCGTCTGGACGATCTGGTCTGGCTCCTCTGCGATGAGACCGTGCCGGAAGATCCGTTGCGCGACCGGCGTCTGATCGACGAGTTCGCAGCAAAGTTCGACCGGCACAGCACCGCCGGAGAAGCCGCCGAGTACGTCCGGGTCATGGGCGTGTTCCACTTTGCCGTCCGGCTCTGCCTCATCCTCGCGCGCACCCAGCAACACGGCTGGAAGGACGCAGAAACTCTCGCGGCGGCCGACAAGGTCGGCGCATCGCTGCGGCAAGCCCGCACCGTCTGCGCCCGTGCAGCGGACTGGGCGCAGACCTCCAGGCTGACCCGCGCCCTCAGCCCCTGGTTCGACCATCTCGGCCGCAATCTCGCCTGACCTCGCAAATTCCCACTGATTGTCTGACTTGCACCGGCATCTGATGCGCAAGTGCAACACACGGCACAAGATTTTCATGCCAGCCGCCCAGACCCGTTGTCATCTTCGCCGGCCCCACTCTAGTCTTCCGATCTAATCCGGCCGCAGAACCGGAGCACAGACAATCCGGGGGATGTAACAGGCAGCAGGGGCGTAAGATGTCAGGGATTGGTGTTCGTCGCGTTTGGGTGTATTTCTTTGCGGTAGCGTTGCTTTCAGGTCTGGGCAAGATCAACCCCACCTATGCCACCGATCCAGACACCGACGACAACTACAACGGCGCTGCCCTCTCGGCGATCCAGAACAATTCGCAGGATGAACTGCTGAACGCCGTCATACCGGTCAGCCAGTTCGGACCGATCGGCGTGCCTCTGCCCGATCTCCGGCTCGTCAAGCTGAATGTGGAAATCAAGCAGCTCAACAAGAAAAAGGAGGATCTGCTGAGAGTGGCGAGTGCAACGGCACCCATCCACTTTCAGGGAAACACGCTAGAGGTTTTCCGTGGATTTTTGGCATTCGTTGCCAATAGAGACCCGAGGGACACGGGTGAGCCGTTCGTCGATGTATTTTTGGACCTGTCCGAGAAACTATTCACGAACCCCAAGACCGGCATTGTTGAATCTTCGCCTGATGCGTTCAGGCGCATCTTCGGATCGAACCGCGCCATGGAAGAGTTCGTCAAGCGTCTCTCCAAAATCGCAGACGAACTCGTCGATAAGAAGATCGAGATCGCCATCATCAAGGGCGAACCGCTTGGGATCTCGGTCGGTGGACGGGACCCCTTTTCTCTCCCGCAGCCGGATTACTCCGCCACGATTTCCCGCGACATGATCGTTGAGGCAACCAGCGGCGGCGCGCCGGCGGCTCACGCGATCGCGCCTGGCTGGCTGGCCTTCGCAAGCATCTCCGCCTCCAAGTTCAAGAAGGATGATCAGGTCGATACCGATGGGTTGCAGACCGGCTTCACCGGCGGCTTCACCCGCGTCATCAATGAGCATCTGGCGCTCGGCGCCTTCCTCAGATACCGGCACGTCAACGCCGACAGTCTGATCTTCGTTTCCAAGTTCGACATGGATTTTCTGGGCGGCGGCCTGCTGCTGCAGTCCGAACTGCCGGGCGGCATTCTGTTCGAAGCGGCCGGCTCCTACGAGCGCGGATGGGTCGACGCGGCGCTGGGCGTGGACACGGCCAGCTACACGATGGATGTGTTTTCGGCCAACGCGCGGCTGTCGAAGGAATTCGTTCCGGCGCCCGACTGGACCGTCACGCCCGTCCTCGGCTTCGCCTATTCCAGCTACCACATCAACCGGTTCACCGACAGCGGCGGCACCGTCGCGGGCAACACCACGTCAGAGCACGCCCGCATCACGGTCGGCCCGAAGGTTGGCCGTGACATCCCCCTGCCCCGCGCCGGCATCGAGAACATTGCCGTTCAGGGCGCGGTCTACGGTTTGTTCGACGTGGTGAACGAGGCCGACCGGATCGTCGGGATCAACCGGGCCAGCGAGCCGAAATACGGCGTCAACCTCACCGGCAGCATGGACGTGGAATACGAGAATGGCGCCAAGGCCGGCATCTCGGTGGCCGGGACGATCATGGACCGCGGCTACCGCAGCTACTCAGCTGCGTTCAACTTCTCCGCGCCGCTGGACACAGCAGCATCCGGCACACACGGGTTCCTGGCCGGCGGCGATGATGCGCCCGTCCCACGCTGGATCGGCAGCTATGCCGGTCTGTCGGCGGGCTACGGCGTCTCGGAGATGCAGCTCACCAACCTGATCAGCGGAGCAACCTCGGGCGAGTTCGACATGGAAGGCTTCGCCGGCGGTCTGGTCTGGGGCTTCAACGCACCGCTAGGCCTGAGCGGCGCGGTGTGGGGGCTGGAATCAGAAAGCCTGCTGACCGACATCGACGGCGGCTCGCGCCCTGCCATCTGCGGCCAGCCGGGCTGCAACGCCGACCATGAGCTCATTTCCATGAAGAAGCTTCGTCTCGGCCTGCCGCTCGGGAACGTGATGCCCTACATCGCCGGCGGCGTTGCGGCGACGCTCACGGACGCCAATTTCAACTTCAACAACAACGCCGACTCAAAGCTGCACTGGGGCTTTGTCGTGGGCGGCGGCATCGAATGTGCCTGCGGCAATGGCTGGAAAGCCAGGATCGACTATTCCTACGTCGATGTCGCCAAGCGCCGGCACAATCTGGACGGTATCCCCTACCGGGTCGACCCCGACGGCATGCACCTCATCCGCGCCATGCTCACCTTCGATATCGACCTGGCAGCTCTTCTGCGCTGAGCGAGAGACAACTATGCCGCCCGAGTTTCCCGGAGCGGGATCGCCTCCATTAGGCTGTCGACATCAGGTCATGGCCGCGAAGGCGGGCATCCAAGGCGCCCTTCTCAGCATCGAGCGAGCCTGCTCTGGGCTCCCGCCTGCGCGGGAGCGACAGTGGTTGGAACAGGTCAATTCTGGCGAGGGACCGAGAACGGCCGTTTGACTAAGAAACTCAACGCACCAGTCGTCATGCCCGCGAAGGCGGGCATCCAGGGCAGCTCTCTCTGCACCGAGCGAACCGCCCCTCGGCTCCCGCCTGCGCGGGAGCGACAGTGGTTGGGTCAGGTCAATTCTGGCGAGGGACCGAGAACGGCCAGTTGACTAAGAAACTCAACGCACCAGTCGTCATGCCCGCGAAGGCGGGCATTCAGGGCGCCCCTCTCGGCGTTGAGCGAGCCGGCCCTGGCTCCCGCCTGCGCGGGAGCGACAGTGGTTGGGTCAGACTTGCACTGACGGCTTGCCTAGAACAGGCCCTCGATCTGGCCGTCCTCGTTGATGTGGATCGACTCTGCGGCCGGGGTGCGGGGCAGGCCCGGCATGGTCATGATTTCACCGCAGATCGCGACGATGAAACCGGCACCGGCGGAAAGGCGGACTTCGCGAACAGGGATCGAGTGTCCCGTCGGCGCACCGCGCTGGTTGGGATCGGTCGAGAAGCTGTACTGGGTCTTCGCCATGCACACCGGCAGGTTGCCGTAGCCCTGGGCCTCCCAGTCCTTCAGCTGGTTGCGGATCTTCTGATCCATGATCACTTCATCGGCCCGGTAGATTTCCCGGGTGATGGTTTCGATCTTCGAGGCAAGGTCCATGTCGTCGGGGTAGATCGGGGCGAAGTTGCTCTTGCCTTCGTCGATGATCTCACAGACACGGGTGGCGAGGTCCTTCGTGCCTTTCGAACCCAGCTCCCAGTGGCGCGCCAGAACGGCCTCCGAGCCGTGAGCCTCCACATAGTCCTTCACGGCCTGCACCTCGGCTTCGGTGTCGGTGACGAAGTGATTGATGGCGACGACGGCCGGCACGCCGAACTTCTGGATGTTCTCGATGTGACGTCCGAGGTTCGCGCAGCCTTCCTTGACCGCGGCAACGTTCTCTTCGCCGAGATCGGCGCG
>JBCCEL010000353.1:0-6040 GCA_039030315.1 Pseudomonadota bacterium
ATCCAGGCCGCACTGTTGAAGGAGTGCATGTAATCGCGCCTCACCTCCTCATCTTCTTCCTCCTTCCACTCTGCCTCTTCCTCTGTGAGCTCCCCAATCTGACATCCATACTCCGGCGGCGGGGATAGGATCGTCGAAGTGTGCCGCGATTATTTTCGCGGAACCTCCTCCGTACATCTGTGCGCTTCTGAAATGATTCTCCGCTGATCTTTACCGTGCTCGGCCCCCGGATCGAGGGATCGGGGCTGCGAAGCTCAAAGCGCGGTGGCCCTGGGCACTCGGGTCAAGCCCGAGCGCGACATCTTTGAGAGATCAGGCGTGACAATGCGAAGGGCCCTCGCGACAAGGACGCGCCGCCCGTCGCTACCCGCTCACCGCTTCGGCCTGCGCATTCAGGTGCCCGACCAGCTCTTGCGGCAGGGACAGCCGGTTGGCCAGGGCTTCCAGATAGGCCTGTTCCATCGGATGGTCGGGATCGATAGAGAGCCTTGAGGCCAGATAGAGTTCAGCGCCCTGTTCGGGGCCCTGGGCGAGGTTGGCGATGTCCTGGAGGCTTGGCGGCTTGCTGAGGGCGTCGAAGACGAAGCCCTTGTCTTCTGCGTCAAGCGGCAGCTCGCCGACCTTGTCAAAGATCAGCTTCTGCTCGTCGCCGTCGATATGGCCGTCAGCGTTGGCGGCACCGATCATGGCGAGGACGAGCGCCAGTTCGAAAGGCTTGCCGTCCTTTGCCGGCTGGGCGGCGGGGACGAAGCCGGAATCTTCCGGCGGTGCCGGCAGGGCAAGCTGTTCGGGCGCCTGCGGTGCGGAAGCTTGTGGCACCTGCTGGCCGGACTGCCAGTTGGAATAGGCCCGGTAGGCGAGCGCCCCGAGTGCCGCCGCCCCGCCATAGCCCACCGCGCCACCGGCCAGCTTGCCGATCTTCTTGCGGGCCTTCTTGTTGCCGAGCAGAACCCCGAGCAGGCCGCCGGCCGCCAGTCCGCCGGCAACGCCGCCCATGCCGCTATTGGCCATTTTGCCCTTGGCGCCCTCGACCATGCCGCCGGCCTGGCGGGCAACGTCGGGTCCAAGAAACTGTTCAAGAAGGCTTTGCGGGTTCATCGGGTAGGGCTCTCGTTGTTGCTGTCGGACCCTAGATAGGAACGCCCTTCGCCCCAGACAATGGCCGGGCGCGCCGATTATCCCCGCTCGCCCCCGCTATCGTGCCAGGCCTTCGTGTCGAAGGCCACATGGTCGCCGAAATAGTCGATCGTCGGGGTATCCTGGGGGAGAGTGGCGCGGCTGTAGGTGGCCGAAGGCCCGCCGATGATCCGGTGGTGGTCCTGCCGCAGCACCCAGGGCTCTGCCGGAAGCAGGGTGCTGGAACGCGCCACCACGTCCCAGATGTAATAATGGTGCGGAACGACCACTGCCGGCTTCAGCCGCTCGATGATTTCCGCCGTCATCTGGAAGCCCATCACGTGCTGGCTGTCATCGACCGGCAGGAGGGCGATATCTATCCGTCCGAGCGCCTCCCAGATTTCCTCCGGCGGATTGTGCCGGTTGTCGCCCCAGTGGAGGATCCTGAGGTCGCCGGTCTCCACGACGATGAGGCAGTTGTCCCACGAGCGCGGATTGTCCGGCGGCTCGATATCGATACCGCCGAACTCGCGGATCAGCATCTTGAAGTCGTAGGTGGCGTTGGAGGAATCGGTGGCGTGTTTGTCGGCGATACCGGTGATCTTCACATCGCCGAACTCATAAGTGCCGATCAGCCGGTCGAGCAGAACGTGCGCATCCAGCCGGTGCAGGGCGTCGTGGTCGAAATGGGCGTGGGTGGCAACGCCGATATCCACCGCCGTGCGCGGGAAATCATGGAAGTACCAGTCCCAGCGCCGGGTCGGCAGATTGCGCCAGGGATCGAGCATGACCGTGAGCCCGGACGGCGAGGTGATGCGGAAGGCGGAACTGCCGAAATAGGAAAGCTCCACCGCGCCGGCAGCAGCGGAGGACGCCGGGGCGCCCTGCCGCTCGATCATCGCGTTGTGGTTTGTGGAGAGCTGCCACGATTGCAGCCCCTCGTCGATATCCGCCATGTCAGTGTTCCTCGAAACCGGTTTCGAGGAACACTATTGGCGCGGGGCTCTGAAGACCAGTGCCTCAGGACCCGGTATTGCGGTCGAGGAACGCCAGGATGCGTTCGGAGATGAAGCCCAGATGGGATTCCAGGGCGAAATGGCCGGTGTCGAGGATGTGCTTCTCCACCGTCTTCAGGTCCCGCGCGTAAGGATGGGCGCCGGATTCCGGGAAGATGTGGTCCCCCTTGCCCCAGACAATAAGGGCCGGCGGCTGATGCTTGCGGAACAGGGCCTGCCACCTGGCATATTCCGGGATGTTCGTCCCATAGCTCAGAAACATGTTCAGCTGGATGTCCTTGTTGCCGGGGCGGTCGAGCAGGGCCTGGTCGTGGATCCAGTTATCCGGCGAGACCAGGTGGAGCTTGTCCTTCGGCACCCCGTGGGTCCATTGCCACTTCGTGGCGTCCATCTCAAGGAACGGCCGAAGCTTGTCGGCGCGCGCCTTGGTGGGATCGGCCCAATAGGCCTTCAGCGGATCCCAGAATGCTTTCAGACCTTCTTCATAGGCATTGCCGTTCTGGATGACGAAGCCGGTGACCCGCTCCGGGTGTTTTGCAAACAGGCGGAAGCCGACCGGGGCGCCGTAATCCATGACGTAGAGGGCGTACTTCGCGATCTTCTTCTTGTGAAGAAATCCGTCGATCACGTCGGCGAAGTTCGTGAAGGAATAGTCAAAGCGATCAGCCGCGGGCTGGGCGCTGGCGCCGAAGCCTGGATAGTCCGGCGCGATCACGTGATAGCGCGCGGCGAGCTCGGGGATCAGCTTGCGGAACATGTGGCTGGAGGTCGGAAAGCCATGCAGCAGCACGATTGTCGGGCGCGTCGGTGTACCGGCTTCCCGGTAGGCGATGTTCACGCCCTGAACTTCGAGTGAGCGGTATTTGACATCGGCCGCGCGCTCCTCGACGGCCACCACTGAGGCGGCCTCAAGGCTCGGCGCACCCGCGCCGAGTGCGGCGAGGGAAACGGCGGAAGCGAGGAATAATCTTCTGGTCAGTGTGTTGAGGTTGGTCATTTGAGGTCTCCTGGTTCGGGTGGGGGAGGGCAGGCTCACGCCTCGGCCAGCTCGTCGCTGAGGCGCTGGTTCTCGCTGCGAAGGCGAGTGATCTCTTCGCGCAGAGCACTGAAATTCGCTTCGAACTCGTCGATGGTGAAACGCCGGGGAATGTGCTGCGGACAGTTCCAGTCCAGCGCTTCGACGGCGATGATCACCGCCCGCTCCGGGCGGGCGCGGTAGCCTTCGTCGTGCAGCGCGGTGGTCAGCTCAGGGTCGTCCGCGGTCTCCACCAGCCTTGCGCGGCCCCAGATCTTGAGGCGGCGTCGGTTGGGATAATCCATCAGGATTAGGGAAACCCGGTCATTGGCGCTGAGATTGCCGGCACTCAGATATTGCCGGTTGCCGCGGAAATCGGCATAGGCGATTGTCTTCTCGTCCAGCACCTTCAGGAACCCTGCCGGACCGCCGCGGAACTGCACATAGGGCCAGCCCGTTTCGGATACCGTTGCCTGGTAGAAGCCGTCGCGCTCCTGGATGAAGCCGGCTTCCTCCGGGCCCAGCGTGTCCCGGCGATCTGCTTCTGCGCCCAGAAATTTCGCGTAGGAATCCGCTGATCCGAGCGCGGTCTGGTACTCACGCACCTCCGGCGTGAAGGCGATTTCCGCAAAGGCTCTGGCCATTTTTTGTCCTTTCCAATTTTGATCCGATCCCGCTCCACGCGGCGCATCGGAAACCTTTGATCTCACCGCCGTTGCCGGATGCCCCAATCTCAACGGCCATGTATCCGGGCTTTGCTGCAGGGCTCCCGGCTGCCCGGCATCCCGTCCCTGGACGCTGCGTTACCGAAGCCCGCCCGATCGCGGTTGGTACCCGGCAGGCCATGCCCTGAAGCGCTCCAGCTTCAGACGTTCCATTTCCGAGGCCCGTCCGTCTTCGGCTTTAGGCGCTCCATTTCCAAAGCCGACCGTGTTCGGTTGATCTTGAACAGATCTGGCCCCGAAGCGGCGCTCCGAGCCGGATCTGATTCTCACCAGCGTCTGATATGTGGAAGATAGGCTGTGCCGGGGATTTCTATAATTGGTGAAATTTGCGATTTATTATTGCTAAACTAGCAATAATAATTGAGAGTCAGTCTCCGTCGCATTTGGCTGTTTTGAAGGTATGCCGCCGCTCAACCCACTCCGTGTCTCGACCTGAAAACGGCTCATGGGGCCGGTTGCTGAGGATGTTCAGGACGCGAGGGACGTGCCGGACGCGGGGGACGTGCCGGACGCGAGGGACGTGCCGGACGCGAGGGGCGTGCCGGACGCGAGGGGCGTGCCGGACGCGAGGGACGTGCCGGACGCGAGGGGCGTGCCGGACGCGAGGGGCGTGCCGGACACGAGGGGCGTGCCGGACGCGAGGGATGCGCTGGTCGCGATGTATGCGAAGGATGTGCCGGACCTGAAGGGTGGCCGTGAGGCCAAGAGATGGCTGCACAGACTTGGCGACGGGCGGCTGGCTGTTGGGGTCGTGAGGTTCGGATGCGCATTGGACTGAGGTCGAAATTCTGAAATGAGCTTCGCGGTGAAAGAACTGAGAAGCGATTGCAGCCGGTTATCCGGGCCTCCTCGGTGTCTCATCAGCGCCAGCGTTGCGCCGGGGCCGGCTCACCGGACAAGACGCTGCCGGATATGAGGGAGCCCCGATGAGCCGGAGGTGGCAATGAGCAGGTTTCGTGAACTTTCAGCCTTCATGGCCGTGGCGGAGGAGGGGGCCTTCAATGCGGCGGCTCGCAGCATGAAGATTGCGCCTTCCGCCGTCACCCGGCTGGTCAACCAGATGGAGGCCCGGATTGGCGCCAGACTGTTCACCCGCACCACACGCCGGGTCTCGCTCACCGAAGCCGGGGAGCGGCTGCGGGCGGGCGCGGCCCATATCCTGGAGGACATGGAGGCAGCGGAAGCCTCAGCCGCCGGCGCGCATCAGAGGCCTTCCGGTCATCTCCGGCTGACCGCCCCTGTGTTATTCGGACAACAGTACATCCTGCCGCTCGTCCGTGACTTCCTTGATGCGCACCCGGATGTGACCGCCTCGGCCATTCTGCTCGACAGGGTCGTGCATCTGATCGATGAAGGCTTTGATGTCGGCTTGAGGATCGGCGAGCTCCCGGACAGCGCACTGTTCGCGCGCCAGGTTAGCGCGATCCGCCGGGTCGTTGTCGCCTCGCCGGAATATCTTGACCGGTACGGCGCGCCACAGGATCCGGGCGATCTGGAGCGGCACTCCGTCATCAACACATCCGGACTTCACGGCCGTGAGCAATGGCAGTTTGTAGCAGGCGGCAAGACGCAAACCGCAAATCTGGCGCCGCGCCTGTCCACCAATGGCATCGCCCCGGCCCTGGATGCGGCTATCGCGGGCTGGGGGCTCACGCGGGTTCTCTCCTATCAGGTGCACGATGCGCTGGCAGGCGGCGTGCTCACCGAGGTTCTGGGAGAGTGGGAAGACCGGCAGATGCCCACCCACCTGATCTATGCGGACGGCCGCCAGGCTTCCGCCAAGGTGCGGGCTTTCGTGGACATGGCAACGGAAAAACTGCGGAACCAAAGCTTCGGCTGAACGTATACGTGACGGCAAACTATTTTGTGATCGGGATTAAGTTGACTTGGGCAGGAGGTCTTGCGCTCTGTGCCGGTCAGATCAAACACGCGGGCTCATCGAAAAAATGCACTTCGTAACACGTTGCGCGCTGGCGCTGGTTTTCGTCTTTTCCTTAGCAAGCGCTGCATCGGCGGTGCCTATCGATCAGGGGTCCAAGCGGCTGCTTGACGAGTCCTCGCCCTATCTGCGCCAGCATGCCGATAATCCGGTCAACAATCCTTCTGACTCTGAGTCAAATACATTCCAGCAACCTCCTATCCTTGAGAAATGGCTCATAAGGCCTGAC
>JBCCEL010000354.1:0-6020 GCA_039030315.1 Pseudomonadota bacterium
CCTGGTTTCGATCGGCAACCGCTTGCTGCGGGCGGCAAGGGCGCAGCTTTCAGTCCGCCACCCCCTCATTGCAGACTTTGACGATCTGGAGTTCTGCATGTTCACCGCTGTCGAGGATGAGGGAAGGCGCATCTACCGCAATGCCACGATCATGCCGCCCGGGCGCCTCGACCGTTCGCCCTGTGGAACGGGATCGGCCGCGCGCCTTGCGGTGATGCATGCCCGCGGTGAAATCGGTACCGGCGAGGCGGCCACCATGCTCTCGGCGATCGGCAGCCGCTTCGAGACCCGCATCACCGGCGTCACCCAGGTGGGAGACCGGCCCGCCGTACTGCCCACCATCACCGGCCGGGCCTGGATCTTCTCCGATGGAGAGTTCGGGGTTGCGGCAAGCGATCCGTTCCAGGAGGGCTTCACGCTCGCCGATACCTGGGGAGACGGGATCGAGCATGCGATCCCGGCCGTCTGACGCGGGCGGGTTCTGAGAGAGCCGCTTGCCCACCCCGTCAGAACGTCAGGCCGGCGTTGAACTGGCCCCGCAGTTCATACGAGCCATCGGAGACGATATGCGCTTCGCCCGTTGCGCGCAGATAACCCCTGCCGTCGGCAGTGGTGCGCTTGAGGCTGGCGCCCAGGAAGCCGGAGACGAGTTCGTCATCGAAACTGGCGCGGAAGGTGAAAGGCGTGCCGGCCACCGTGGTGTTGACGCGATCATTGCCGATGTTGAACTGCGCATCGATACCGACACGGCCCTCGAAGCGGAACAGTGCACCGTCCGTTCCGCGCTGGGTATAGGGCGAGGAAAGTTGTGCCCGCGCCGCCAGGATATGCACATCCCGGTCCCGCACGGTCAGCGGGACAGCGACGCCGCTCTCTGTATACCCGTCGAGGAACAAGCCGCCGTAATGCACGCGAACGGAACCCCAGAGGGAGTGGTTGGCGGATGGCTGCGCAAGCCGCGCCCCGGCCGAAAGGGCAGGCGCCACGAAGGCGCCGTCAAACCTGCCGCGTGCGGTCTGGATGCCGCCGGCGACACCGGCATTGTTCACCCGGCGTCTGCTGACATGGCTGGCATAACCGCCGGTGATCATGGCCTTGATCCAGTAGTCCGCCCAGTCCTTGCGCGCATAGAGCCCGGCAAAGCCTGAGGCCACCTGGATGTTCTGGGCACCGAACTGGACATCCATGTTGCTGAAGGATCCGCCGCCGAAACCGCCTGCGCGGAAACCTCCACCGCTAATGCCTTCAGCGCCGAACATCAGCCCGCCGAAGACATGGTCCAGCTCGGCATTGCCACTACCGCTGTCCTGTTCATGGGCGCCGCCGAAGGACGAGGCCCAGAGCCGGTGGCCCTTGCCGGCGGCATCCGTATAGGCGACGGGCGTGACCTGCGTCCCGCCGGGAAGGGTGAAGCCCGCGGTCTGCTGGTCGCCGTTGTTGTCAGAGCCCGGCGCAAACAGGCCCTCGACCGTATCGATGATCGAGCCGGTGATGTCGTCCAGCCAGGTCTGGGCAGCGGAAAATCCGGTGGGATCGATGGCGACGGCAGTCGTATTGCCGTTGATCAGAACCGTGTTGCCGATGATGTTCTCTGGCGCCGACTGAAGGGCGTCGTCACCCTGGCCCGGCCCCCCGGCATCCGCAAACGTTAGGATGGCGTTGACCCCGGGCGCGACGTTGAGCGTGTCGATGTCGTTGGGGTTCGTGCCCCCCATGTTGTCATTGCCGTTGCCGAAATCGATCGTACCGATGATCACCGAGCCGCCATTCAGGTTGAGCAGATCGTTGGCATCGCCCCTGAGATCGACTGCCGTTCCGCCCGTGCCGGTAATAACCGCAGAACTGCTGATCGTTGCCGGTGCGGCGTTCGCGGCACGCGGCGTCACCAGAATGCCGGTTCTGCCGGTGACCGAACCAGCCGTGGAGATGGTCACCACGCCCGTGCCGTAGGGTGCAGCGATGATCCCCGGCGCGCGAGCCGACGTGACCGCACCGTCGGACGAAATCGCGATATTCCCGTTGCCCCCCACGCCGGAAAAGATTCCAGGGCCAAGGCTCATGATGTTGCCGGTAGACGCGACGTTGATGTTACCGTTGCAGCACACGTAGGTGTTGATCCCGAGTGCCCTTGTGGACGTCAGGTTGCCCGTGCTTGTGACCGTAATGTTGCCAGCGCCTGCCAAATAGGCGTCAATGCCATCCTGCCGTGCAGTGACGTTCCCGTCGGAGACGATGGAGATGTTGCCGTTGCCGAGAATGTAAGTATCGATGCCGTTGTCACGCGTTGAGGTTATGTTCCCCGAGCTGGTCACGGCTATGTTGCCGTTGCCGATGACGTAGGCCTCAATCCCGTCGAGGCGGGTGTTTATGTTGCCGTTGGAGTTCAGCGTGACATTGCCTGTGCCGACAACAAGGCCGTAGAGGCCGAGATAGTTCGTCGATGTGAGGTTTCCGACGCTGTTAACGACGACATTTCCTGCAACCGCGTTTTGAACGCCTGCGTAAATGGATGTGCCGTCGGACATGACGTCGCCGGTGTTCGTGACGTTCACATTTCCGGTGCCGCCCACGTAGGCATCGATGCCGATATTGTCGGCCGAGGTCAGGTTCCCTGTCGTGATGACGCTGACATCGCCATTGCCGGCGACATAGGCATTGATGGCCTCGTTGTCACCCATCAGATTGCCTTCGGACGTGATCATGATGTTGCCGTTGGCCGCCACGTAAGCGTCGATGCCGATGTCGTCGTTGGAGGTCAGATTGCCGGTTGAGTTGACCGTGATGTTGCCGCCCGTTCCGCCGTTGATTGTCGCATCAATGGTTTCGTCGTCCGATGTTAGATTGCCCTGCGAAGTGACGCTTATGTTGCCGTTGCCGCCGATCTCGGCGTCCAGGGCTTCTTCCAGAATTGAGACGATGTTTCCGGTGCTGTTGATCGTTACATTGCCGTTGCCGTCCACCCGGCCGTAGGCGCCATCATCGTGCGCTGTAATTTCCCCGGTCGAGGTGATGGTCGTGTTGCCGTTTCCGGTCACGCGTCCTTCGATCCCGCGCGATCCCACGCCAGGGGCATTGATGACAAAGCCGCCGCCATCAAAATTGATGGTCACTTCGCCTGCGGGAGCGATGAACTGAATGCCGTCTACGCCGGCTGCCGGCATGATGTTCTGCGTCAGGTTGTTGACGTTCAGGGTGGTGATAGGCGGCGACAGGAAGTCCGTACCGCTCGTGATGCCGGCTGACTGGTTGCCGCTGCACGTTGCGACCGGGGCCGCGATGGCGCACAGGTCCGGGCCGGCAATAGCTGTGCCCGGTTGCGACAGGGCAAACAGCGATGTTGCCGCTGCGGCCAACACCCTGCTTTGCCATGTGCCAAGCGGTGCACGCTTATTCTGACTAAGACGCTTCCCCAGGATCGAAGCCGTCCGGCGGCGCTCCTGCCTGTTTTGGTACCGCATTTTCTACTGTTGTCCGGCATTGAGTGGTTGAAGCTTCTCCCCAAGCATTTGAAGCACTCGAAAACGATAGTTCTGGATTCCAATTCCGATTGCAACGCACTATGGAGGCGCTCCGGACGAAAGTCGCTGCGTGTTGCACAATTGCCTCCACAAAAGGGATGACCGTGTGAGCGGAATACCAAAATCAGCTGATGGCAGCGCACCAGCCGCCACCGAACCCGTCGCGAAGTACTCGGTGTCAGGCGGGTTTGTGCCCTTGCTGCATCAGCTCGATATTGCTGTGGCGATCACGTCCTACCAGTCGGGACGGCTCTATCTTCTGGGCAGGAACCCCCAGGGTGGCCTGATGGTCAACGAGCAGTTCTTCCAGAAGGCCATGGGGCTGCACTACGACGGCAAAACGCTGTTCATGGCGACCTTGGCCAATATCTACCGGATGGAGAACATTCTTCGGGCCGATCAGGTCATGGACGAGCTGTTCTCGGACTGCTTCGTGCCCCGAACGGCTCATTTCACCGGCATGCTGGATGCCCACGATCTCGGCGTGTCAAACGGCGGCGACATCCTTTTCGTGAACACCCGCTACAACTGCATTGCCAGGCCGGATCCGGTGCACAGTTTCGCACCTGTCTGGCGCCCGTCATTCATCTCCGCCCTGGTGAGCGAGGATCGCTGCCATCTCAACGGACTTGCCATGGCGGACGGAGAAGCGGCCTATGTCACCGCCGTCAGCAAATCGGACACGATTGATGGCTGGCGCGACCGCCGGGCAAACGGGGGCATCGTCATCGATGTGCGCGAGGACCGCGTAATCTGCGAAGGACTGTCCATGCCGCATTCGCCGAGACTGCATCAGGACAGGCTCTGGATTGCCAATTCCGGGACGGGAGAAATCGGCTGGATTGAGGGCGAGGGCAGCGCTGCCTTCCGGCCGCTTTGCTTCTGTCCGGGCTTTGTCCGCGGCCTGGCCTTCCACGGAAACTATGCGTTCGTGGGGTTGTCGAAACCCCGCTACGAGCGCTTTGAAGGGCTTGAGCTTGACCAGCGGCTGGCGGATGCGGATTCAGAGCCCTGGTGCGGCCTGCAGGTGATCGACATCACCACGGGCGCCTGCGTCCAGTGGTTCCGCATCGATGGCAAGATCGGCGAACTCTACGACGTCGCCGTACTTCCCGGCCTTCAGTGTCCGAGGTCTTACGGTTTCCTGACCGATGAAGTGCTGGGGATCATCACCGTCGCCCCTCAGGGCCGGGACTTGCGCTAACCCGGCAGGTCCAGGTCGAACTCCAGGATTGCCATCTGGAAGTTCCAGGAGAGATCTTCGTCGTCATCGTCCCGGAAGATGAGGCCGATGAACTCGTCGCCGATATAGACTTCGCACGAATCCGATTTTTGCGGCCGGCGGCGGATTTCGATGGTGGGGAGCTGGAACTTCCAGCGCATGTAGTTCTCAAGCTTGGCGATTTCCTGGGCTTCCACCGGCGGTCTCCGAAGTGTTGTGTGGATTCATCTGGCGCAACGGCACGCGTTCGTGTGCGGCCACCTAACTGGTGACCGGTCTAGCCGCTGCCCCGGCTATTCGCAAGGCCGAAGGGTGAGTGGCCGGCGGTTATTCGCCGGCGTCGTCCGCCACCGTTTCCAGCAGCTGGTTCATTGAACGGGACGGTTCAGCGCAGCCCGCGTAGCCGACAATCTTGGCCGGCACCCCGGCCACCGTTCGGTTGGGCGGAACGTCATGCAGCACGACGGAGCCGGCGGCCACGCGCGAGCAGTCTCCGATGCGGATGTTGCCCAGCACGCTGGCGCCGGCGCCGAGCAGCACACCGCTGCCGATCTTCGGATGCCGGTCGCCGTCGTCCTTGCCCGTGCCGCCGAGGGTGACGGAGTGCAGCATGGAGACGTTGTCGCCCACGTGGGCGGTTTCTCCGATGACGATGGAATGGGCATGGTCGATCATCAGCCCGCGGCCGACCTTGGACCCGGGATGGATATCGAGCGAGGTGACGAGCGATGTGCGGCTCTGGAGGTAAAAGGCAAAATCGCGGCGCCCCATCTCAAGAAGCTGGTGGCCCATCCGGTAGGCAGACACGGCATGGAAACCCTTGAAGTAGAGAAGGGGCTCGATGAAACGGTGGCAGGCGGGATCGCGGTCCTCGATGGCAACGATGTCTGCCCGCATGGCATCGCCGATGGAGGGGTCCGCTTTCAGAGCCTCCGAAAACGCGCGCAACAGAAGATCTGCCGGCATGTCATTGTGGTCGAGCCTCTGGGCAATCCGGTAGCACACCGCGCTTTCCAGGCTGTCGTGGTTCAGGACACTGGCAAAAATGAAGCCGCCAAGGCTCGGATCATTCGCACTTATGGCCTCGGCTTCGTCCTTGATCCGGCTCCAGACCGGGTCGAGATGCTGGACATTCGGCGCGGCACTTGTCTGCTGGCTCATCGTTTTTCCTTTTCGAGTATTCCCGAAATGTCGACCAAACATAGTGAGCCCGGACGAGTTTCGCCAGCACAAACTGGAACCGGCCTGGGATAGCGGCGGAATCCGCCGCGAATACGCCG
>JBCCEL010000355.1:0-5996 GCA_039030315.1 Pseudomonadota bacterium
AGATCGAGAACGGCGCGCGGGCGCTGGAGCCGGCATGAGCATTTCGGCCACCCGCGACTATCCGGAGCTTGCAACCCCGCAGACCCTGGCCGGAAACGGCGCACTGGCACAGCTCCGGCTCAGCCTGCGCATCGCCCTGCGTGAGCTGCGATCTGGGCTTCAGGGCTTCTACATATTCCTGTGTTGCCTGACGCTCGGGGTGGCGGCCATTGCGGCCATCGGATCGTTCTCCAAGTCGATCGAGCGGGGGCTCGCTCAGCAGGGCAGGGCGATTCTCGGCGGCGATGTGGAAATGCGGCTGGTCCACCGCAAGGCGGAACCCGACCGCATTGCCTGGCTGCAGGGCCAGGGCCAGCTCATCGAGGTGGCCACCTTGCGCGCCATGATCACGAACCCGCAAGCCGAAACCCGTACTCTGGTCGAGCTCAAGGCGCCGGTCGACGCCTATCCGCTGTTTGGCGAACTCGTCCTGAAGGACGGTGCGGACTATCGCCGCGCGATCGCGAAACGGGACGGACGCTGGGGCGTTATCGCCGATGCGGCGCTTGCCGACAGATTGAACGTCAAGCCGGGCGACACCCTGCGCCTCGGCAAACTGGATGTGGAGCTGCGCGGTCTGATCGCAAAGGAGCCGGACCGGGTTTCGGGCGGGTTCTTCTTCGGCCCCCGGGCCATGGTGGCGCCGGAGGCGTTGCAGGAGACAGGGCTCGTCCAGCCGGGCTCGCTGATCTACTGGCACTACAAGCTGAAGCTCGGCGAAAACACCTCCCAGGAAGAGGTGAAGACCTTCAAGGCGGACCTGGAGAAGGCCTTTCCGGAGGAGGGCTGGCGTATCCGGGCCCGGGACGATGCGGCGCCGGGCACCAAGCGGTTCATTGACCGGCTGGTGCTGTTCCTCTCGCTGGTCGGTCTCACGGCGCTCATTGTCGGCGGTCTCGGCATCGGTAATGCGGTGCGAAACTTCCTGGAAGCGCGCCGGCGCAACATCGCCATGCTGAAGTGCCTGGGCGCGCCTGCGTCCAGCGTATTCCAGATCTATCTGTTCCAGGTTCTGCTGCTTGCCTCCATCGGAATTGGTCTGGGCCTGGTGCTCGGAACCATCTTGCCCTGGGGACTTGGGAAAGCTCTGGAAGACGTACTGCCGCTGAAACTGGTTGGCGGCGTGCATCCTGCGCCGCTGCTGGCAGCGCTTGCCTTCGGTTACCTCACGACGATCGCGTTTGCCCTCTGGCCGCTAGGCGTTGCCCGCGAATTGCCGGCCACCGCGCTCTTCCGCTCCGATATCCAGCCGGCGGGGCTTAAGGTGCGCCCGCGCTATATCTTTGGTGTTGCCGCCGCGTTCACGGCAGTTGCGGTCCTGGCGCTGCTGTCGTTCCCGGAGCGTTTTATCACGCTCTACTACTTCGGCGGCGTGACCCTGAGTTTTGCCATCCTATACGGCATGGCCCGGCTGCTGATCTGGATCGTGCGCCGCCTGCCGCGGTCCAGCTACACGCCCTGGCGGCTCGCCGTGGCCAATCTGCACCGACCCGGCACGCCGACGGTCAGCGTGGTGCTTTCGCTCGGGATCGGACTGGCGCTGTTCGTGACGCTCTCGCAGCTCGATGCCAACCTTACCCGCGAACTCCGGCAGAACCTGCCCGAACGGGCGCCCGCCTTCTTCTTCATGGATATTCAGCCGAACGGGCTGGACGAGTTCAAGAAGACGGCCTCGGCGATCGAAGGCATCGGCGATATCGAAACAGTTCCGATGCTGCGGGGACGCATCGTCTCGATCAACAAGGTTGCGGCCAAGGACATCAAGCCGTCCCCGGATTCTGCCTGGGCGCTGCGCGGCGATCGCGGGCTGACCTATTCTGAAGCGCTTCCGCGCGGCTCCAAGATCGTGGCGGGCGACTGGTGGGCCCAGGACTATGACGGTCCGCCGCTGGTGTCCTTCACCAGGGACATTGCTGACGGCTTCGGTGTGTCCATCGGCGACAAGGTCACCGTGAACGTGCTCGGACGGGAGATCACTGCGACCATCTCCTCGTTGCGCGAAGTGGAATGGGAGAGCCTCGGCATCAACTTCGTGATGGTGTTTTCTCCGAACGCGCTGAAGGCGGCGCCGCACACGCATCTTGCCACCATCGTCATGGACGAGGCCGGCGAGGGGCCATTGCTGAAATCGATCACGAAAAAGTTTCCGACGATCACGGCTGTCCGGGTCCGCGATGCGCTGGACGCTATCAGCGATCTCCTGGGCAAGCTGCTGCTGGCTGTGCGAGGTTCGAATGTGATCACGCTGCTCGTCGGCATCCTGGTGTTGGCAGGCGCCATGGCCACAGGCCTCAAGGCGCGCATCTATGACGCGGTGATTCTGAAGACGCTGGGGGCCACCCGCAGGCAACTTTTGACCGCCCATGCGCTGGAATACGCGCTTCTGGGCGGATTGACCTCCATTTTCGCCGTGATCGCAGGCGCAACCGCGTCCTGGGGCATTATCCGGTTCGTCATGCGGTTTGACTGGAGTTTTGAGCCGGTGACGGCACTTGCGACGGTGGCCTTTGCCGCGTTTGTCACGGTCATTGCCGGTTTTACCGTCACCTGGCGCGCGCTGACGGCCAAAGTCGCGCCAATTTTGCGTGTGGATTAGGTGGATCGGTTTACTTTTAATGGCGGCATATCTTGCAAAAACCGGCCAAAATCGCCATATTCCAACTTAGAATTCCAACCATCTCATTCCGGAGGAAAGGTAAGATAGATGGCTGATTATGACCGCAACTATGCTCAGGTGCAGACGGGCACACGTGCCGGAGCGGCCGAGATAGATGCCGGCCTGCGCTCCTACATGCTGAGCGTATACAATCTCATGGCCCTCGGCGTCGCTTTCACGGCCATCGTCTCCCTGTTCATGGCAAGCCAGCCGCAACTGCTGATGACCGTGGCAGCCGGCCCGATGAAGTGGGTTCTGTTCGCCGGTATCCTCGGCCTGGGCTTCTTTGCGCCCAAGCTGATCTTCTCCGGCAACAAGGTCCTGTCCCATGTGGCCTACTGGGCCTATGCGGGCATGTGGGGCCTGCTGATCTCGCCGGCGATCTACTTCTACATGGGCAAGGACCCGTCCATCATCATCCAGGCGCTGGGCATCACGTCCGTGACCTTCGGCGCGATGAGCCTTTACGGCTACACCACCAAGCGTGACCTCTCCGCGTTCGGCACGTTCTTCGTCATGGCGGCGATCGGCCTGCTGATTGCCATCGTCATCAACATCTTCTTGCAGTCGACGCTGTTCAGCCTGATCACGTCCTGCGGTGTCGTCCTGGTTTTCTCCGGCATCACCGCCTGGGAAACCCAGGCCATCAAGGAAATGTATTCGGCGAGCGACGATGCCGGCACGGCACGGTCCAAAGGCATCTTCGGTGCCTTCATGCTGTACGGCACCTTCGTGACCCTGTTCATCCACATCCTGAACATTCTCGGGATCATGCGCGGCGAATAAGCCTCCCGCGCATCAGGTTTAAAAACCCCGGCCGGAGCGATCCGGCCGGGGTTTTTTGTTGTCCGGATGCGGTTGGACATGTGCCGAAATTGCATGTCAGTATCGGGGCTTCCGAATTGCCAGGAGCCCAGCATGCGCGACGAGCGTTATGACATTCTGTTTGAGCCGGTGAAGATCGGTCCCGTCACCGCGCGTAACCGCTTCTATCAAGTGCCCCATTGCAACGGCATGGGCAGCCGCTATCCGCAGTCGCTGGCCGCAATGCGCGGCGTGAAGGCGGAAGGCGGTTGGGGGGTGGTCTGCACAGAGGAAGCCGAAATCCACCACACGTCTGATCTCAGTCCATACCTTGAAGGCCGGATCTGGGACGAGAGCGACATCCCCTCGCTCGCCAGAATGGTGGAGGCGGTCCACACCCATGGTTCGCTCGCCGGCATTGAGCTGGTTCATGGCGGTCACAACGGCTCCAACCGCTACAGCCGGGAAGTCACAATGACCGCCAGCGACATGACGCTGGAGGGCTATGAGCCATCGCAGGCGCGGGCAATGGACAAGCAGGACATCGCCAATGTCCGGCGCTGGCATGTCCAGGCGGCCTTGCGGTCCAAGGCGGCGGGCTTCGACATCATCTATGTCTATGCCGGCCACGACCTCACGATTTTCCAGCACTTCCTGTCCCGGCGGCACAACCACCGGACGGACGAGTACGGGGGCAGCCTGGAAAACCGCCTGCGCTTCTTCCGCGAGGTGCTGGAAGACACCAGGGAAGCGGTGGGTGACACTTGCGCAGTGGCGGTGCGCTTTGCCGTTGACGAACTGCTGGATGAAGACGGGATCAACTTTCAAGGCGAAGGCCGTGATGCCGTGGCCATGCTGGCGGAGCTGCCCGATCTCTGGGACGTCAACATCTCCGCCTGGCCGAACGATTCCCAGACGGCCCGGTTCGCTGAGGAAGGGTATCAGGAGCAGTACATCAAGTTTGTCAAATCCCTGACCTCCAAGCCTGTGGTGGGTGTCGGCCGGTATACCTCGCCTGACGCCATGGTGCGGGTGATCAAGGAGGGTGTGATGGACATGATCGGAGCGGCGCGGCCCTCCATTGCCGATCCCTTTCTGCCGAAGAAGATCGAAGAAGGCCGGATCGAGGACATCCGCGAGTGCATCGGCTGCAATATCTGCGTTTCCGCCGACTACGACATGGTTCCCTTGCGCTGCACCCAGAACCCGACGATGGGAGAGGAATGGCGCCGCGAATGGCACCCCGAAGTCATCCCGTCTTCGGAGAGCTCAGAGCAGGTTCTGATTGTCGGCGGCGGTCCGGCCGGCCTTGAGGCTGCGCGGGCGCTGGGGCAGCGCGGGGTTTCGGTGGCGCTTGCCGAAAAGACCGAAGAATGGGGAGGTCGCTGCCTCAAGGAATCCTCCCTGCCAGGCATGTCGTCCTACAAGCGCGTCAGCGACTGGCGCATCGGCCAGCTGCAGACCATGCCGAATGTGGGCCTCTATCTTGCCAGCGAAATGACCGCTGACGACATCATCGAGTACGGCGTCCAGCATGTGGTTCTCGCCACCGGATCAAGCTGGCGAAAGGACGGCGTTGGCCGGTCCTCGCATAAACCACTTCCGGGGATCGACGATGGCCTGCTGCTCACACCGGAACAGGTGATTGCCGGAGAGAGGCCGCAGACCAACATGCCGGTCATCGTTTACGATGATGATCCCTACATCATGGGCGGCCTGGTGGCGGACCTGCTCGCCGGCGCCGGTTACGAGGTCATGCTGGTGACGCCCTTTCCCATGGTCTCGCCGTGGACGGAGAACACCATGGAACAGCACCGCATCCAGAAACGGCTGCTGACGCTCGGGGTGAAGATCCATCCCAACCGGCAGGCAGTCCAGAGACTTGGCGGCGCACTGGAGGTGGCCTGCACCTACAGCGGTGCTGCCGAGATGCTGGCCTGCGGCGCCCTGATCCCTGTAACCTCCCGGCTGCCTGAGAAGACGGTGGCGAATGAGCTGGAGGAGCGGCGCGGAGACTGGAAGGCTGCGGGCATCAGTAGCGTGACCCGCATCGGCGACTGCAATGCGCCGGGTCTGGTGGCAACGGCGGTCTATGCGGGCCACCGCTATGCCCGGGAATTCGGCGAAAGCATCAATCCGGATGTCCCGCCGTTCAAACGTGAAATGATCCAGCTCGATTGAGGTTGACCCATGCCCCTGAAACCGATTGCAGACACCGAGCGCCGCGTGGTCAACGTGGCAGACGGCGAATTCAAACCCTTCCTCAATGAGGATGGAACAGAAGGCGGGGGCTCAGTGTTGCAGCTCGATCCCAGCAAGCCGTTGGGTGCCGGCTTCCATCTCTACCGCATGGATCCCGGCACCAAGAGTACGGCCCACGAGCATATGGGGCTGGAGCAGTTCTATGTCATCGAAGGCGAACTGATCGACAATGACGGGACCGTCTACAGGCCGGGAGATCTGGTTTGTCTGGATGAGGGGACCGATGCCAAGCAGG
>JBCCEL010000356.1:0-5982 GCA_039030315.1 Pseudomonadota bacterium
GCACGTCCCAGGTGTCGGTGCGTTCCGCATGGCGGCGGCGGTTGTTCTTCCACACGAATTCGTAAAGGCAATTGTGGAAGTAGAAATACTCCATGTGCTTGAACTCGGCGCGGGCGGCCGAAAACAGCTCCTCGGTGGACTTTATGAACGGGTCCATGGAGCCGCCCACATCGAAGAACAGGAGCACTTTCACCGTATTGCGGCGTTCCGGCTGCATGTGGATGTCGAGCCAGCCCTTTTCCGCCGTGCCGCGGATGGTGCCGTCCAGATCCAGCTCTTCGGCTGCGCCCTCGCGCGCGAATTTGCGCAGGCGGCGGAGCGCGACCTTGATGTTGCGGGTGCCGAGCTCGACGCTGTCGTCGAGGTCCTTGTATTCGCGCTTGTCCCAGACCTTGATGGCGCGGCGGTGGCGGCTTTCCTTCTGGCCGATGCGGATGCCGGCGGGATTGTAGCCATAGGCGCCGAAGGGGGAGGTGCCGGCGGTGCCGATCCACTTGTTGCCGCCCTGGTGACGCTTCTCCTGTTCCTCGAGGCGCTTCTTCAGCTCCTCCATGATCTTTTCCCAACCGCCCATGGCCTCGATCTGGGCCTTCTCTTCTTCGGTGAGGAACTTCTCGTTCATCTTGGCGAGCCACTCGTGAGGGATCTCGTGGACCTCCTCCTCGCTCATCAGATCAAGGCCCTTGAAGGTGTGGCCGAAGACCTGGTCGAAGCGGTCGAGATTGCGCTCGTCCTTCACGAGCGCGGCGCGGGAGAGATAGTAGAAATCCTCCACCGACCCATGCACCACCGGCGCCTCCAGCGCCTCCATGAGGGTGAGATATTCCTTCAGGGTGACAGGCACCCCGGCAGCTTTGAGATCGTGGAAAAAGTTTACGAACATGGTTTCAGAGTTTGCCGCCCGGACGCTTGATCGGTTTCAGATTTGCATTGAAACAGTTCTTGGCCGTCCCTGGGAAGAGGTCAATTAGGCGCTGCTTCATATCCTTGTCATCGTCGAAGACCGTCATCCAAACCGAGAAATGGCCGAAGCCTTGTGCGACTCTCAGGGCCATCGACCGCAGCGTGGCATTCGTCGGATCACCCTTGAGGTCCCTTTTTACTTCGTTCGCAATGCCCCATACCTGCTCGCGATCCTGCCATCTCTTGTCCTTCGGGGAGGGTTTGGGGCCGGCTGGGTGGCGATCCAGACCCACCAGGCTGACGACTGCCTGCACAAGCTTTTTCTCCCCGGCCGAGAGCCCCGGTGCGATCTTGACTCTGGACCCGGTGTAACTGAGGCCGCGCGCGGTACAGTCGAGATGCGGAAAGGCGATCTTCGAAAGATCGACGGGCTTGTTAAGCTTTGTGCTGTTGCAGTTGCCGCAGCTGAGGAGGAAGTTGGCCCAGGACAGCTTCTTCGACGGAACGAGCGACTGGGGCTCCACATGCTCCACAGCCGGCAGGTTCGGCAGGCGCCTTTCGCAGTAACTGCAATAGCGTCCGAGCCTGTCAATCAGATCGTCTAGTGCATCACCGTGTTTGGCATAGACTCGGGGCGCTGGACCTTTGACAACCGGCCGCATGTTGTTCAGTCGTCGATCTTGGCGGCAGTTCGCTTGAACTTCAGCAGAGCGGCCGCTGCAGGGTCATCTGCAAACCTCTCCATCACCTTGTCCAGCCTGCTGCGCTTCTCGGCAATCTCGTCGGCGTCCTTCGCCCGCCCTGCATCGTCCAGCAGCTGGTAGTACTCTTCGGAAGCGTTCTGCAGTTCGAGGTGATGCTGGCTGCGTTGGGGCGATGGAACCTGCTGTACACCCTCTGCGATGTCCTCAATCGCAAGGTTGTACGCTTCCCACTCCTCCTCCTGCGTGTCCAGGTTCAAGACCATCCCGTCGCGCAGCGACTGGATTATGAATGGGGAATGGGTTGTAGCGACAAACTGAATGTTCGGGAACGAATTCTGCAGCGCCGGAATAAAACCCCGCTGCCAAAGAGGGTGCAGGTGCAGGTCGATTTCATCGATCAAGACAATTCCCGGCGTCTGGACAATGGCGTCTGATCCTAAATGCGGGTTCAAGGCGAGTGCCTTGAACGCAATGTCGCCAACCATTGAAAGCACCGTGCGTTGTCCGGAACTTAGGTTGCTGTAGGCGACATTGGACCCGCCGGCGCTCCGTTCCCCGAACTCGACCTCCAGACGTGTCCGGCGAAGAGAATACTCGATCCGGACCGGACCATCGAAGCAGTTTTCAACCGCCTTGCTCCATGCCTTCAGTGAGGGGGAGCGGCGCTCCTCGTCGAGCTCCGCGAGCCGCTGGTCCCGCACCCATTGGATCAAATCGGCTGATGAGACCCGCGGTTCGTGACTGTTCCTGAAGGCATCGAAGCGGCTTGGCTTCTTGTGCCGATCCAGATGTCTGGGTTCGTTCCAAAGCCGGCCGGCGCCATAGTACGACAACAGCGGGAGCGTCACGTCGTTCCCGCCCAAAATGCTGTTATAGGCCGATCTTGCAATGGATTTGATCGGCCTTGCACCTCGGGCCGTCGTTCTGCTGGACGGACCTTCCAGAGTCCGTTCCCAAGAGATCCGGTGATCGGACGGTCCTGAGGACAAATCGAGCGATCCTTCGGCAGCAATACGCACCGGATAGTGCTGTTGAAAGTCCGGTCGATTCTCATAGAACCTCGCGGTCTCTCTCACTTCGTGTCTTTGTATGCTTCTGGAACGCGCATGGGGAATGCCCAGCAAAAAGGCTCCAAAGGCGACGGACAGCGCATCGAGAATCGACGATTTGCCCCTCCCGTTGTCTCCGACAATGAGGGTGAAGCGAGGATGCAGCTGCCTTTCGAACCTATCCAGGCCCTTAAAGTTTTCGATGGCAATATTGTCGATCTGCATGCTGACGCCTTGGAGAGGCCGGGTGAGGCCTAACCTCTGTTTCTGGCCTCATACTACCGGCCGTTTGATGTGTTGTCAGCATGCAAGGGCGGCAAGGGGGCGGGGTTTACGCTGGCCTTGCCAGCGCCAGTTGCCTCTGTTAGACATTTTGTATGCAAAACAAATACAAAATAGATGTGCTGAGTGTTATCCGTGCCGACATCGTCACTTGCGAATTGAAACCCGGTCAGCAGATCCGCGAGGCCGAGGCCTCCGAGCGATACGGGGCGAGCCGGACACCGGTGCGCGAGGCTCTGATAGAGCTGGCGGCGGGCGGATTTGTGACGCTGCAGAAGAACAAGGGGGCGGTGGTGGCACCGCTGGATGCGGCCACGGTTTTCGCAGTGTTCGAGGCGCGGATCCCGGTGGAGAAGGCGGCAGCCGCGCTGGCTGCGGTGCGGGCTTCCAGTGAGGAGCGCGAGGCGCTTGGTGCCTTCCGGAAGGAACTTGCGATTTGCAACATAGAAGGTGACCTGGCCACCTTCTTTGCCATCGACAAGCAGGTGCATGATGCACTCTGCCGGATCTGCGGCAATGATCATATTGCCCGCCAGGTGCGAACGCTGCGTGCTCATACGGCGCGCTGCTGGCATTTCTACCGGCGGCACGGCCTCGAAGAAGAGATGGATGCCAGCGGCCTGACCGAACTTCTGACGGCGGTAAAGCGCAACGAGCCGGAGCGCGCCGCGGAAGCCATGCGGGCCCATCTCACCAAGTACCTCATCGCGTTCAAGGACATGCTGGTTGGGCAGATGGAGGTTCTGAAATGGGTATGAGCAGGTTTGTTGCCTTGGTTCTGATCGTGTCGCTGTTTGCGCCGGTTGACCTGTTCGCTGAGGAGAACCGCAAAACCGTCGTCTTCGAGATCCCGCGTGCGCCGCTGACCAGCTTCCAGAAGGCCCGCCTGCCGGCCGGGCATACGAATCCGGCTGGCCGGAAGCTTTCCGCAGCGCTCATTGTTCCGCCGGGAGAAGGACGGGTTCCTGCGGTTGTCCTTGTGCGGACCTGTCACGACAGCCGGTACTACCAACCATGGACAGATCGGCTGCACGCCTGGGGCTATGCCACGCTCATGTTCTCCAGGTGCCAGCCGCCGGATTTTCAGCCGGTGGACAACAAGGTTGCGTCGCTCGACTGGAAGGAGGGGGCGCTTGCAGCCTATGGCGCGCTGAAGTTTATGCAAGCACATCCGCGCATTCTGCCGGACCGGATCGGGCTCATCGCCTGGTCGCGATTGGGCATGATCCCGCTCAGCGTGTTCAACCCGGAAGGGGCGGCGCAGTTCTTCACCGAAAGGTTTGCCGCCGCCATCGCCGTCTACCCCTTCTGCTCGTTTGCCCGCGGTCCTCATGAAGGGCCCATCCTGGTGCTTTCCGCCGGCAAGGATGACTGGGTGGACCCGCACGTCTGCGCAAGGATGGCGCGGCTGACCGCCAATGACCGGGTATCCGTTGAGTTCAGGCTCTATCCCGATGCGGTGCACGGCTTCGACATTGAAGCCTTCGGCGCGCCGCGCTTCGTGGGTCAGGAGATCAACCCGGACGGGTTTGCCGCCGGTGGAGGGACGCTTGGCTTTTCCCGCTCCGCCCAGGCCCGGGCAATCGAGGAGGTCAGATCCTTCCTCACTCGCTACCTGTCGCCGACAGGCGGTTAGGAGCCGGCGCCCGCGATGAGCTGGTGTTGAACGCTGGTTTGTGGTCAGCTTGGAGCTAACCATGTCCAGATCATCCAGGCCCAGGTTCAAAATCAGGATTGACGACCGCAAGCTGCGCCTTTTGAGTGATGACGGCGTCTGCCAGACCCTCGATCTTGGTGAAATCATCAAGGTCAGCGCCTTCAAGATGGACCTCTTCACCTACGACGTGGTGGGCCTCGAAATCGCGTTCGACGAACGTGGGGGAGTGAGCCGCTGGATGCTTGACGAGGAGATGGATGGGTTCAAACTGTGTCAGACATGGCTGGAAGCCTTGCCGGGCTTTGACCTTGAAGGCTATCTGGGTGTCCTTCTGACGCCATTCCAGACCGGACCGGTGGTGCTCTATCAACGCAACGACGCAGGGTGAATTTTGACATGCAGATTACCTCTCTTGACACCGTCCGTGTTGCTGAGCGGCCGAACGTCATCTGGGTGCAGATTCACACCTCCGAAGGCATTACCGGTCTGGGCGAAAGCTGGTTCGGAGCGGCGGCGATCGAGGCGGATATCCACGACCGCATTGCGCCTCTGTTGATCGGTGAAGAGGCCGTCGGCATCGAGCGGCTGACGCGAAAGGTCACGCCGTATGCCGGGTTTTTCGGAACCGGAGCCGAGATGCGGGCTGTGTCGGCTGTCGATGTCGCCTTGTGGGACATTGCGGGAAAGGCCGCTGGCCGTCCAATATGCCACCTTCTGGGCGGGCCGTTCAGGGATGCCATCAGGGTGTACAACACCTGCGCCGGCCCGGACTATGTCTCGAAGACAGCGGACGTCCGGCCGCGGAATTTCGGACTGGGGGGCGATGGTGACCTCAGAGGACAGCGCTTCGAGGACCTCGATGCCTTCATGAATAATGCCGATGAACTTGCGGCTGAGCTGCTCGAGATGGGGATCAGCTCCATGAAGATCTGGCCGTTCGATTTCGCCGAGGGGGCGGCAGACGGAGCGGACATCTCTACCGAAGACCTGAAGCGGGCGCTGGAACCTTTCGAGGCGATCCGCAATGTCCACGGTGACAAGATGGCCATCAAGGCGGAACTCCACGGTCTGTGGACAGTTCCTGCCGCCAGGAAGATCGCGAGCGCCCTGGAGGATATCGGTCCGGATTGGATCGAAGACCCGATCTGGATGGACCGTATCGAGGAGGTCTCAGAAGTGGCGGCCGCTACATCTGCACCGATCGCGGGCGGGGAGACCCTTGGTGCGCTTGGGCAGATCAAGACCATGGTTGCGGACAGCGGCGTCTCCGTGCCGATCATCGATGTCACCTGGGGCGGCGGCATCACTTTCGCCAAGAAGGCGGCAGCGCTGGCTGAGGCTTACGCCCTGCCGATTGCGTTCCACGATTGCTCCGGCCCGGTCACGC
>JBCCEL010000357.1:0-5970 GCA_039030315.1 Pseudomonadota bacterium
CGCGCAACTGAAGAAATCTTTTTGCATTTTCTGCAAGATTTGTACTGGAGATGCTGTTCCGGCTCACGCGCAACCGCGCGCCGGGAACAGGATCCGGCACCACTTCAGCCCCGGCTTTGAGGAGGCGGAACATCAGCTCGTACTCCTGGCTGCTCTTCTGGTCCTCGGTCCAGCCTCCGATCCGGCGGAGCGCGTCGGTCCGGTAGAGATTGGAACTGGTGCGTCCCAGACGCGATGCGATGAGACCGGCCCAGATGTCGGGCTCGGGCGAATGCATCGTCACATCGCCCTGCATGTCCTGCCGCTCATAGCTACCCGCCACAAAGTCCGCACCGGTCCTGTCCAGAAGCGCCAGCTGACGCGCGAGCTTGCCGGGCAGCAGAACGTCGTCCGCATCCAGGAACTGCACGGCCCGGCCTGTGGCTTCGTTGAGGCCGGCATTCCGCGCCGCCGGTGCGCCCCGGGACGGCGTCAGCCTGAGAAGCCTGAACGCCCCTTTTGCGCATTCCTGCTTAAGCAGATCTGAGGTCATGTCACCCGAACCGTCATCGATACAGATGATCTCGACCCGGCAGCCCTCCTGAGTCTGAGCCGAAGCCAGGGCATCAACCACCGTTCCGGCCGCATCGCGGCAAGGGATGACGACCGAAACCGCCGGCTGGAGATCCAGATCCCCTGTTCCTCCTCTATCGCCCGGTCCTTGGGTGTTGTCGTGCACACTCACCGGCTATTGCGGTTCTAGCGCGGTGACTTCAAGCAGGAGTTTTGCGCCCGCTGGCAACTGCATTCCGCCCGACGCGGTCCGCACCGGATAGGGCACCTCCTCCCGCGGCGGCAGCCAGGCGCGGTAGATATCGTCAATTGCCTTGAAATCCTCGATGCGCTCCATCAGAAGCACGACGCGGACAATATCCGCCTGCGAGCAGCCGGCCGCCTCCAGTATCGCCTCGACATTGCTGAGCACCCGGCGGGTCTGGGCCTCAAGCCCCTGCTCCAGTTCGCCGGTTTCAGGATTCCGCCCCGTCTGGCCGGTCAGAAAGACAAACCCGTTGGCCTTGATTGCCTGGCTGTGGGTCCCGGTCGACCGTGGCGCATCGCCGGTGGAGACCGCAGCTTTGCCTGGCATTCTGTCTTTCTGCACTGTTCCCTCCGGTGACGCTCAATTGACGGTCACCGCAGCCTAGAACAAATTCCGGCGCCCTCAAAGAGTTCTCGCCGCACCGACGCGAAGCTGGGAAAAGTTAGAACGCGTTCTTGCCGAAAATGCCGAAAAAGGGTGTGACCAGCATGATCTTGAGGTCCAGCCAGATCGACCAGTTCTCCGCATAGTAGAGATCGCTTTCCAGCCGGGCCTCCATGGAGCCCTCCACCTCGGTCGGGCCACGATAACCCTGGATCTGCGCCCATCCGGTAATGCCTGGTCTGACGCTGTAGCGCTCTGCGTATCTCGGGAGCACGCCAAGGTAGCGCGCATCCAGATCGACCGGATGTGGCCGCGGCCCCACCAGCGACATGTCCCCGCGCAGCACGTTGTAGAGCTGCGGAAGCTCATCAAGGCTTGCGCGCCGCAGAAGCCGGCCAACTCTTGTGGTTCTGTCATCCCCGCGCGTTGCCTGAACGAAACCACGGACCTCGGACGTCACATGCATCGTTCGGAACTTGTAGATGGTAAAGAGTTCCATCTTCCGGCCATGCCGTTCCTGGCGGAATACGACTGGTCCACGGCTTTCGAGCTTGATGGCCAGAGCGATCAGCATGAGCATCGGCGCCAGCGCGATCATCGCTGTGGCCGCGATCAACCTGTCAAGCAGGATCTTGATGCGTCTCGGCAGGGCAGAATCATCCTCAGCCGCCGGCACCGGAACCGGTGCCAGGAATTCCGGCGCCGTGGATACGTCCGTCCTCGATATCCGCGGACGGCCTAGATCGCGCTCGGGGAGACGCGCGCGCAAGCCCGGGCTGACAGAGGCCTGCGCCCCGTGCTGGGGCTCGCGCGTGTCTCTGACCGCTGGCTTTCGCCCTGCTCTTCTCGCCTCAGTTTCCACTTCGATGACGCCTCGTGTCCCAATCCGGCAAACCCGAAGGGCAGCCGGTCCCCAGAAGAGCAACAATCGTGCCTGTCCAACGGCCAAGAGCCCCTGCGCCACTGGCACGAAGCTTGCGAGCCCCGCGCTTTGCATGGATTGAGACAGAATCGGGAGACCGGTCCGGAGATTTGAAGCCGGCGGTAACGCGTATGAAGAATGTTGCTCAAGTCATTCCCCTGATCCTGTCGGGCGGCTCGGGCACCCGGCTATGGCCCGTGTCACGCACCTGCAAACCGAAGCAGTTCGTACCGTTCGGCTCAAAACGCTCGCTGTTCCAGGAAACCGTCCTCCGTTGCCGGGGACCGGTCTTCGACGCACGGCCCATCGTCGTCGGCTCCCACAACCACCGTTTCCTGCTCGCAGAGGACCTGGCGAGCATCCACTCGCACGCAGACGTTCTGCTTGAACCGGTCGCACGCAACAGCTGCGCCGCCATCGCAGTCGGCGCCATGCAGGCCTACGCCCGCAATCCCGATGCGCTGGTGCTGGCCCTTGCTGCCGACCACCACCTGCCAGATGCCCAGGCTTTCGCAGATGCTGTTCAGGCAGCTTCCGGCGATGCAAGAGACGGATATCTCATCGCCTTCGGGATCAGGCCCGATGCGCCGGCCACCGGATATGGCTACATCGCTCCGGGCGGTCAGCTTGACGCCGCCTTCAAGGTGGAATCCTTCGTCGAGAAGCCAGACGCCGCCACCGCACAAGGCTATGTCGCCGACGGCTATCTCTGGAACAGCGGGAACTTTCTGCTCCAGGCCAAGACCTTTCTGGGCGAATTGGAACGCCTGCAGCCGGACGTTTTGGATGCGGCCGAGCACGCACTCTCAGGTTCTTATGCGGATCTTGGATTCGTTTGCCTCGACGAGGCGTCATTCGCGAAAGCTCCCGCCATTTCAGTCGATTACGCCGTCATGGAAAAGACGGACCGGGCAGCCGTGCTGCCGGTTTCCTACGTCTGGTCGGATGTAGGCAGCTGGGATTCCGTCGCAGACCTTCTGGACCAGGACCGCAACGGCAACTCGATCGCCGGCGAGGTCGATCTCGTGAATTCCAGAAACAATCTGGTCCATTCCGAGGATCGCCTGACAACGCTAATCGGTCTCGCCGATCACATCGTGGTTTCAACCCGGGACAGCCTGCTTGTGGCGCACAAATCGGAAGCGCAGAACGTCAAACAACTGGTTCAACGGTTGAACGCGCAAGGACGAAAGGAAGCCCATGAGGCCCCGCAGATCTTTCGTCCATGGGGGAACTACGAAGGCCTGGATGCCGGTCCGGACTACCAGGTCAAGCGGATTACGGTGAAACCCGGCGCCTCCCTGTCCTTGCAGAAACACCGGCACCGGGCCGAGCACTGGGTCGTTGTCGCCGGAACTGCCGAGGTCACGGTCGGCAAGCGCACCTGGCGTCTTGGCGCCAATCAATCCACCTACGTGCCACTCGGCACCGTTCACAGGCTGTCGAACCCCGGCAGCGAGCCGCTTATCCTGATCGAGATCCAGACAGGCGCCTATCTCGGCGAGGATGACATCATCCGCCTCGAAGACGGCTACAACAGGACTCGCTCACCTCTCCACGCCATGGAATGAATGCAGATCAAAATAAAAACAAGATAAAGAAGATGAGAATTATAAATTTTGAATCAAATTCGAGCATTAAGCACAAGTTTATCTTTATATTCAACCGGAGCAGCGAACTGATAATCTTTGGTTAACACCGGAGATCCGAGGCGTGGTGAATGTTCATCAATACCGCGGATCCGCAGATCACCGTCAGGAAACTGAAGAGCGGTTCATGAGCATAAATCCACAGACAAGTCACCGCGGACAGCCCGGCGCTCACGGTTACACAGACGGCACACAACTCGGCGATGAGATGCGCGATTTCATGCTGATCGTGCTGCGCCGGCTACACATCGTGGCGCTGGTTGCTGCACTGACCGTGATCGGGGTGCTCGGCTACATCTGGACCACCACTCCACTCTACAGCGCCAGGGTGGAAATCCTCATCGATCCCAGGCAGCGGCAGACCGTCGAAAGCGAGATCACACCGACGGGGCTCGGCTCTTCAGCAGCCGGTGCGGATACACTTCTGCTCGAAAGCCAGGTTGAGGTTCTCAACTCTCAGAAGGTGGCCGATGCCCTGATCCGGTGGGAGAACCTTACCGAAGACCCGGAGTTTGCCGGCGGCGAGGCACCGTTCTTCATCGAGATGGTCAAGACCCTCGTGAAGTCAGTGATCTATGGTCCCCAGCAATCGCTCTGGAAAAAGACAAGTCCCTACGACCGCACACTCGGCACCCTGCGCAAGCGCGTCACGGTGGAGCGTCAGCGCAACACCTATGTCATCAGCGTCACGGTCAGAGCCAAGAAGGCGGAGAAGGCTTCTCGGATCGCCAACAGGATCGCATGGATTTACATTTCAGAGGTCAACAGCGCGGCTTCAAGCACCACTCGTGAGGCCGCTACGATCCTGTCCTCAAAGCTGGAAGAGCTTCGCACCGCTGCGAACAACTCGGCCAAGGCGGTCGAAACCTACAGACGTGAGAACAAACTCATCGACGCCAAGGAAACCCTGCTGGTGGAGCAGCAGCTGAGCGACCTCAACCGTGAGCTTTCCGCCGCCCGGACCGAGGTGCAGACCACTCTGGCCCGGCGCAACCAGCTCCGCGCAGCGATCCAGGCAGAAGACGGTTCGGGAATCCGTTTGTCGGAGATCGGGGAATCCACGGTCATGTCACAACTGCAGACCCGGCTGGCCGGGCTGGAATCCCAGGAAGCCGCCCTGAAGTCCGTCTACCTTCAGTCTCACCCCACACTGAAGGGTGTCCGGCAGCGCAAGGCGGCGCTCAGGGCATCGCTGAGACAGGAGTATTCGCGGATCCTCAACCGGCTGGACGTTGCCCACAAGACAGCGCAGGAGAAGACGTCATCTCTCAGGAGCGAAGTTGCCGAACTCGAAGGTCAGGTCGCCACGTCGAACTCAGACACAGTCCAGTTGCGGGAACTGGAACGTGAGGCCGCCACCAGCCGGACAGTCTATGAAAACTTCCTGCGGCGCTCCAAGGAAGCCTGGGAACAGGTGGATATCCCGAGCAGCACGGCCCGCATCATCTCGGCCGCTTTCGCGCCCTCCAAGCCAAGCCATCCCCGGGTCTTCATGCTGCTCGCTGCAGCGATTGGTTTGGGACTTTCCCTCGGGGTTCTGGCCGCCTTTCTGCACAACGTCTTCAAGGGGCGCCGCGAAGCGACCACCGCACCCGCGGCCGTCAATACCGGCGGCGCCACGTATCCGCACGCCGCTGCTCCAGCCGCACCACAGCCGCAGGTCTTCACAGCACTGGGAGGACAGACAGTCCCTGCCGGCACACACGCGGCCGCATACGTTTCCCAACCGCCGGCGGTCCCGGCAACCCCTGCGCACGCCCGGCACTGAACATCCTGCGGACCCCATCACCCGCACAAGACATAGAACCAAGACCATGAGGCCTGGAACATGACACAACCCAAACGCATTCTCGTCTGTGGCGCAGGCGGATTCATCGGTCACCATCTCGTCCGCCGCCTCAAGGCCGAAGGCAACTGGGTGCGCGGCGTGGACCTGAAGTTCCCGGAGTTCTCCGCCACCGACGCTGACGATTTCGCTGTCGGCGATCTGCGCGAGCAGAGCTTCGTGCGCTCCGTCGTCGATCAGAGCTTTGACGAGGTCTACCAGCTCGCGGCAGACATGGGCGGTGCCGGTTACATCTTCACCGGCGAGCACGATGCGGATGTGATGCACAATTCCGCGACCATCAACCTGAACGTCGTGGATCCCTGACACAAACGCAACGTCAGGAGCATCTTCTACACCTCCTCCCCCTACATGTATCCCGAGAATAACC
>JBCCEL010000358.1:0-5944 GCA_039030315.1 Pseudomonadota bacterium
ACAAAAGGCCATGTGCGCTCGGCGATCGTGCTGATCGCACCGCTGATCGCGTTGGTCGAAATCTGGTTCGTGCCTGACGGTGTCGTGACCACGGTCACCTTCCTGGGCTACGAAATCCAGCCTCTGGAAGGCAGTCCGGTCCGGCGCCTCTTCGCAACCATCTTCGCGCTGATGGCGTTCGGCGGCGGGCTTTACGCTTTCCGTCACGCCAAGTGGCATGAGCTGGCCGCTGCCTATGCCTATGCTGCAGGTGCGGTCGGGGTGAGCTTTGCCGGCGATCTCATCACCTTCTTCCTCTACTGGGAGTTCATGGCCCTGTTTTCCACCATCGTGGTGTGGTCGGGCGGAACGCCCGCGGCGAGGGCTGCAGGCATTCGCTATGCGGTGATGCACCTGTTGGGCGGTATCATCCTGAAGGTCGGCATTGTCGATCTGATCGTGATCACCGGGTCCGTTGATGTGCGGCCCATGCTGGCCGAAGACCTCGCGACCTGGCTGATCCTGATCGGTATCCTGATCAACGCCGCCGCGCCCCCGGTCTCCGCCTGGCTGACCGACGCCTATCCCGAGGCCAGCCCGACCGGCTCGGTCTTCCTCTCGGCGTTCACCACAAAGACCGCCGTGCTCGCTCTCATCATGCTCTTCCCCGGCGAGCCCGTTCTCATCTTCGTCGGTCTCTACATGGTGATGTACGGCATCATCTATGCCCTGCTGGAGAACGATGCCCGGCGCATTCTCGCCTATTCCATCGTCAACCAGGTCGGCTTCATGGTCTGCGCGGTCGGCATCGGCACGGAAATGGCGCTCAACGGGGCCTCGGCCCATGCGTTCGCGCACATCATCTACAAGGCGCTCCTCTTCATGAGTGCCGGCGTGGTGGTCTACCGGACCGGCTTCAGCAAGTGTACCGATCTTGGCGGGCTGTTCCGCACCATGCCGATCACCTGCATCTGCGGCATCATCGGCGCGCTGGCGATTTCCGGCTTCCCGCTGACCTCCGGCTTCACCACCAAGACCATGATCTCGCAGGCAGCGGCGGATCAGCAGCTGGCGACCGTCTACATGCTTCTCGCAGCGGCGTCGGCAGGCGTCTTCCTCCACGCCGGCATCAAGTTCCCCTGGTTTGTCTTCTTCCAGAAGGATTCCGGCCTCAGACCCAAGGATGCGCCATGGAACATGGCGGCCGCCATGATCTTTTTCTCCGCGCTCTGCCTCCTGATCGGCATGTTCCCGAATTTCTTCTATCAGTTCCTGCCTTTCCCGGTGGAGTACGAGGCCTACAAGATCGGCAAGGTGCTGTTCTACCTGCAGCTGCTCCTGTTCTCAGGCCTGGCCTTCTTCCTCCTGCTGCCGCTGATGAAGCGCACGCTGACCATCAGCCTGGACACCGACTGGCTCTGGCGGGTCCTCTTCGCCCGCGCCGGCACCATCCTCTACGACGCCTTCCAGAAGGCCGGCGGCGACTTCCAGAAAGACGTAGGCGCCGGGCTCTCGGCGGGCCAGGGCTTCATCAGGAAGCACTTTGGCGGGGCAAGCGCCGAGGACCGCGATGCCCAGGGCTTCTTCGCCCAGTCCTGGCCCATCAGCATCACCACCCTCCTCGTCGCCGTGCTCCTGACGGGGTACCTGCTGGTTTATCTGCACTGAAGTGTCTGATGCGCGATCGTCGGGTTCCTTCGGGCGCCTGCGGAAAATCCTGTTGGGAATTGCAAACGCGCCTTCCCAATCTGTCGTCCCTGGGCTTGACCCACAGCTGTCCGGTTGACTGGAAAATACCCCCTCATTGTCATTGCCGGGCTTGACCCGGCAATCCAGAGCGGTAGAGCGTGATGTGAGTTTATCTCTTAATATCAGATTGTTACGATTGATCCTCCATCATCGAGCAAGCTGCTCTGGATCACCGGGTCAAGCCCGGTGATGACGAGTGGGGGTGGATCATCCCCGGATTCGGAAACCTGTTCCTCCTACCGTGACGGGTCACAAGGCATTGGCCTCAATGGGCTTTTCGAAATGTAGCAAAGTTAAATCGGACAGCAGTGGGCTTGACCCGGAGGCCCAGGGCGGCTGGGCAGGCCCCTGGCCAAATCCCTGACAACCGGCAAACCACGGCTGAAACGGCGCGGCAGCTACCCCTCCATCTCCATCCGCCAGCCGGGGTTCAGCTGGATGTGGGTGACTGAGCAGTCGTCGATGAGGGCTTCGTAGCCCGGGGGCAGGAAAGAGACCTGCCAGTCGGCGCCGAACCGTTCCTTTACGGCGTCCAGGTCTTTCCAGAGCGAGGCGAAGATGACGGTGCCGTCATCCCGGGCGACGCCCTTGCCAAAGAAGTACCCCTCGTTGCCGGGTTCGTTCTGGACGACCTCCGCAGATGTTGTTGCGAACTTGGCGAGGAGTTCTTCCACACAGTCCTGCCTGGCCTGGACCGTGAACAGTCTCAGGATCATTCCCGCTTCAGGTCCATCTTGCGCCATTTGCACCCTCCTTCGTCGAAGCCAAATCAGTATCAGGTTCTGCGGGCACGACGCGGCAAACGAACCGCAGGCCAGCACTGTCCATGAAACTCCGACTATGGGCATTCGCCGCCAGGAGCCAGAGGCAGATGAGACCTGCCGCAAGACTCAAACCAACCAGTCCCCGGGTCCAGCGGTCAGCCATGCGACTGCGCCGCCAGTTCGCCATGATCCGGCTCGGCAATTGGCCGTTCGTCTATCGGCCAGTGCAGCAGGGCGGCGAGAACGCCGGTCAGGACGACACACCACCAGATGACATCGTAGGAGCCGGTCCGCTCGAAGGCCAGACCGCCCAGCCATGCGCCGAGGAAGCTGCCGAGCTGGTGCATCAGGAACACGACACCGACAAGGGTTGCGAGATAGCGCGGCCCGAAGATCTGGGCCACGATGCCGCTCGTCAACGGAACGGTGCCGAGCCAGGTCAGGCCGATCACGACCGAAAACACCAGCGTGGAAACGGCCGATGGCGGCGTCATGACGAACAGGGCCACCGCGCCCGCGCGAACCAGGTAGAGCACGGTCAGGACGTTCTTCTTGCTCACCCGGTCGCCAAGCGCGCCGCAGGCGAACGTCCCGACAATGTTCGCGGCACCGATGGTGGCCAGCGCGGCGCCCCCGAGCCATGCCTCCAGCTGCCGGTCGGCGAGATAGGCGGGCAGATGCGTGCCGATGAAGGCAAGCTGAAACCCGCAGACAAAGAAGCCGAGCACGAGCAGCATGAAGCCCCTGTGTGCGAGGGCTTCCGTGAGGGCTGCGCCGAGTGATTGTTCGGGCCTGTCGGCTCCCGGTGACTTTCCGCTGAGCAGGGGTCCCATCAGGCACATGGTCAGAGCAATCAGCGCCAGGCTGACAAAGGCAATCTGCCAGTTGAACGCCTCGATCAGGCTGAGCGTGACCGGGACCGACAGGAAGATGCCGACCGATCCGCCAAGGGAGGCAAGGCCGAGCGCGGTCGAGCGCCGTTCGGGCGGAAAGCGCCGTCCGACCGCGCCCAGAACCACGGCGAAGGTTGTTGCGCTCAATCCCAATCCGACAAACAGGCCGAAACCAAGCGTCAGGCCGAGCGCCGTCGAACTGGCCGAAGCGATGATCAGCCCGCCCGCATAGAGCGCGCCGCCAATGATGATCACCCGTGCGCTGCCAAAGCGGTCGGCGATCGCGCCGGCAAAGGGCTGTGCCAGTCCCCAGACAAGGTTCTGCAGGGCGATCGCAAATCCGAATGTCTCCCGGTCCACGCCCTGAAGCTCCTGGGTCACCGGCCCGAGAAAGAGACCGAATGCGTGTCGCGAGCCCATGGCGATGAGCACGATAAGCGCCCCCGCGATCAGCACGGCCCGCGGGTCCTTGAGAGCATGGAAGGCAGAAGAGAACTTGTGCGCCGCTGGCATGAAGCATCTCCGATCGGTGTGAATGGCGGGGCGGCAGGATTGTCCCGCTCGCCTTCGTCTTGATCTGGAGATTAGCGGGATGCTATTATTCAGAAAAACGAATATATCGAAAGTGACAGTTCAGGAAAGCTGATATGATAACAAACTTCGATATCGATGCATTGCGCGCGGTGGTTTTCGGAATCGAACAGGGAAGTTTTGCGCGGGCGGCGGTGGAACTCGGCCGCTCGCAATCGGCGGTCAGCATGCAGCTGAAGAAACTGGAACAGCAGGCCGGCGTGCAGCTCTTCACCAGAAAGGGCAGGGGTCTGGTGCCCACCGAAGCCGGCGAGGCCTTTGCGGACTATGCCCGGCGGATCATTGCCCTGAACGACGATGCGGCGCGGGCCATGGGGGCGGCCGTGGCCCCGGAGACCGTCCGCCTGGGTCTTCCCCAGGACTTCTATGATGACGTGATGCCCGCCACCCTGAACAGGTTCAGCGAGGCCCACCCCGACGTCCACGTCACGGTGCGCGCCGGCAACAACGATCTCCTGAGCGATGAAATCGAGGCCGGCCGCCTGGATGCCGCCATCGCCTTCTGTCCGAAAGGCGCGGGCGCGAAGGGGGAGCTCCTGTGCGAGCTGCCCCTGCTGTGGCTGGCGCATAAGGGATTCTCCGAGCCGGATGCGGGTGCGTTCGTCCCCATGGTCCTGTTCAACCATCCCTGCCTGTTCAGGCAATTGGCGCTGGCTGCCTTCGACAAGGCCGGCCGCCGCTGGCGGGCGGTGCTGACGACACCCAGCCTCGCCGCCGTCTGGGCCGCGCTGCAGTCGGGCTTCGGTGTCGGCGTGAGAGTGCGGCGCAGGGTCCCCGATGACATCGTCAGTGTCGGGCACTGGCCGACGTTGCCGGCGCTGCCCGCGGTGGAGCTGAGGCTGCTGGGCGCGCGCAACGCCTCTCCGGTTGCCGCGGAGATGATCGACGTCCTGCGCCGCACGACGGTAGAGCTGATTGACAACAGAACGCCCATTGCGCGCGCGGGGGCGCTCTCATGACCCTCGAGATCTGGTTCGAGTTCGCAAGCACCTACTCCTACCTGACGGTCTCCCGGGCAGAGGAGTTGCTGCGTGCCGGCAATGTCAGGTTCAGCTGGAAGCCATTTCTCCTAGGGCCGATCTTCCGGGACAAGGGCATGGAGACATCTCCGTTCGTGCTTGATCCGGTGAAGGGCGCGCACATGTGGCGTGACATGGAACGGCGCTCGGCGCGCTATGGCCTGCCCTTCGCGCAGCCTGCCGTCTGGCCGATGAACCCGATCCGGGCGGCCCGGGTCATGACAGCCGCGCTTGATGAGCCCTGGTGCGGCGCGTTCGCCCGGGCCGTTTTCTGCGCCCAGTTCGTGCGCGGCGAGGATATTGCCGATGCGGCCGTCCTGGCCCGTGCGCTGGAGGACTGCGGCGTCGATCCGGCTTATTGGCTCGACCGGTCGCAAAGCGATGAGATCAAGTCAGCCCTGCGTGAGCGTACGGAGCAGGCCCGCAGCTTCGGCATTTTCGGCGCTCCGAGTTTCAGGGTCGGAGATGAGCTGTTCTGGGGCGATGACAGGCTGGAAGACGCGATCGCCTGGACCCGGTCTCCGGGACTGCATGAGGACCCTCCGGAGTTTCGCCCTCGGGCTTGACCCACCAAGGTCCGGTTCAACTTTGGGCGATCTCGAAAAACCCCTTGGCACCAGTGCGCTACGCCCCCTCCGCGCCGGGGGCAGGCATTTACGTGGGCGGCGTTCCATCCCCAACTCGTCATCACCGGGCTTGACCCGGTGATCCAGGGTAGCTTGCTCGGTAGCGGTTGGCCCGCCGTAACTAGCTGATTTCATGAGATGAAATTGACAACGTCCTTTTCCGCTCTGGATTGCCGGGTCAAGCCCGGCAATGACGAATTGGGATGAGTCCGGGGATTTTTCGGGCTCGAAGGCGGGAATCCAGTGATGTTTCGGCGGAGTTCCAGGCTATCGGCTCTGGACACCCGTCTTCGCGGGTGTGACGTCTGAGGCGTGTGTTTGCC
>JBCCEL010000359.1:0-5928 GCA_039030315.1 Pseudomonadota bacterium
ACGGCTTTGCTGGAAGAGGAAGGCGTCGCCGCTGTCCAGGGCTCGGCCTTCGGTCTGTCGCCGCACTTCCGGATCTCCTATGCGACCTCCACGGAGGCGCTGGAGGAGGCGTGCCAGAGGATCCAGCGCTTCTGCGGCGGGCTGAGGTAGCTTCCGGCTATTCAAGCGCGTTGATATCGAGGCGGTACCAGCCGGCGCGGGAGATGTAGTGCAGCACGCTGCCGCGGGCATAGAAATTGCCGGTGCTGTCCGTTTCGCCGTCCTCGAGCCTGAGGTCCACCCGGTTTGGTGGCTCGATCTGTCCTGACGCAGACCTGTAGAGCAGGCCGGTCCTGCAATTGCAGGTGCCTGCGGCCAGAGAGTGAGTGTGTCCCCAGGCGAGGGCCTCGCACGAGCTCTCCAGGCCGTCCATTCCGGTTATCTGCTTGGTTTCAGCATCACAGGACCAGCACCTTTGGCGATCGGCGAAGATCATGGTGGCGCCCACGTTCAAGACATCCGAGCAGACGGGATAGCCGTGGTCATCCCTTTCGATGCCGCGTTGCCAGATCAGCTTTCCGTCGAGATCGAAGCAGTTCTCCGATGATTGCCCGGAGCCGTCGACCTGAGGATTGCCGTCTAGGGGCGCGCCGTAATCCCACTCCGGGAAGTACGAGATCCAGATCCGGTCGTGCTCATCGACCGCCAGATCGCAGGGCCCTTCGCCCACGGGAAACCTGCGCAGTTCGTTGCCGTCCGGGCCAAGCACGGCCAGGGTATCCCCGTAGTCGCGATAGTTTCCGGCCATTTGGTCTTCATCGATCAGCACGAGTTGGCCGTTGCGGGTGACATCAATGAGCGGTTCGGCTGACTTCCGGCCTGCGAGCATCGTGGTGTTTGTGCCGGCACCGCTGCACTCCACCACGCACAGTCTGTTTCTTGCCTGAAGCCTGGTCTTCTCGAACAATCCGAGGTTCGGAGCGGTGTGTCCTCGCCGGGAGGCGGCAAGCCTGCTCTGCCCGAACAGAAACAGTCCGGTTCCTCGGCCAGAAACCTGCGCTCTCACGAGCCGGAACTCGGAGCCGGGATCGGGAACGCCCGAGATCTTCCGCAATGTGATCGTGTCCGCCATGCCTTTGCCTGTTTGTCACGCTCCGGGTTGAGTGCGCCCCGGTTTCGTGATCCGATGCATCGGATTTATGATCTGGTAGACCGCCGAATGACCAAAGACCACACTCTTCGCCTCTTCTATCACCCGGCCTCCAGCGCCTCCATGCGAGTTACGTTGTATCTGGCTCTTCGCGGCGTACCGGCCGAGAAGGTTGAGCTCGTGTCAACCGGCCTGGAGACGGATCACCGGGGCATTCTGGTGTTCACCCTGCCGCCGGGCGATCCGGTGACCGAGGCCATGGGAACGACCGACCTGACCGCCTTCAATCCGGAAGGCCGCGTGCCGGTGCTGCTGCTGCCGGACGGGCGCAAGATGACCCAGACCGGACCCATCATCGAGTATCTGGAAGACACGGTCGCGGGCGAGGGCAGGCATCTTTTGCCGGACGATGCCTGGGGCCGGGCCGAGGCGCGGCGGATCATGTGGATCGTCGCCGCCGACATCCAGCCCTATCAGAACATTCCCTTCATCATCCAGGCCATGGGCGAGTGGGGCATGGTCAAGGCGCCGCCGCCGGCCCATCCCTTGCGCCTGCATTTCATCCGGCGCGAATTCGGAGCAATCGAGAAGATCATGGAAGGCTGCTCGGGCCGGTTCGCCGTCGGCGACGAGATCAGCCTCGCCGACTGCTTCCTCGTCCCGCAGATCCGCAATGCGCTGCTGGCGGAGATCGATCTTCCGGCCGAGTTTCCCCTGCTGAACCGTGTCTGGCAGAACATGCTCGCCGAGCCGAAAGTCATGGCCGTGCTCGAAGCCGCCGGCGGCGTGGTGCAGCCTCTCGTGTTCGACAAGAGCAAGTTCGAGCGCTACGCCGACAAGCCGGGTTGAGGTCCCGTCGCCCACAAGTACGGCTGACGCTTCAGCCGCAGTGTTTGTAGCGGCTGCGAAGGCACTTTTTTGCCATCGCACGGCCCCGTCGCACGCGCTCTTTTGACAGTTGCCTCTGGAACGACTTCAGGATGTCCCGCGCGGTTTTCGTTCCGCCGTTCTGAACGCTGACGCTCACCCACATATAGGCCTTGAGATCATGTTTCGGCGTTCCGAAGCCCTTGGCGTAGTGGATTCCAAGGCTGAGCTGCCCGTGGCGGTTGCCGCGGTGCGCGGATCTGAAGTTCCACTGAAACGACTGGTTCAGATCCTTCTTGACGCCGTGCCCGAAGTAATAGTGGCGGGCGACGTCGTTCTGCGCTCCCGCGTGTCCTTTCTCGGCGGCCTTCTTGTGCCAGTGGAACGCCGTCTTGTAGTCGCGCTTTGTCCCCCAGCCATTATAGTAGTAGGTGCCCACGTTGTTCTGGGCGTTGGTGTGTCCCTGTTTGGCGGCCTTGAGATAGAGATCGAGAGCTTTCCGCGGGCCTTTCCTGACATGGATGCCTTGCGCATACATCCATCCCAGATTGTACTGAGCGTTTTTCTGCCCGCGCTCTGCGGCTTTCGAAAGCCACTTGAAGGCTTTTTTGAGATTGGCTTTCCGGTCTCCCGTCTTGAGATGGAAATAGGCAAGGCCCAGGCTGGCTTGTGAGAGAACGTCACCGGTTTCCGCCAGTTTTGTCCAGATCGACAAAGCCTTGGTGATTTGGCCGTTCTTGTGTGCGGTGACCCCGTCACCATAGTCTTGGGAATGTGCTGCCGTCGGCAGGAGCAGCAGGCACAGGACCAGCAACTTTCTCATCTCGCCTCCTCCCCAGGAGCGTCAAGTGTCGCAGGAAACCTCATCCCAGTCCTCGTCTTCATATCGGACAAGCCAGTTCAGAGCATGGTGGCGCTGGTGGACGATACCCGCATCGGCCGGCAAATCAAGGTCGTCACCGCGGAGCATGACCTCTTTGAGCGCCCAGTGCATGCGGTAGGTCAGGTCGCACAGGTCGAGGATTTCGGAAACTGGGCGCAGCGACAGGCGGTCGAGGAGCTTTTCCGGCGGTTCGGTGCTGGTTGGAAACAGGGGCGCAAGCTCATCCAAAGTGCATGTGGCGGATGGAGGAGGCAGATCCTCGACAACTCTGCTCGCCCAAAGCAGTGTGTTCAGCGCCTCGATCCGCCATGAAGCATCGGCTCTGAACTGCTCGTCCGCAGCCGGAGCCTTGAAAAACTCAAGCTCGCGGGGCGTCAGGTCGGGCCAGAAGTCGTGCTCCCGCAGGTAACGTGCGAAGGCTTTTTCATCCGGCTCAAATGCAGTCGCCACCAGGAAAAACAGGCAGAACAGTCGCGGCCCGATCTCGTCGAGGGGTCGCAGGCTGATGTCGCTTTCGGCCTCCACCAGCGGCAACTCGGGATTTACCGGAAAACCCCGCTCACTCAGGATGTGCTCCGAACGAAGCTTGCGTTCTTCAGGGCTCATGCGCTGAGCATAACCTCGCTCAGCCGACGCGGCCAGCCAGCTTCTGTGCCAGGTAGATGCCGCCGATGACGAGGACTAGGGCGATGGCGTGGTAGAGGCGGAAGGCTTCGCCGAGGATCAGGACGGCCAGGATGGCGCCGAAGATGGGGACAAGATTGAGGTAGAGGCCGGCCCTGTTCGGGCTGGTGAGGCCGACCGCCTTGATGAACAGGCCCTGTGCCAGCATGGCCGGGAAGATGGCCGTGTAGAGCACAACGCCCCAGGCTTCCGGTGTTGAGGGGAAGATCAGCGCGCCGGACCAGTGCTCGTAGATGACAAAGGGGATGGAGATGAGGGCCGCGCTGATGGCCATGACCAAGAGCTGGCTGACCCAGTGGATGTCCGGCTTGGCCTGCAGGGAAACCGAATAGGCGCTGTAGATGAAGGCCGCGATGACCATCAGCAGATCGCCGTAATTGACCTCAATGCCGGTGAGCTGGGTCAGGTTGCCCTGGAGGGCGACGAGCAGGACGCCGATGAGCGTCACCGAATAGCCCAGCGCCTGGGCCCAGTGGGTTGCCACACGGAACACCACGAAGCTCAGGATGAAGATGAACATCGGCATGGCGGCCTGGATGATCGTGGAGTTGATCGCCGTGGTGTGGACGAGGGCGGAGTAGAGGAAGAAGTTGAACAGGGCAAAGCCGGTCAGGCCCATCGTGAATAACTTGGGCAGGTTTTCGCGAATGACCGGCCAGTCGCGGCGCAGGTGATGCCGGCCCACCAGCAACAGGATGGACCCGGTGATCACCCAGCGGAACTCTGTCAGCAGCAGCGGAGAGACACGGCCGACGGCGAGCTTTCCGGCAACCGCATTCCCGCCCCAGAAGAGCGTGACCATGACGAGCAGGAGCGGCGCGTTGTTGAGAAGGCCCGCAGGCGTTCGGGACATGAAGGCGCTTTCTGAGTGCCGGCAGGCGGCAGGGAAGGTCTCTCCTAGCACAGTGGCAGCGGCCGCTCTATTCCGATATCGTTGCAAGAGCTTTGCAAGTGAAAGGAACGGCCCCCGTGGAAACTGTCCACATGACCCTGGAGCAGGTGCACGAGACCTGCATGACTGTCCTGCAGAAATACGGCTGCGATGAACCCAATGCCCGGGCAGTCGCCGACAACATCACCGGTGCCGAACGCGACCATGCCACGTCCCACGGTGTCTTCCGTCTTCCCGGCCATGTCACCAGCCTCAAGAACGGCAAGGTGAACGGCAGGGCCAGGCCGACGGTCGAGCATTTGACCCCCGCCGCCATCCGGGTGCACGGGGACCGGGGCTACACCCCCCTGGCCTTCAAGACCGGACGCCAGCCGCTCATCGATGCGGCGCGCGAAATGGGCATCGCGGTCCTGGCCATCACGCGAACCCACCACTTCGCGGCACTCTGGCCGGAGACCTCCTCGCTGGCCGAGGAAGGCCTGGCGGCGCTGGCGGTGACCTCCTCCCCGCCCTATGTCGCCGCCGCCGGCGGCAAGTCTCCTTTCTTCGGCACCAATCCCATGTCCTTCGCCTGGCCGCGCCGGGAGGGGCCGCCCATGGCTTTCGACCAGGCCTCGGCTGCAATGGCGCGCGGAGAGATCATGATCCACGCGCGGGACGGCAAGCCGGTGCCGGAGGGTGCCGGCATCGATGCCGACGGAAACCCGACCACGGACGGCAACGCCATCCTGGCAGGTGCCCAGCTGCCGTTCGGCGGCTACAAGGGGTCTGCCATCGCGCTCATGATCGACCTGCTGGCCGGGCCGCTGATCGGCGAGGTCTACAGCGCCGAGGCGGGCCGGGCGGACAATGGCGACGGCATGGCGGCCACCGGAGGCGAACTGATCCTGGCCTTCGATCCCAGACGGCTGGGCGGCGGTGACGGCTATCTGGATCATGCTGAAAAACTGTTTGCCGAGATGTATTCCCAGGACGGCGTGCGTCTGCCGGGAGACCGAAGGGTTGCGGCCCGCGGGCGCACGCCGACCGAGGGCGTCCAGATTCCGAAAGCGCTGTACGACACCATCCAGAAGCTTGCGGCCGGCTGAGAGGCGGCCGGCGCAGCTCAGCCCAGCCAGCCGCCGCCCGAGGCGAAGCGGCGGGCAAGATCCGCAGGCTGCCGCTTGAAGCGGGAGGCTATGTCCTCCAGTTGCGCATCCAGCTCTGTCCGTGCCGATGATTTTGGCGGTCCGGGCATTTCGGCCTCAGTGAACGAAACGTTGGGCAAGCCGGACAGCCTGGTTTCGTAGAACGACATGCGCGTAAGCGCTTCCAAGGCATGCCAGAAGACGTGGCCGGCTTCGCCCAGCGGGACGAAGGGGCCGGGGTTGACGATCCGGTTGGCACTGTCCAGGGGCGCAAGTTGCTCGCGGCTGCCGATGGCTCTGGCCGTATTGAGAACGGTTTGGCGCAGCATGATGAATTCCACCGCGG